>NZ_JBWKUP010000003.1:0-391535 GCF_059420905.1 Janthinobacterium sp. GW821-FHT03C08 | reverse complement strand
CTGCGTCGAAACCCTTGTTTCATCGAACACTCCTTCTCTGTAGCGAAAAAGTGTCAACTTATTCCAGGATGGGTCACGGACAAGAAAAAAGGCGCCAGAGGCGCCTTTCGGAAGGAGGACGGGACACGTTCAACCGCCCGCCACCACCATGCTCTCGATGAGGATGGACCCGGTCTGCTTGGTGCCACGGCGCAACACGTCGGCGCCGACGGCAACGATGTTGCGCAGCATGTCCTTCATGTTGCCGGCGATGGTGATTTCTTCCACCGGATACTGGATCACGCCGTTTTCCACCCAGAAACCGGAGGCGCCGCGCGAATAGTCGCCCGTCACATAGTTGGTGCCCTGCCCCATCAGTTCCGTCACCAGCAAGCCCGTGCCCAGCTTTTTCAGCATGGCGACAAAATCGTCGGTGGCGGCCGTCTGCGTCGACGTCAGGTACAGATTGTGCGAACCGCCCGCATTGCCCGTCGTCTGCATGCCCAGCTTGCGGGCCGTATAAGTCGACAGGAAATAACCTTGCACCACGCCATCTTTCACCACGTCGCGGCTGACGGTTTTCACGCCTTCCTCATCGAACGGCGCCGAACCGACGCCGCCGATCACGTGCGGGTCTTCGAAGATCTGCACGTGCGACGGCAGCACCTGCGTGCCCAGGGAGTCCAGCAGGAAAGTGGACTTGCGGTACAGGGCGCCGCCCGAGGTCGCTTGCACATAGGTCCCCAGCAAGCCGGCCGCCAGCGGCGCCTCGAACAGCACGGGACAGGTACGCGTGCCGAGTTTACGCGCATTCAGGCGCGACAGGGCGCGCTCGGCGGCGTAGCGGCCGATGGCTTCCGGGCTCGACATCTTGGAGGCGTCGCGCACGGAGGAATACCAGTCGTCGCGCTGCATCTTCGCCCCCTTGCCGGCGATGGGCGCCACGGACAGGGTGTGGCGCGAAAAAGGATAGCCGCCGATGAAGCCGCGCGAATTGGCGGAAACAAAATGCGATTGCTGCACGTGTACGCCCGCCCCTTCGCTATTCGTGATGCGCGGATCGACGGCAAAGGCGGCCGCTTCGGCCCGCTGGGCCAGCGCGACGGCTTCCTCGGCGGAAATGCGCCACGGATAATACAATTGCAAGTCGCGGGGGGCCATTTCCAGCATCTCCGCGTCGGCCAGCCCCGCACAGTCGTCCTCGGCCGTGAAGCGGGCGATGTTGTAGGCAGCATCCACCGTGGCGCGCAGGGCGGCGAGGGAAAAATCGGAGGTGCTGGCATTGCCGCGTTTCTTGCCGACAAACACCGTCACGCCCATGCCCTTGTCCTTGTTTTGCTCGATCGTCTCGATCTTGCCTTTTCGTACAGAAACGGACAGGCCGCCGCCTTCGCTGACTTCAACGGCGGCATCGGTGCCGCCCGCGTCCCGCGCAAAAGACAACACATCACGGACCAGTTGCTGCAATTGCTCTTGACTATGGGTAAATACGGAGTCGTTCATGCGCTGTTTTCTTCGGAAAGCCGCTAAAAAGGTTATCATAGCAGTCGTTTACAGTTTACAGGAGCGGTCCACAAGTCCTCTCCCGCCTTATATATCATGCCAAATCCAAACCGGGGAGCTTGCGGCTTCCAATCGTCCGAATTCGAACAGGAATATGAACGTCCGTCGAAATCGGAACTCAAGCGCCAGATGACCGTCCTGCAAAAGCTGGGCGAAGAACTCGTCAATGAAGCACGCGACCGCGTCAAGCGCGTCCCGATGCCGGAAGACGTGCGCGACGCCATCCTCGAATGCCAGCTGATCAAGGATCACGAAGGCCGCCGCCGCCAGCTGCAATACGTGGGCAAGAAAATGCGCACCCTGGACGAGGAAGAAGTTGCCGCCATCCAACGCACCATCGATAGCTGGAAAGGCTTGTCGAAAGCCGACACGGCCGCCATGCACGCCATGGAACGCCGCCGCGACAAGCTGCTGGCGGACGACAAGGCCCTGACCGTCCTGCTGTCGGAAAACCCGGAACTGGACGTGCAGCACCTGCGCACCCTGATCCGCAATGCCCGCAAGGAACAGGCCGAGAACAAGCCGCCGAAAGCCTACCGCGAAATCTTCCAGATCCTGAAACAGATCGCCAAGAAACAGAACGGCGGCAAGGATGAGGCGGATGAAGACGGCGTCGAGCCGGAAGACGACGAGTAAGCAACTGGGGGCAGGCCCGGCGGGTCTGCCCCCGAAAGCAGCTAAAAACCGGGATCATCCCGGTTTTTTTACGACATAGACAGGTGCCCCATGACCACACTCGAAGACGAATTGATTATCGGCCTCGTGTCGATCTCGGACCGCGCCAGCGGCGGCGTGTATGAAGACCAGGGCATCCCGGCCCTGGAAAGCTGGCTGGCTGCCGCCATCCGCACGCCCTTCCGCCTGGAAAAACGGCTGATCCCGGACGAGCGCTCGCAGATTGAAAATACCCTGATCGACATGGTCGACCTGAACCATTGCCACCTGATCCTGACGACGGGCGGCACGGGTCCGGCGCGGCGCGACGTGACGCCGGACGCCACGCTCAGCGTGGGAAGCAAGGAAATGCCCGGTTTCGGCGAACAGATGCGCCAGATCAGCCTGCAATTCGTGCCGACGGCGATCCTGTCGCGCCAGGTGGCCGTGATCCGCGAAACGCCCGAGCGCGCCGCCCTGATCATGAACCTGCCGGGCCAGCCCAAGGCCATCAAGGAAACCCTGGAAGGCTTGAAGGATGTTAATGGAAATCAATTGGTAAACGGCATCTTTGCCGCCGTGCCATATTGCATCGACCTCATCGGTGGCCCCTACATGGAAACCGACCCGGCCATCTGCAAGGCCTTCCGTCCCAAATCGGCGCTGCGTCCGGCGCAACCTTTACCTGAGGAAAATACATGAGCACCTTGCTGGAAACCATAGAACTCGACAGCGCACCGAATCCCACCGTTTCCATCATCTGGATGCACGGCCTGGGCGCCGACGGCAACGACTTCGTGCCGCTGGTCAAAGAACTCGACTTGCGCGGCTGCCCCGCCATCCGCTTCATTTTCCCCAGCGCCGGCACCATGCCCGTCACCATCAACAACGGCTATGTGATGCGCGCCTGGTACGACATCCTCGTAAGCGACCTCGTGCGCCGCGAAGATGAAAGCGGCCTGCGCGCCTCGCAGGCGCAGATCGAAGCGCTGATCGCGCGCGAAAAGGCGCGCGGCATTCCCGCCAGCCGCATCATCCTGGCCGGTTTCTCGCAAGGCTGCGCCATGACCCTGCAGACGGGCTTGCGCCATCCCGAGCCGCTGGCTGGCCTGATGTGCCTGTCCGGCTACCTGCCGCTGGCCGACAAGACGGCCGCCGAGCGTACGCCTGCCAGCCTGCAGACGCCGATCTTCATGGCGCACGGCACGGCCGACCCCGTGGTGCAGATCGCCCGCGCGCAGCAATCGCGCGACTTGCTCACCGGCATGGGTTACCAGGTGGAATGGCACGAATACATGATGCAGCATTCGTTGTGCCAGGAAGAAATCGATGCCATCGGCGCCTGGCTGAAAAAAGTATTGGCTTAAAATAAAACAGGCGCGGTGTGCGCCGCGCCTGTTGTTGTACGGAACGCCGGGAGCTTAGTTGCTCGCCGGCGTTTTTTCATTCCATATTTTCAACATGTCGGCCGACGCTTCCGAGCGGATGCCGTTGTCCGTCAGCACCGATTCCGTCGCCGCCAGCATCTCCTTGCGGGGCACGACGACCATTTCCGCGTCGCGTTGCTGGAAGCGGAAGGTCAGCAAGTCATCCTTCTGGTCGCGCAGCAAGGCCACCAGGTGCGCCAGGCTGCGCACGCGCACGCCATTGACGGAATCGACGACGGAGAAGAAACGGGTGCTGTAGCCATTCATCAGCTTGTGCGGGAAGAACGGCGCGGCGATCACCACCAGTTCCTCGCGCTCGGCATCGGGCGCATCGCCGCGGCGCGTCGCCAGCGGGTTGCCGGCAAAACTCATGCCCGCCAACATGCCCGCATTGCTGTTCGGCCCTGCCATGAATTCCGTGGTGGCGCGCGAAAACACCATCGGCCCAAAGATGAAATACGAGGGATAGTTGCCCTGCAAGCTAGGAATGAGCATGGGGTGCGATGCCGACACGGGCACGCTGATTTTCAGAGGCGTGCCCTGGCGCACCACCGTCAGCGGCAGCAGGCCGTTTTTCGCCAGTTGCTGCACGCGGTACTGGAAGCGTACGCGGCTGTTGGCATTCAGCTTGACCATGCCCTGGTTATCGATGGGAAACTCGCCGATCTGCGTGATGACGTCCCACTCCTTGAGGGGGTAGGCGGCATCCTGGCTGGCCGGCGTCATCACGACGGCGCCCTCGACGCCCTTGGCCAGCTTCAAATAGGTGCGCAGGGCGGGATTTTCCAGCGTCTGCGTCACGTCCAGTATGGCCGGCTTGCCCTTGGGCGCGCCACTTTCCTGATCGCGCAGGAACAGCTCGATTTCCTCGTTGGGGATGATGTAGCCGATATTTTGCGCATTGAGCATGCCGGCGAAGGCCAGGCCGATCATCTTGTCGCCGGCAATCACGGGGCCGCCGCTATTGCCCGGATTGATGGCCGCGTCGATCTGGATGCGCAGGCCGGAAACGGGGAAGTTGTAGCGCACGAATTCGATGCGCGAGACGATGCCCTTGGTGATCGACAGCGAAGTGCCGCCCGTCGGATAACCGTAGGCCAGCACGGCATCGCGCACGTCCGGCAGGACGTTGGCCCGCGGCACCGGCTTGTGGCTGGCAAAAAAGCTGTCGTCGTCGACCTTCAGCAAGGCCAGGTCCATGCCGCGCGAAATGGCCAGCACCGTGGCGGGAATCTTGTCGCCCGAGCCATTCGCCTGGATCTGCACCTGGCTGGCATAGCCGACCACGTGCGCGTTGGTGAGGATGCGGCGGCCTTCGATGACGACGCCGGAACCCGTCACTTCCTGCGGCTGGGCCTTGCTCCAGGGCTTGTAGGGATCAGGCCCGCGCAGGGTGGAAAATACCTTGACGACGGAATTTTCCAGCGCGGAGGCGCTGGCCGTGGCGCTGGTCTCGGCGGCAAGCGCGCGCACCGTCATCAACGGGCAAAAAGAAAGGGCCAGCGCCAGGAAGGCGCGGCCCATCAGGGTGAAGCACGGACGAGTTTTCATTGAGCAATTTAGCAATGGAAGGGAAGCAAAATTATATATTGAATAATTGCAACTTCATTACATTTTGTCCATCTTCGTCCGAAGAACTCCTCTAATCAGACAGGCAGCGGCGGCACGCCCAGGGCGGGCACGGCCGTCTGCGCGCCGTTCATCACCATGGCCAGGAAAGTGTAGTAGCCATTGATGCCCATCAAGTCCACCACGCCCTGCTCGCCGAACAGCGCCAGCGCCCGCGCATAGGTGGCATCGCTGACCCGCTTGTTCTGCTGCAGTTCGATGCAGAAGTCATGCACGGCTTGCTCGTCGTCTTGCAGAGCCAGCGGCGCGCGCCGCTGCGCGATGGCGTCCACGGCCGCTTGCGCGATGCCGTTCTGCACGGCCAGCGGCGCGTGGATGGCCCACTCGACCTGCTGGTCCCACTGGCGCGCCGTCACGAGGATGGCCAATTCCGACAGGCGCGTGCCGATGGCGCTGCGGTAACGCAAGTATTCTCCCATGCGCTGCGCCGTTTCCATCAGCTCGGGGCTGCGGATCAGGGGCACGAAGGGGCCATACAGGGCCCCGCGCGGGCCGTCGATGATGGCTTGCGCAGCGGCGCGCTGCTGGACGTCGAGCTGGTCCAGGGGCAGCGGCGGCAAACGGTCGATGTCGCTACCGGCCATCAGGCGGTCCAGGCGACGACGTCCTGCTGCTGCTCGCCCAGGCCGGCGATGCCCAGGCGCAGGCTGTCGCCTTTTTTGAGGAAGCGCTGCGGCTTGCGGCCCTGGCCCACGCCCGGCGGCGTGCCCGTGGCGATGACGTCGCCCGGTTCCAGGGTCATGAATTGCGACAGGTAGCTGACGATTTGCGCGACGGTAAAAATCATGGTTTGCGTATTGCCAGTCTGCATGCGCTTGCCGTTGACTTCCAGGTACAGGTCCAGGTCTTGCTCATCGATGACTTCATCGCGCGTCACCAGCCACGGACCCACGGGGCCGAAGGTGTCGCAGCCCTTGCCCTTATCCCACTGGCCGCCCCGCTCCAGCTGGAACGAGCGCTCGGAAATATCGTTGACGACGCAATAGCCGGCCACGTATTTCAGCGCATCGTCTTCGCTCACGTACTGTGCGCGCGTGCCGATGACGACGCCCAGTTCCACTTCCCAGTCCGTCTTTTTCGAGCCTTTCGGCAGCACGACATTGTCGTCGGGACCGTTCAGGCAGCTGATCGCCTTCATGAAGACGATGGGTTCGGACGGGATCGGCATGCCCGCCTCGGCCGCGTGGTCCGCGTAATTGAGGCCGATGCCGATGAACTTGCCGACCTTGGCCAGCGGCACGCCGAAGCGGGGATTGCCGCGCACCAGGGGCAGCGTCTTTTCGTCGAGCTTGGCCAGCTTGCGCAAGGCCTTGTCGGACAGTTGCGCGCCGTCAATATCGGCAATCACGCCGGACAGGTCGCGCAATTTGCCTTCTTCATCGATCAGGCCCGGTTTTTCCTTGCCTGGACGTCCATAACGAACGAGTTTCATAGTCTTCCTTGGAGTTGATCATTGCCGCTGTGCAGGCTGCCATTTTACCGGATGGTCTGGCGCACCTGCAGGGGGCCATGAAAAACACGGGAATCAGGCCATGCCTGCGCAGGGAGACGGCATGTCGCGCCCTCAGGGCACGGGCTTGCCGCCGGCCACGCCCAAGGGGGCCACGCGCGCAAAGGCCACCTCGCTGGCGCGGCTTTCCGTGACCGTGAATCCCTTGCAGTCCTGCGCTGCCAGGCACTGGAACGTCACCAGGCCGAATGGCCAGGGGCCAACGAAGCTCTGCTTGCCGAATGGCGCCAGCGCGATGTCGCCGCGCGCATAGCCCAGCACCACGCTGCCATCCCTGGCCGTGACGGTGTAGAGCGCATGCAATTCGTCGCTGTAGTATTCCCCCAGCAAAGGCTGCAGCTCCTGCGCGGACAGCCGGGCGGGCGCAAGGCGCCTGGCCCGCACGGCCCGCGCGTTACGCAGCCAGGTGCCGCCGCCGATGACGCCGTCCGCATCGGGCGCATCGAAACGGAAGCTGGCGTTGCTCAACTTGACGAAAAACTCGCGCTCGCCGGCCGGGTAGAACTGCATCTTGTCGTCGCCCGCCGTCCAGCCGAACAGATGGTCTTGTTCCCTGACAAAGGTGATCGCCGAACCGTTTTCCAGCGCGTAGGTGCCCAGCAGGGCATCCATTCGGGCGGGCGCGAGCGGCACCTGCACGCCGTCCGAATAAGTGGGCAAAGGTTTCGGCAAGGGTTCCAGCTGGCCATCGAGATAGATGTCGGCGATGCGCTGGCCCAGCCGGCTGGCTTGCACATCGGCACCGTTCGCGGCGACGATGACCGTCAGCCGTTGCTGGGGAAAGTGGGCCAGATAGCTGCGAAAGCCGGCATCGGCGCCGCTGTGATCGATGCTTGTCAAGCCGCGGTACGTGCCGACCTCGACGCCGCCGCCATAGCCGGTAGGCTTGCCATCGTTGAAGACAGCCGATGTTTGCATCTGCGCAAGCAAGGCAGGGCCACCGACCCGGCCATCGTCGAAATTGTTTGCCCACAGCACCAGGTCATCGGCCGTCGTCAACACGCTGGTGGGGCCGACCGTGGAATACGACAGGGCAACACCGGCATAGCCGCCCGCCGGCGCCGGCTGGTAAGACTGCGCGCGGCGCGCCACCAGGGTGGCATATTGCTCACGGAAAACGGTATGCCGCATGCCGAGGGGCTCGAAGATGCGTTCCCGCGCAAACTCGGCCAGCGGCTTGCCGGACACCTTCCGGACGATGGCCGCCAGCAGCGTGTAGCCGGTATTGTTGTAGGCGAAATCGCTGCCGGGCGCGAAATTGAGGGCGCGCTGGCGGCGCACGAGGCGCATCACATCGTCGTCCGTGATGACGTCGTCCATGCGCCAGCCCGCCATCACCAGCAGATTCCACTGGTCGCGCAAGCCGCTCGTGTGGCTCAGCAGGTGTCGGATGCGTATCGTCTGGCCGAAGTCCGGCAGTTCGGGCACATACTTGCGCACGTCATCGTCGAGTGACAGCTTGCCCTCCTGCGCGAGCAGCAGGATCGCGAAGGCGGTGAACTGCTTCGACAGCGAAGCGACGTGGATGGGGGTCAACGACGTCATCGCGCGTCCCTGTTCGATGTCGGCCATGCCGACATTGCCCCGGTAGACGACGCGGCCATCCTGCACCACCAGCACCGCGGCGCCCGGGGAATCGGGCCGGTCCCATCTGGCAAACAGGGCGTCGACCAACTGCCCCCGGGCGGCATCCTGGCTAGCCGACGGCACTGCGGGACTGGCCCAGGCGGACGGCGGCAGCGCCAGCAAAGGAAAAACGAACGCAAGATATGGGAGTAACTTCATGTCGATAATTTCTCTACGGAAATGATTGATAGCGGGGATTGTATAATATTTAATTATCAAAAAATACAAAATATTGATGCACCAGCGAAAGATTGATGCCGCGGGCGGCAATCGGCGGATGGCAGGCGACGGCGCGGGCGAAGCCGGCCTGCCAGCAAGGGTGCGCAGGGGGCAACTGCAATGGCAGGGCAGGATGGTTCCTTGCCCGGTGACGGGCACGGCGGCCAGCGTGGCTAGTCGTCCTTGGCCTTGAGCATGGCCGCCGTACCGGCCCGCAGCGCGCCCGAAGTGCGCGCACGCTGGCGCATGAAATACATCGCCGGGCCCGGCAATTGCAGCGCCACCAGCACGCCGAACGCCGCCTGGTAAGCCTGGGCGGGGTACTGCTGGTGGCTGTTCAGGGGCCAGCAGCCGAGGACCAGTCCGAAACCGGCCTGCACCAGGAAGGCTCCCGTAAAAATGAGCAGGTTCAGGCAGGTGGCCGCCCTGCCCGTCAAACTGGCCGGCATGCTTTGCGCGACGATTGCATACTCGAGTCCCGTGACCGTGCCCAGCAGGGTGAACAGGACGGAGAGCAGGGGCAGGCTGGGCACGGCATTGCACGCCATGGCCACTTGCGCGCCGACAAACAGGACGATGCCGGTGGCGGCAACCTGCATGGTGTCGATGCCGCGCCGGCCCGCCCATTCCGTCAGCATGCCCATGCCGATGGCGCCAAAGATGACGGCAGCCATGCCCAGGTACAACAGATACGCCACGTTATCCTCGGACAGGCCGCCCACGTCGGCCAGCCAGCGCCCTATCCACAAGCCTTGCACGCCAAAAAACACCGTGTGCGGCAACAGGATCAGCGCGATGGTGCGGCGAAATTGCGCGTCGGCATATACGCTCCAGACGCTGGCCTTGCTGGCGGCCGCGGTCGGGACAGGCATGGCGGGCGACAGCAGGCGGATCAGCAAACCGATGGCCAGCGCCGCCAGCGCCAGCCCCAGGAAGACGCCGCGCCAGTCCGTGTAGTGCAGTGCCAGCTTGACGGGCATGGTGGCCGTGGCCGCGCCCAGGCCGCCGACGGCAATCAGGTAGCCGTGCACGGAAGGCAGGCGCGACGGCGCGATGGCGCACGAAATCGCTTTCACGGCGGCCATGAAACAGCCGCCCAACCCCGCCCCCATGAGGGCGCGCGCCCATATCAGCTCGGCAAAACTGTGGCCCCGGCTGAACAGCCACACGCCCAGTGCCGCCAGCGCCATCAGCCAGGCTTGCACGGCGCGGGGGCCGTAGCGGTCCAGCGCCATGCCGACCGGCAATTGCACCAGCGCAAAGGCAAGAAAGAAGGCACTGGTCAGCAGTCCCAGCTGGGCTGGCGTCAGGGGCACGGCGCCCAGCAGTTCGGCCGTCAGCACGGCATTGACGCCGCGCAAGAGACAAGACAGGTAGTGCCCCAGCGCAAACGGCAGGAAGACCAGGCAAAACACGGCCACGCCGGAGCGGGCTGGCGCGCCGGCGGCGTGCATGTTCAGGCCGCCTGCGCCAGGCGGATGACCTTGTGCGGCAGCTGCGGTACAGGCTCATCCGTCTCGAAGAAAAATTTATCGTGGCCAAACGCCGGCTGCAGATGGTCCATCCACGTCGCTTCCGCATCGAACTTCGCATAGAACGGCCGGCGCACCCAGTCCGGGTTACGCGCCTGCAAGAATTGCAGGGCAAACAGTTTCTCGCCATTGATGGTGACGATGCCATCGATGACGATCTTGCCGGGAAAAGCGCTCATGGACGGCCCCCGCACCGTGCGCGACAGGCCGGACACCATCTGGTAGGCGGCCTGGAAAATCTCGTGCGCCTTTGCCAGCGGCAACTCGAAATAACCGCGCGGCCCCGTGTCGCGCTCGACGAACATGTAGTACGGAATCGCCCCCAGGCGCGTGCCCGTCTGCCACAGCTCGGCCCAGCTTTTCGGGTCTTCATTGATGTGGCGGATCAGCGGCCCCTGCATGCGCAGGGTGGCGCCCGTGGAGACGATGCGCTTGACGGCTTGCTGCGCGATGTCCTGGCGCAACTCGACGGCGTGGCTGTAATGGCCCATCACGGCCAGGTTCTTGCCCGCCTTGACGATGCGCTCGAACAGGCGCAGCAAGTCGTCCGCGTCGCGGTCCGAGACGAAGCGCTGCGGCCAGTACGCCACCGACTTGGTGCCGATGCGGATGTTCTGGATGTGTTCCAGGCCCGGCTCCAGCAGCGGCTCCAGGTAGGCAGCCAGCTGCCGCGTGTTCATGATCATCGGATCGCCGCCCGTGATCAGCACGTCGGTCACTTCCGGATGCAGTTTCAGGTAGGCGGCCAGTTCATGCGATTCGCGCGCATCGAATTTCATGTCGTCCATGCCGACGAACTGGGGCCAGCGGAAACAGAAGGTGCAATAGGCGTGGCAAGTCTGTCCCGCGCTGGGGAAAAACAGCACCGTCTGCGCATATTTGTGCTGCAAGCCACGCACGGGGGCATCGTTGACGCGGGGCACGTTATGCGTCATCTGCCCGGCGGGATGGGGATTCATGCCCAGGCGCAAGCCATGCACATAGGCATCGATGGCGGCCTTGTCCTGTTTGACCAGCACCAGGTCGCGCAAGTGCGCGTACTGCTCCGGCGGCAGCATGTCGCGGTGGGGAAAGACGAGGCGGTAGATGGGATCGTCCGGAATGTTGTTCCAGTCGATCAGCTGATCGAGCACATATTCGTTGGTGCGAAATGGCAACACATGCGACACCACTTGCACGGCTTCGCGCTGCTCTTCCGGCAGCCAGGCCCACTGCCGCGCCTGCTGAATGGTTTGCCGCGTATACGGCTTGAATTTGGATGGGAACGGCTCGGTAATGAGTGCGGACACGGTCGGCTCCTTGCCAGTAAATGACGATAACTTCCACGAAATCAGCCCAACATCAGACTATCTCGCCCTGTTTGAGTGCACGCCACGTCACGCGGCATGCTGCGAAAGTCATCATAGTTCTTGCCGCAAGGAACCAAATTGCCACACATCAACAAGCGCTGCGATATGCCGCAAGCTGCCTTCAAGCAACACCTTAGTTTGTTCCATCGCAACTTGATGCCAGCCACACCGACGTAAATTACGACTTGGCAACACATCCCTCGATCTCAAAGGAGTTTTCATGAAACGCTTATTCACGGGTAGCCTGCTGTGCCTGGCATTTGCCAGCGCCAGCGTCAGTGCCGCGGTCGAACCGACGGAAAAAGACGCCATCGCCATGGCCGAACGGGGCGCCGCCTTCATGAAGGCGCATGGCAAGGAAGAAATGATGAAAAAGATCACGGCGAAAGATCCCGATTTCGTGCAGGGTTCGCTGTATGTGGACATGCGCGACATCAAGACGGGCATCGTGCTGGCCCATCCCATCAATCCGTCCATCGTCGGCAAGGACCTGACGGACGTGCCGGATGCGAATGGCAAGAAATACCGCCGTGAAATCATCGAACTGGCGCAAAAACAGGGCAAGGGCTGGGTCGACTACCAGTACAAGAATCCCACCAGCGGCAAGATCGAGCCCAAGACCACGTACATTTTGCGCGTCAACGACGTGGTGCTGGAAGCGGGCATCTACAAGAAATAAGCCCTCCCGGCGCCGTGCGGGCGCGGCAGCTGGCCGCTGCGGCGCCCCCGGCGTGTACAGTCCCACTGGCAGGAGTCAGACATGCTCAATCGACTACGCATCGGACCAAAATTACTGCTGGCGCCCGCCCTCGTGCTGCTGCTGCTGATACTCAGTTCCAGCGGCGCCTGGTATGGCATGGTGCGGCAAAATGCTTCGCTGGAAAACATGGTGCGGGTGCGCATCACGCACCTGAAGGCGGCTTCCGACGTGGCCGGTGACGCCAAGCATGTACACGGCAATATGTACCAGTTGCTGTCATGGACCAATGGCAGCTTCGCCAAGGCCCGTATCGATGCGCTGGAACAACAGATCAAGGCGCGCCACCTCGCCATCGGCAAGCAGCTGACGGCGCTGCGCAGCACGGCCACGGGCGCCGAGCGCAGCTTGCTCGATGCGGCCATCCAGGCCCTGTCCGGCTACCGCAACGCGGTGCTGGAAACCATGGAAATGGCGCAGATGGACCAGTCCATCGCCACCAATTCCATGCAAAAGGCGGAAACGCAGTTCGTCCAGCTCAGTACGCAGCTGGCGCAACTGTCGGCGCTGGAAACCACGCTCAGCAGCCAGGCGCACGCGACGGCCAGCGCGGAATTTCGCAGCCTGGGCTGGAGCATGCTGCTGACCGTGCTGCTCTCCATCCTCGTTTCCATCGTCGTGACCATGCTGGTGCGGCGTGCCATGCTGGGGGAAATCCGCGGCATCGCCGACGCCGTGCAAGACCTGGCGGCCGGCAAGCTGACGGCCGGCGCGCCCAAGCAGGGCAGCGACGAAATCGCCGACACGTCGCGCGTGCTGGACCAGACCATCGCCAACCTGAACCAGACCTTGCGCACCATCATGGATGCCGTGCAATCGATCGACACGGCCTCGCGCGAAATTGCCAGCGGCAACCTGGACCTGTCGGCGCGCACGGAAATGCAGGCCAGTTCGCTGGAAGAAACATCGAGCGCCATGGAAACGCTGACGGAAGCCGTCAACGACAATGCCAACAATGCCCAGCTGGCCTGCGACCTGGCCGCGCAAGCGTCCGGCCTGGCCGTGCAAGGGGGCGCGGCGATGCAGCAGGCGGTGGCGACAATGGCGACGATACGGGCCAATTCGCGCCAGATCGTGGAAATTATCGGCGTGATCGACGGCATTTCCTTCCAGACCAATATCCTCGCCCTGAACGCGGCGGTGGAGGCGGCGCGCGCGGGCGAGCAAGGCCGTGGCTTTGCCGTGGTCGCCTCCGAAGTGCGCACCCTGGCGCACCGCTCGGCGCAAGCGGCCAAGGAAATCAAGACCCTGATCGCCACGTCCGTCACCACCATCGATGGCGGCAGCGTGGCCGTGCAGAAGGCCGGCGACAGCATGGGTGCCATCGTTGCCTCGGTACAGCAAGTCAACGACATCATCCAGCGCGTGAAACAGGCCAGCGCCGAGCAGGCGTCGGGCATCACGGAAGTCAACCAGGCCGTCACGCAAATGGATGATGTCACGCAGCAAAATGCCGCCCTGGTGGAACAGGCGGCCGCGGCGGCGGCCAGCCTGCAGGACCAGGCCGTGACACTGTCGGCCGCCGTGGCCGTGTTTACCCTCGATAGCCAGGCGACATCGCCCACCGTCACTGGCGAGGAGCAGGCGTTCCAGGACCCGGCCAGTCTCGTGACAGGCGCGCATGCGGAACGCCGCGCACTGCACAGTCCGCTGCGCGGCGCCCCCCGCCATGGCGCCACCGCCGGCGCAGGCCGCACCCCGCACCGTCAGCGCGGCGCCTGATACCGGCCCGCGCCCTAGCCCGCAGGCACGCGCATGGGCTTGCTCAAATACGGCGACCCGGCCAGCACGAAGCGCCACGGCGTCTCCATCGCCCTGGAAATGCCGATGCGGGGCCCCGTTTGCACGATCACCTCCTCCTCGCGCGCCAGCAAGGTAAACGGCGGCGCATCGAGCGCCAGGCGGTTCTGCAGGTGGCTCACGCCCAGCGCCTGGCACACCTTGCCCGGCCCCGAGCACAGCAGCCGCAGCGCTTCGATCCCACGCCGTTCGCGCATGATATCGATGCCGGCCAGTGGCTCGATGGCGCGGATCAGCACGCCCGCGCCATGGCCCGGCTCGCGGCAGACAAAATTCAGGCACCAGTGGATGCCATACGAGCGGTACACATAGGCATGCGCGGGCGGGCCGAACATGGCCGCATTGCGCGGCGTCATGCCGCCATACGTGTGCGACGCCGGGTCCAGCCGGTCATACGCTTCCGTTTCCACGATGCGTCCGCCCACGCCATCGACCAGCACGGTCACGCCGATCAGCTGGCGCGCCACCGTGCTGGAATCGGCCGCGAAATCTATACCGGCGAGAATTTTTTTCATGTGGCAATTGTAGCGCCGCCCTGCCCCATGCACGCGCCCGACAGCCTTGAAAACAAATAAAGCTTACCTTTTCAACCATGGGAACCGCTGGAATGGGCGTCGCAAAACGGCGAAAAGCAGGCGCTAACGGGAGAAAAAGGGGGATTTTTTCATCAAACCATTGCTGAGATGAACTATTGCCATGCATAAACAGCGATAATCGTCCGGCACTGCGCTGCACGCCCCGCGGCGGCCGGCGGCAGCGCACGACAGAATATCCACCAGCAATGCAAAGACAACGATGATGAGAGCGGCAGCGCAAGCCCAGATAGTGCAGGAAGATCCGGTCGACGCCCTGATGCGTTCCATCCGTATCCCGCCGCGCCCCAGCCTGCTGGTCGACCTGCAGCGCGAGCTGGCCGAGGAGGACCCGTCGCCGCGCCGCATCGCGCGCATCATCGCCGACGACGTCGGCATGTCCGGTGCCTTGCTGAAGCTGGCCAATTCGCCCTTCTATGGCGCCGCGCGCAAAGCCAAGTCCGTCGAGCAGGGCATCAACTTTCTCGGCATCAACCAGTGCAGCGCCATGATGACGGGACTGCTGGCGCGCCAGGCGCTGGAAGCGGAAGGCGTGGAACTGACCAATTTCTGGGACGTGTCGGCCAAGCGCGCCCGCGCCGTCGTGTTTACCTCGCGCAAGCTGCGCATCGCCCCGCCCGACATCGCCCACACTTTCGGCCTGTTCTGCGATATCGGCGTGCCCCTGCTGATGAACCGCTTCCCCGACTACGTCAACACCTATGCGGCGGCGGCGAACGATGCGCACAACTGCTTTACTGCCCTGGAAGACGCGCGCCACCAGACCAACCACGCGGCCATCGGCTGTCTGCTGGCGCGCAACTGGGGCCTGTCCTCCGACGTCTCGTGGGCAATCTTGCACCACCACGACTACACGGTGCTGGCGGACCCGTCCACGGACGATGCCATCCGCTCGCTCGTCGCCCTGTCCCTGCTGGCCGAAAAGGGCATTCAGCGCTACCATGGCAACAGTACCTCGCTGGAGTGGGACAAGGGCGGCAGTCTTGCTTGTCAGCATCTCGGCCTGTCGGAAGAAGAGGCGGCCGACCTGCTCGACGAACTGCACGAGATGTTCGATACCGACCATTGATGTCCCAGGCTGTATGATCTGTCCCGGCGCCAGGCCCAGCCTTGGCGCCCGTTCCCGTTTGCCTGACCCGAATTACTTAACCTGTTGATCGCCATGCCCAAAAATAAGCGCCCTGTCCCCCGTAAATCCGCCAACACGCCTGAAGATAAGGATGAAGCCGTCACGCGCATGCTGTGCACGATGGCCCTGAACCTGGCGGAACAGGAAGACAGCGAATCGCAGGGCACGGTGCTGGCCGAGCAAGCCGTCGAGTTTGGCCGCATCATCCGCAAGGCCTTGAATCAAAAGAAGGATGAAATCCTGTACGACGCCATCGAGCGTTCCAAGTACGAAGACGTGGGCGCCTGGCAGTACCTGCGCAGCCATATCGAGGAAGCGGCCTCCATTTCCGTGATTCGCCGCGACAACGCGCCCGCCATGGAAATCAACGCCTTCGTCGTGCCCCTGCTGGTGCAAAGCACGGGCGGCCTGAAGGAGGAGGACAGCTTCCAGGACCAGGATGCGTTCGAAGCGCTGGTGCAGAGTTTCCAGCAAGCCGAACTGGAAAGCGCCAAGGCCAAGGTGGTCCTGATGAGCCATGCCTACGACCTCGATGAAATCGACCGCATCACCTACAGCCACCTGCATGAAATGGTGCGCGATGCCTACGCGTCGATGACGGACAAGAAGATCGTCGCCGCGCCGGGCCTGGAAAGCAGCATCGTGGGCTGGAGCGCAACGGCCTTCGGCGCGCAGGACACGGCCGTCGAGCTGCGCTTCCTGCTGGGCTTTGCCCTGAAACGCGTGGACGACCCGTTCTATGCGGAACCGCAGGATGAAGCGGCGCTCGACGCCTGGTTCGACGCCCGCATGGCGCGCTACCAGCAGTGGACGACGAAAGTGGGCGATCTGGTGAAACGCTGCCTGGCGCCGGCCGGCACGGCGCTGGAAGTGAGCTTCTTGTACCAGGACCTGTTCCACGGCGGCAAGGAACAAGGCATGAGCGAATACGCCATGCTGCAGATGATGTCGGGCATCAACCACGCCCTGGCGGAACACGAAGTGGATGCCGCCGACGCCGCCGTGGTCGTGGGTCCGGCCGACGAGCATGGTGAAATGTTGCTGCGTGTCAACGTCCATGCGGCGGGCGGCGCCCTGCTGCACAGCGCCGACAAGCCGCTGGACCTGGCCGCCGACCTGCAGGACGAAGTCGACGACATCTGCGACGCGCTGGCCACCATCGGCGTGACGCAACTATCGGTGGCGCTGCGCTTCGACGCCCAGGGGCAGCCGTTGGAAGTGCAGGCCTACACCCCGGCCGCCTGACTCACCGTTCCAGCTTGAACAGGCTGACCAGCTCCGACAGCTGATGCGCCTGTTCCTGCATGGCCTGGGCGGCAGCGGCAGCCTGCTCCACCAGGGCCGCGTTTTGCTGGGTCACGTCGTCCATGCTGATGATGGCCTGGTTGACCTGCGCGATGCCCTCGCTTTGCTCGTGCGTGGCCGTGCTGATGTCGTGCATGAAAGCCGTCACCTTGGCGATGCTGTCGACCACGTGCTGCATCGCGGCGCCCGCCTGGCCGGCCAGCTCGCCGCCCGCCTCCACCTGCGTCACCGACACGCCGATCAATTCCTTGATTTCCTTCGCCGCGCCGGCCGCGCGCTGCGCCAGGCTGCGCACCTCGCCCGCCACCACGGCGAAGCCGCGCCCCTGCTCGCCCGCGCGCGCCGCTTCCACGGCCGCGTTCAGGGCCAGGATATTCGTCTGGAAGGCAATCGCGTCGATGACGCCCGTGATGTCGGCGATCTGGTTTGACGACTGGCGGATGGCGCCCATGGTGTCGACCATGCGCGCCACCACGGCGCCGCCCTGGCACGCCAGCTGCGAGGCATCGCCCGCCAGCGCGCTGGCCTGCTGCGCATTGCCCGCATTCTGGCTGACGGTGCCCGTCAGTTCCTCCATCGAGGCCGCCGTCTGCTCGAGCGAGCTGGCTTGCGCTTCCGTGCGCGCCGACAGGTCCAGGTTGCCGTTGGCGATTTCCTGCGATGCCGTGGCGATGGCCGAGGCGTTGCCGCGGATCTGGCGCACGGTGCCGGCCAGGTCCTGCTGCATGCGGGCGATGCTGTGCAGCAGGCTGGCATTGTCGCCCGCCCGCAGGTCCACGGGGGCGGACAGGTCGCGCCCGGCGATGCGCCGCGTGACGTCGCCCGCGTAAGCCGGCTCGCCGCCCAGGGCGCCCAGCACGCTGCGGATCACCTGCCAGCCCAGCGCCGACATCACGGCCAGGGCGGCGAGGAAGAACCACAGGAACTGCATCGCCGCATGCCAGAAGGCATTCTCGATATCGTCATTGAAAAAACCCGTGCCTATCCACCAGCCCCAGGGCTGGAAGGCGATGATGCCATTGAGCTTGGCGACCAGCTGGCCTTCACGCTTGCTCTTGACCGTCACCAGGCCCACCTCGCTGCTGGCCAGCGCCTCGACGTAGGCCTGCGAATCGGGCCGGCCATCCATGGTTTCGCCCTCGGCGATCACGCCGATATTCTTCGGATTCGGGTGCACCAGGTTCAAGCCGTTCGGCAGGCGCGCCCAGTAATAGCTTTTGCCGTCATTATTGAGCTGCGTCAATGCCTCCTTGGCGGCCGCCTGCGCCTGCTCGCGCGTCAGCCGGCCCGCCAGTTCCTCGGCGTGGTAATGGGCGGCCAGGTGTTCGCCCATCTTGAGCATGTTGACGATCTGCGCCTCGCGGTCATGCCGCATGGCCTGGTACAGATTGCGCAGGCTGTAGGCGCCCAGCAGGGCCATGCCGAGCAGGGCGGCGCCAACCAGCAGAATCAGACGGTGAGAGACTTTCATGGGTATCCTTTGGAGCAATCAGTGTGCATGGCTGCGCGCCATCGGCCACGACAGACGTGGCTATCCTTGCCCGTCAGCCGGCAGCGGCCGGCGGGCAGGCGCGGGGGCGCGCAGGGACGCTAGCGTTTGGGTTTGACGGCGAGATGCGGCATGAAATATTCAGGCCGCAGTTTGCGGGTAATTTCCAGCACCGGCAGCACATGGTCGAGGTGGCTGCGCATGGCCGTGACGGCGTGCTGCGGATCGCCCGAGGCGACCGCTTCCACCACGTCACTGTGTTCGGCCATGACATCGCTCATGCGCCCTGCCAGGGGCAGGGTCAGCTGGCGATAGCGGTCCATCTGGGTCTTGGCCTGCAGGATCATGGGCCACACGCCGGGATAGCCGGACAATTCGGCGAGGGCGGCATGAAAGCTCTCGTCGGTGCGGTGAAACCCGCGGATGTCGTTCTGCGCGATGCATTCGGCCTGTGCCGCCAGGATGGCGCGCAGGCTGGCGATGCCTTCCGGCGTCGCCCTTTCCGTGGCCTTTTCGATGATGGCCGTCTCCAGGGCGCAGCGCACGAGCATGGCTTCTTCCAGCGAGTCGAGCGGGATGCGCGCGACAAAGGTGCCCACGCGCGGCAGCACTTCGATCAGGCCTTCCTCGGCCAGGCGCTGCACGGCTTCATGCACGGGCGTGCGGCTGGTGCCCAGTTCATCGGCCAGCTCCTTTTCCACGATGCGCGTCCCCGGCAGCATGCTCATGTCGACGATACGCTGGCGCAGCAATCCATACACGCGGCGCGCGGCGCTGACACCGGTTTCGCCATCGGCAGGAGGAAGAGAGGACGTCAGATTCATAGACTTATTTTAGCGAAACGGCAAAGTTAAACAGGAAAAACAGTGTAATCGATGATACAGGGTCTGCGATCATCCGGCAGGCATTTCCGTGCGCGCGATGATGGCGCCGCGCTGGCCGATCACGCAGGCGGCGAGGCGGTGCCCCGCGGCGGCGGCCATGGCTGGCGCTTGTCCCGCCAGCCGCGCCGCCACATAGGCTGCGCCGAACGAGTCGCCGGCCGCCGTGGTATCCACCACCTTGGCCACCGGCCGGGCCGCGACTTCCTCCACGACGCCGTGGAAACTGACGATGCAGGGCTGCGCACCGCGCTTGAGCACGATCTCGGGCACGCCCAGGGCGCCGGTGCGCGCCAGCACTTGCGCCACGTCCGCCGGGCCATACAAGGCGTCTTCGTCGTCCAGCGTCAGCAAGGCCAGCGACGACAGGCTCAGTACGCGATGGTAGACCGAGGCGGCCGCATCGGCGCTTTCCCACAGGCGCGGACGGTAGTTATTATCGAAGATGATCTGTCCCCCCTGCGCCTGGCACTGCGCCAGGGTCGCCAGCAGCAGTTCACGGTCGGCCGGCGACAGGATGGCCAGGCTGATGCCGGACAAATACACGTGGCGCGCGCCGGCCAGCTGCTGCAGGATGGCCGGCGCCTGCTGTCCGCGCAGCCAGTGGCGCGCGGCCGAATCGCTGCGCCAGTAATGGAAGCGGCGCTCGCCCCGCGCATCGGTCTCGATCAGGTACATGCCTGGCAGCTTGTCGGCCAGGCGCTGCACGCAGCGCGTGTCGATGCCCTCGTCCTGCCAGCTGGCGCACATCTCGTCGGACAGGCTGTCGCTGCCCAGCGCCGTCACGTATGCCACCGCGTGCCGGCCCGCGTCGAGCTGGCGCGCCATGTACACGGCCGCGTTCAGGGTGTCGCCGCCAAAGCGGTAGGCCATGGCCTGTTCCTGCTCCGCACGCTGCAATTCGATCATGCATTCGCCGATGACGAAAACGGTTTGTGGTGCTTGCATTGCGGTGTCCTCCCGATTTTTCATCGATTCAGAGCGGCGCCGCGCCGGCATCCCGAAAGATGGCCGGCGCGGCGCGTGCTACGTTTGTGCTACCCGGGCCTGCGTGGCAGGCTTACTTCTTGTCCCAGGTCGAACCGAACAGGTTCGACTGGCCGATGGCCGGGAAGTCGACAAAGGCCTTGCTGCAATCGACCACTTTTTCCACGTCGACCGCCTGCGTCGCCGTGCCGCTGACCGTCACGCGCTCGGCCGCATTGGCGAAGATCGGCAGGTTGGTGCCCTTGATCGTCAGGTTGGCATCCGACGAGGTCATCGTCGTGGCGTTCGGCGAATCCGTCACCACGTTGTTCAAGGTCATGACCAGCGGATACTGCGGATTGTCGAAGCCGCCCGTGTTGGCCTTGAAGCCCTGCAGCTTGATGGCCGTGTTGCCCAGAATACGCACGTTATCGAGGGTGATGTCGTGGAAGTTCGGGTACAGGGGACCTGCCGTTGGCAATGCCTTGGTGCTGTAGTAGGTGGTAAACAACAGCGCATTTTGCGCATCGCGGATGCAGATATTGCGGTAGTGGACGTTGCTCACTTCGCCGCCGCGCGCGTAGTCGGACTTGATGCGCAAGCCTTCTTCCGAATGCGTGAACGAGTTGTCATACACCTCGACGTTGGTCACGCCCGCATTCGTTTCGCTGCCGACGGAAATGCCATGGCCCCAGTAGATGTGGTTATGCGCGATGACGATGCCGTGCTTGCGGTCCGAGCGCACGTCGCGCTTGCCGTCGATGGCGAACAGGCCCGAGCCGGCCGGCGACGGATTGGCACTGCCTTTCAGGGCCACGTCATCGTCGCCCGTGCTGACGAAGTTGTACGCGAAGACGAAGTTCTTCAGGTAGCCGTCGAACGACACGGCGCCCGTCGACGTGGTCTTGCTGCCCGTGGCCAGCTTGCCGGAAATGGCCTTGCTTGCCGCGCCCGGATCGAAGGCGTCCGTGTTCTTGACGTTGTCCGCGTTCCAGGTTTCGCCGTTGTACAGCGGGTTGCCGTTGCCGGCCGGGTTGGCGAATGCCGCCAGGGTCGGCGTCTGCACCTTCACGCCCCACACCGTCAAGCCATCGACGCCACTCGGCACGACGTGGAAGTTGGCGCTGTTATTGAGCGAGATGCGGTACAGGGTCAGGTTTTTCGCGTAGTTGAAGACCATCATGCGGAAGTTCGACTGCGAGCCCGTGCCCGTCACGCCGTTCTGCACCATGTTGCCCAGGAAGGCCAGGTCCCACCAGCTCATGTTGCGCGCCGAGGATTTGGAATCGACGATGGTGCCGCCGTTATCGCACGACACGCCGTCGGCCGCCTGCTTGCCCGTGGCATACATGGCGTAGGTGTTCGAGCAGGTCATGTCGACCTTCATCAGCGGATACAGCTTGTTGGTGGTGACGATTTCCGCGTAGGCGCGGCTGTCGATGGAGCCATCGCCCATGACTGCCGAGTTGACCAGGTTGGAGCCGTTGATCAGCGCCGAGCAGTTGCCCGAGCTGCCAGCCTTGCTGGAGCTGACGGCCGTGTTGCCGCAGTACGGGCCGGCCGGATTCGGCGAGTAGGTGGTGACGTCGCGCGAGGCGTACAGGGTCACTCCCTTGTCGATCCACAGGGTCACGCCCGACGGCAGGGTCAACGGACCGCTGATGAAGCCATCGCCCACGCCGGAGCTGTTGACCACCAGGCGCACGGCAAACTTGCTGCCGCGGTATTCCGGCTTGGCCAGTTCCTCGCCCGACACGCCGGCGATATTCACGTTCTTGACGTTGGCGGTCTTTTGCGCGGCCGTGGCGGCGGCATCGGCGGCGGCGATCTTCGCGCCCACTTCGGCATCGACGGCGGCGCCGCAGGCGTCCAGCGCGGCCTGGATGCGGGCCTGGTCCGGATTGGCGGTGGCGGTGGTGACCACCGCGCCCACGCCCGGCTTCGACGGGTCGGCTTCCGGCGGCAGCGAGCCGTCCGGACGGCGCACCAGGTTGCTCGACGCTTCCAGCGTGGCGCATACCTGCGTGTCCTTCGGCAGGGTCGGTTCTGCCGGCAGGTCCGGGTCGAACGAGGTCGTGCCTACCTGGTAGACGCTACCCGGGTTATACGTGGTCGACGTGGCGCCGTCGGTGCTGCCACCGCCGCCGCAAGCGGCCAGCATGGCGGCCAAGGGCAATGCGACGCATGCCTGCGTCCAGCCTGAGTTGAGTTTTTTGCTACCTGACTTCATGAATGCATCTCCTGATATAAGCGCCGCTCTGAGGTGGCAACGCTGTATAAATAAGCCGCTCACGCGGTTCCGCTGGAACCGGTGGCCGGCGGTGTCCCGGCTTGCGCCGGACTACTTCAGAAACGGGCGATGAAGCCGAAACCGACGGCGCGCGGCGAATTGCCTGGCGCGAGGAAGGCATCGTCCTGGCCCGAGTTATTGCTGTGCAGCGGCGACTGGCCCAGGTTGACGTTTTGCTGCGACTTGTTGTTGATGCGCGTGAAGTACACGTAGGGCATGAACTGCTCGTCGATCTTGTAGGTCGCGCCCAGAGAAATCTGCGTCGCGCCGAAATCGTCCGGCTTGGCGAAGGTGGTGTTGTCCAGCTTGCCCAGCTTGCCGGCGGCCAGCATCACGGTCACGTCGTAGCCCACTTCCTGGCTCAAGGAGGCCATCACGGAGCGCTGTTTCATGCTGCCCGTGGTCAGCGAGGTGTAGATGTTGCCCGGGGTGGGCAGCGACTGCACCGCATAGCCATAGCTGCCCGACTCGAAACCGAGGCCGACCGAGGTCTTGGTGGGGAATTTGTACGTCGCCAGCACTTTGTAGAACGAGGTGTTCACGCCGCTGACGGTGGTGTTGCGCATGCCGAAGCCCTTCGACAGGTTTTCCACGTCCACGCCCGTGTTCTGCTGGCGGTCGTAGCCGGCGCCGATGGAAAACGCGCCGATGCTGTACTTGGCCGCCAGCGAGTAGCGCGCGCGGTCGTCGCCCGTCGTGCGCTGCTCGTCAAAGCCGTAGGAAGCGCCAGCCTGGAAGCCGCGCCATTCCGGCGACAGGTAGTGCGCCGAGTTCTTGTAGCGCGCTTCGCCGCGGCCGAACAGGCTGTCGGCGTTGCCGCTCAACTGGGCCGAGGTGTTGTTCCACACGTCGACGCCCTGCACCGTCAGGCCCAGGTTGCCGCCCAGGGCGCCGCCCGAGCCCACCAGGCTGCGGTAGACGGAGTCGTTATTGCCGACGATGAAGCGGCCGAAGCGCTTGCTCTCGATACCGACAAAGGTATTGCGCGATTCGATGGTGGCCGACTTGCCCTGGCCATTCACGCCGCCTTCGTCGAAGTTGTTCAGGCTGCCCTCGATCTGCCAGATGCCGCGGAAATCGTCGCGCAGGCCGATCGAACCGGCGAAGCCGATGCGCGAATTGCCGTCCGAAATGCGGCCACGGCTGGCGTACGGCGTGGCGCCGCCGACGGCTTTCACCGATTCGATCTCGCCGTTCAGGAAACCGTAGATACGGGTCTCGACGTGGCGGTTTTCCAGGATGCCTTCGGCCAGCGCGCCGCCCGACAGGGCGGCCAGGATCGCCGCCGCCAGGACCCGGCGGGTGCAACGGTTGTTCTGTGGTGTCATGTGCTTCTCCTCTTCTCGCGCCTTCATTGGCGCATATGTATAAACATCAAAAAAACGGCTCCCCGCCGCACCGCGTGGTGCAGGAAAACGGCGGGGAAAATTCAGGGGTGGTCGTCAGGTACTGAAGGCAGGCTTGGCCAGCGGTACGCCGGGCGCCATCTTTTCGCGGATCAGCAGGCAGACGACGGCGGCGGCTACCAGGTCGAACACGGCCAGCAGCATGAACAGTGGGCTGTAGCCGACCAGCGTCACCAGCACGCCGAACACCAGCGTGAAGATGGTGGCGCCCAGGTAGCCGGACATGCCGGCCAGGCCCGTGGCCGTGGCCACTTCATTCTTGCCGAAGACATCGGAAGTGATCGAATACAGCGCGCCGGACAGCGTCTGGTGGGCAAAGCCGCCCACGCACAGCAGGGCGATGGCCGCGTACGGGCTGGCCACCAGGCCGATGCAGGCCGGGCCGATCATGCACACGGCGCCGACGACGACGACCAGCTTGCGCGAGGTGAACAGCGACACCTTCCAGTACTTGTGAAACCACGGGCTCAGGTAGCCGCCCAGCACGCAGCCGATGTCGGCGGCGAGGAACGGCAGCCAGGCGAACATGGCGATTTCCTTGATGTTCATGTTGCGCTCGGTGGCCATGTACAGGGGAATCCAGGCATTGAAGGTTTGCCAGGCCGGCTCGGACAGGAAGCGCGGGATGGCGATGGCCCAGAAATTGCGGCTGCGGACGATCTGGTGCCAGCGCGCCTTGAGCGCCTTGTCGCTGTGGTGGGTCGCTTCCTGGCCTTCCAGGATGAAGTCGCGCTCCTTGTCCGACAGCAGTTTCTGGTCGCGCGGATGCTTGTAGAAGGCCAGCCACAAGCCCGTCCAGACGATGCCGATGGCGCCGACGATGACGAAGGACATCTGCCAGCTGCCGTGCAGGATGGTCCACACCACCAGCGGCGGCGCGCACAGGGCGCCGATCGAGGAGCCGATGTTGAACCAGCCGATGGCGATCGAACGCTCCTTGGCGGGAAACCACTCGGTGGTCGCCTTCACGCCGGCGGGAATGCCGGCCGCCTCGGTCAGGCCCAGCATGCCGCGGAACAGCGCCATGCTTTGCCACCCCGTCGCCATGGCCGCGCAGGCGCAGGCCACGGACCAGGCCAGGGCGAAGACGGCAAAACCGATCTTGGTGCCGATGGCATCGATGACGTAGCCGGCGATGGGCTGCATCAGCGCGTAGCACACCTGCCACGCCACCACGATGTACGAGTACTGCTGCGTGGTGATATTGAGCTCGCTCATCATCGTGGGCGCTGCCACCGACAAGGTATTGCGCGCCAGGTAATTCACGATCAGTCCAGCCGTCACCAGGCCGACCATCCACCAGCGCATGCCGCGTATTTTAGTCATGTTGTCTCCCTCTATCCATCCAAGGCGGCGCAGCTGCGCCGCCACTTTTTGGGCCGTTCAGCCTTCCTGGGGAAGTGCCTTCGGCCTCGGTTCTTATGGGTGCTGCGGTAGTGCTGTGTTGCGGTCCGGCTGTCCTACACGGCCTGCAAGGCGCCGCGCATGCCCTGCGAGGCGATGTCCTGCAAGGCCGTGGCCACGGCGTGCGCCAGGCCTGGCACCGCGTTCAAGTCGCGGCCCCACACTCTTTCCTGCGCCAGCCAGCCCTGCGCCAGTTGCGGCACGCTCAGGTGGCCGGCATCGACATCTGCCCAGGCCTGGCTGAACCACGCCAGGGTGGCGGGATCGTCGGCCAGGGCGATGACGTCGCCGCGGTACAAACGCATGGTGGCGGCCAGCGCCAGCACCAGGCGTTGCGGCAGGCGGCCATGCAGTTCCACGTAGCGCAGCAGCTGGGGCGCGATGCGGGCGGCGAACTTGCTCCAGCTATTCAGCGCGATGGACGCCAGGCGGTGCTGGATATAAGGGTTGCGGAAGCGCAGCAGCACATCGCGCGCGAACTGCTGCAATGCGTCCTGCGGCAGGGGCAGCGCGGGAATGATTTCCTGCGCCAGGGTGTCGGCCAGGTAGCCGCCCACCTGCGGGTCGTTGACCGCCGCGCCCACCGTCTCGAGTCCGGCCAGCAAGGCGACCGGCACGAGCGCCGTATGGCCGCCGTTGAGGATGCCCACCTTGCGCTTCTTGTAGGGCGTGATGTCGTCGACCAGCACGATATTCAAGTCCGCACCCGCCAGTTTCAGTTCATCGGCCAGCGATGCCGGGCCTTCGATGACGAACAGATAATAGTATTCGGCGGCCACGAGGAACTGGTCGCGGTAGCCGAGCTGCTCCTCGATGGCGGCGGCGTCTTCCTGCGGATAGCCGGTGACGATGCGATCGACCAGGGTCGAGCAAAAGACGCAGGCATTGCCGATCCAGTCGGCAAAACCCGCCTCGAGCTGCCACAGGCGGGCAAAGTGCAGCACGGCCGCCTTCAGGGCCGGGCCATTCTGTTCGATCAGCTCGCACGGCAGCAGCACGACGCCTTTCGTGCGGTCGCCCTCGAAATACGCGTAGCGGTCGAACAGCAGGCGCGCCAGCTTGGCGGGAAAGCTCGACGGCGGCGCGTCGTCGAAAGCATCGCTGTCGTTGGTGACGATGCCCGCTTCCGTGGTGTTCGAGACGATGAAGCGCAGCTCCGGCAGGCTGGCCAGCGCCAGGTAGTCGCCATACATGGTGGCCGGATCGATTTCGCGCTGCACGCAGGAGATGGTGCGGCAGGTGCTGACGGCCTGGCCGTCTTCGTCGAGGCCGCGCACGACGGTGGTAAACAGGCCGTCCTGCACGTCGAGCAGGGGTGTAGCGCTGCCGCCGCGCGGACGCACCACCACCACGCCCGCGTTCAGGCCCGTGCGTTCGTTGAGCAGGTCGACCTGCCAGTCAAAAAAGCCGCGCATGAAATTGCCCTGGCCGAATTGCAGGATCTTGATCGGCAGGTCGAACGGCGCGCTGCGGCGCAATGCTTGCATGGGGATGTCGTTCACAGTGAAATGTCGCGTTTCCAGAAGATGAAGTCATATTGCTGCAGGCGGTCCGCCTTGGCCTGGTACTGGCCGCCGGCGGTGGCCACCACCATGTCGAACAGGCCGTTGGCCACTTCCGGCAGGGGCGTGCCGTCGATCACGGGGCCGCAGTCGTAGTCGATCAGGTCCGACAGCTTTTTCGCCACCCGCGTGTTGCTGGAGATTTTCAGCACCGGCACGATGGGGTTGCCCGTCGGCGTGCCCAGGCCCGTGGAAAACAGCACCACGTTGGCGCCGGAAGCCACGATGCCCGTCACCGACTCGACGTCGCCGCCCGGCGTGCACAGCAGCGACAGGCCCGGTTTCGGACTCTGCTCGCCGTAATCGAGCACGGAAACGATGGGCGAGGTGCCGCCCTTCTTCGCCGCGCCGGCCGATTTCATGGCGTCCGTGATCAAGCCGTCGCGGATGTTGCCGGGGCTGGGATTGTCGGCGAAATGCGTGCCCACGGCTTCGGCGCGCGCCTCGAAATCGCGCATCAGGCCCAGGAAGCGGCGCTTGTCGTCGTCGTTTTCGCAGCGTTCGATCAGGTTCGCCTCGACGCCGCACAATTCCGGGAATTCGGCCAGGATGGACGAGCCGCCCACGGCCACCACCATGTCCGACACCAGGCCCATGGCCGGGTTGGCGGAGATGCCGGAAAAGCCGTCCGAGCCGCCGCACTTGACGCCAATTTTGAGGTGCGACAGCGGCACCGGCTGGCGCCGCACCTTGTTCGCTTCCTTCAGCTGCGCCAGGGTATCCGTCAGCACGGCCTTCATCATGGCCTCTTCGCTGTCCCATTTCTGCTGTTCATAGATCAGGCAGGGCTTGTCGAAGTGCGGGTTCTGTTTCGCCAGCGCGTCCTGGAACATGGCGATCTGCGCGTTCTGGCAGCCGAGGCTGAAGACGGTGATGCCGGCCACGTTCGGGTGGTCGGCGTAGGCGGAGAGGATCTTGCACAGCGAGCGCGCATCGGCGCGCGTGCCGCCGCAGCCGCCGTTGTGCGTGATGATGCGCACGCCGTCCAGGTTCGGGAACGGGCGCACGACGGGCTTCGGCGCTTCCATGTCCTCGCCCAGCAGGGAAAGGGTAAACGACGCCAGGTCGTTGCGCGTGTAGCCCAGCGGCGCCTCGAGCGCGTTGCGCAGGTGCTCGACGTTGCGGTTTTCGCAGAAGACGAGGGGGAAGATCAGCCAGTAATTGGCCGTGCCCACGCGGCCGTCGGCGCGCACCACGCCGGGGAAGGTGGCGCCATCGAGACGCGCCACGTCGGGCGGCGTCCAGCTGTACGGCGCTTGCGGCGCGAGTTCCACTTCGGCCGCGTAATGGTGCAGGTTTTCCGTGGTGACGGCTTCGCCGCGGCGGATGGCCAGCGTGGCCTTGCCGACTGGCACGCCGTACAGGCGCAGGATGTCGCCGGCCGCGAAGGCGCGGCGCGCCAGCTTGTGCTTGGTCTTCACGGCACTGCTGATGAGGATGGACTCACCCTCCCAGTTCACCACCTCGCCGGCGGCCAGATCGGACAAGGCGACCAGCATGTCGTCTTCTGGATGGATACACAACACTTTTTGCATGACTAATTCCTGGCGGCGGCTAAGGGCTTACAGCTGAAAATACTTCTGCGCGTTTTCGTAGCAGATGCCGCGCACGATGGTGGCCAGCGCCTCGAAATCGTTCGGGTATTCCCCGCCGTGCACCCATTCGCCGATCTGGCGGCACACCAGGCGGCGGAAGTAGTCGTGGCGCGGGTAGGACGCGAAGCTGCGCGAATCGGTCACCATGCCGACGAACACGCCCAGCACGCTGTGGTTGCCGAAGCCCACCAGCTGCTGCAGGTTGCCTTCCTTGTGGTCGTTGAACCACCAGGCCGGGCCGAATTGCAGCTTGCCGGCCACCGTGCCGTCCTGGAAGTTGCCCACCATGGTAGACAGCACTTCGTTCATGTTCGGATTCAGGCAGAACAGCATGGTCTTCGGCAGGCGGTCGTCCAGGTCGAGCGCGTTGAGCAAGGAGGCCAGGCCGGCGCTGCAGCTCATGTCCGAGATCGAGTCGTAGCCCGTGTCAGGGCCCAGCAAGCCGCGCATGCGGTCGTTGTTGTTGCGCTGCGCGCCGATGTGCAGGCACATGGTCCAGCCGTAGTTCGCATACACGCGGCCAATCGCTTCGAGCAGGCCGCGCAGGTACAGGCCGTTTTCCACGTCGGTCAGCAAGGTGCCTTGCAGGCGCTTGGCGAACAGCGCTTCGAGTTCCTCGGCGCTGGCCGCCTGCACGGGCAGGGTCACGTCGACGGCGTGGTCGGAGATGCGCGCACCGCGCGAATGGAAGAATTCCACGCGCACGGCCAGCGCGGCGATCAGCGAGGCAAACGAGGTGACGGGAACATCGGCCACGGCGCTCAGGCGCTGCAGGTACTCGGGGAAGCGCGGCTGGTTGATGCGCATGGCCTTGTCCGGACGGTAGGCGGGCAGCACGCGCGTCTTCAGGCCGGAGGCGGCGATTTCCGCGTGCTGCAGCAGGTCGTCGGCAGGATCGTCGGTGGTGCAGGCGATTTCCACGCCCGCCTGTTCCAACAGAGACCAGGTGTCCATGGTGGCCAGCATGGCATTGGCCTGTTCCCAGATGGCGTCCGCATTCGCTTCGTTGATCAGCAGGTCGATATTGAAGATGCGGCGCAGTTCCAGGTGGCTCCAGTGGTGGATCGGATTGCCGATGGCCAGTGGCAGCACCTTGCAGAAGGCGCGGAATTTTTCCTGGTCCGAGCGCTCGCCCGTGATGAATTCCTCGGCCACGCCGGCCGTGCGCATCAAGCGCCATTTGTAGTGGTCGCCAGCCAGCCACAGCTCGGCGATGTTGCGGAAGGTCTTGCGGCTGGCGATCTCGCCCTGCTGCAAATGCGAATGGTAATCGATGATCGGCAGGTCGGCCGCCACTTCATGGTACAGCTTGCGGGCCGTCTCGGTGGTGAGAAGAAAATCCTGATTCATGAACTCGGTCATCGTAGCCATCTCCTTGCTGCGCGCGACTGGCATCGCACTGTGTTTTTGTGGTGGCACCAAACTGGCGCATTCTGATATATCAGGATATTAAATGTAATATATCAGTAAAGGCAAGCGCAAAAAGCAAGTGGGGGTGGTCGATGGGCGTGGAAACAACAGACCGAGCAAAGGAGGCACCTTCTTCCCGGCATCGCCGTTGACCTGAAGAAGGAGGCCAGCGTCGCTCAAGCTGATGCCGCTGAATCTGTCAAGCCGGGCGAAGTACAATGGAAAATCCCTGGAACGCTTGCACAGCAATCGCAGATGGAAAATGGCTACGGTGCGCCTGCCGGCTCCCCCTGCAACAGGGAACCGGGCGGCGCACGGACACATTGGAAGTTGTCGATACTGAGCAACGATAGCGACCTCGCACAGTCGTGCTCCCGCCACATTGCCATCAGAACGCGTGCCCGTGCATCCACTGAAACGCGCCGTTTTACCTCTTGTGCAGACCTTATCCGCCATTACTCGCGCAACAGCTGGCAGAGCCGCAATTTTTCAGAATCGGGCAGAGTGTCGGCAGGAATGCTCGGCGGCGGCTGAACGAAGCGATAGCGTATCGCATGCCCGGCGCTTTCCGGGCCAGGTGCACCGCCGTGGCGCCATTAGCGGCGATAGTGGCCAGATCGGGCAAGTGAGAAAGCAGTGCGAGCAGGTGATTGTCATTGCAGTGGCGCAGGCTACCCTGTGATGTGCTTCTACAACCACATCCCACCATCCACGATGCCGCGCCCACACGGCATGGTGGCGTGCGGCAGGACGAGCGGCAGCACCTCCGCACCCGCCGATTCCAACATCAACAAGCCGAAGCGCTTGATATCTTGGCCAATGTGACACCGGCGCAATAGACGCGGAGTTTTTCCATCAAGCGCACGGCTCGCTCGGCATGGACTGGCTCGCTTGCAGTAAAACTCTTTTATGTAATCACTGGCTGATCAAATTAGCCTACCGAGTTTGCCTCAGCACTTCCTGCACGCTCACGGCACGCGTCTTGTCGCTGAGCAGCTCCGGGTTCTGCACGCAGACTATGGGAGCCTGCTTGCCTGGAATGACATAATCGGCAATCTCACGAGGACCGCTGGGTACGATAATGGGAATATAAGTGGCGCCCACCGTGCGCATAAATCGGCTTACGTCGCTGTCCTCACGGCGCACTGCCTTTTCATCGATGAGAATGCGCTCGCCGACATAGCGCATTTCCACGAAGTACTTTTCATGCATGCTGGAGCACAATTGTGCCGCCCTGGTTTTCCAGCCATTTTCCACCCACGCCAAATCCGTTTTACGGCTGCCGAAAACAGCCACATACCAGGACTTTTCCGCCAACGGAATTTCCTGATAACCGGTATCGCCGGCAAATGGACCAAAAAGTATTGCGGCAGACGCGTCCGCCGCACAGGCCCCCTGGACTGCGCCGCCCATCAGTGCCAAGAAAAGAACGGTGATATTGAGTTTCATCCTGAATTCCTTAAGCGGATTGTTTCGAACTGGCCAGATACCAACGGCGCAATTGATTCAACATGGGGTACAAGGCTTCCGAGTCGAAGTTATTCCATACTGTACGAGGATGATTTACCGCCAACAGCACTGTTCCCGTCCGGCCATCAGTCACGCGTACGCCCACCATCATTCTGGCGTCGCCAACGAAACGATAAACGGCTTCAACCAGTAAAACAGGCGCCACGGTATTCGAAAAACGCTGAATTGCGGTGCCGTCCAGCTTATCGCCGTCAAACACGACATGGCGATCTGCGGCAAATTTCTTGAACTCCGCCGGGTTAAACACATCCGTGGCATTCAACTGGGCCAGTGCCGTCCGCATTGTGAATTCGAAAATGGAAGCGCGATTATTGGAATTTGCAACCAGCAGCACGACCGGGAAGATCTTGGGATTCACCTGGGTGTTGTAAGCGAGCACGCCACCCGGATCCACCTGGGTCGAAGTTGGATACGCCAAGGATTTTTCATCCAGATGTAACGGTACATATTGATGGGCACATCCTGACAGCATTATGCAAGCAAGTAATGAACATAAGCACCAATGGCGCATTCGGCATCCTTTATGAATTGAGTTAACTGCCAAAGAATATCATTAGTATCTACATGGCAACAACATTCAGCACAGCTAATTGCCGCGCCAGAGAAACACTTCCAGTCATGAATGCCGACATCAGTACCCACGTAACACCTGCCACCGCCGTAATTTTTCAACGTAAGACAAGGTATAAGCCGGGCTGCTCGACGGCAATTCCACGATCCGATAATGCGCGGCGCCCGCATCGAGTATCTTCCTGCCCACCTTGGCGGCCGTGCCGCCGTTGAAGGCGATGGCACGGATGCCTGGGAAGCGCGCCAGCAGGCCGGGCAGGTCGTTGTCGTCGCGGTTGCGGATATTGCTGTCGAGACTGCCAGTGCGGTGCGCCTGCGCCACCACGTCCCACAAGCCCACGCCGTGCGCCAGCACGGTGGCCAGGCGCCGCTCGTAGGGCAGGCTCGTCAAGTCAACGTCCAGCACCTCGCCCAGCAGCATCCAGAACCTGTTTTGCGGATGGGCGTAGTACTGGCTGTGTGCCAGCGATTTTTCGCTAGGCAAGCTGCCCAGTATCAGCAGACGCGTGCCGGCGTCGATCACGGGATCGAAGCAGCGCTTGCGCGTATCGTCCAGCGGCGCTGGCGCGGAAAGGGAAGAGCTCAAGGCGGAGGTCCCGGCAAGATCAAAGGGAAGCATTTTACCTGCTGCCCGGCAGCAAGCCAGGGGCAACACGCCGGTGTAGAATTACCGGATAACCATTCCTACAAGAGACGGCCCCATGCGTACCATCGACACCCTGCTGGCCCGGTATGGCGAGAGCCACCGCAACCACGTCAATGAATGGGTGCACATCGTCTGCGTGCCCCTCATCGTTTTCAGCCTGCTGGGCCTGCTGTGGAGCGTGCACGCCAGCGTGGCGCTGCTCGGCAGTATTGTTGCCCTATACTATTATTACAAGCTGTCGCCGCCGTTTGCAGCGGGCATGCTGGGGATGCTGGCCGTCATGCTCGCCATACTGCTGGCCATGCCGGCGATGACCATCTTGCCCGTATCGCTGGCGCTGTTCGTGCTGGCCTGGATAGGCCAGTTCATCGGCCACCAGATCGAAGGCCGGAAACCGTCGTTCCTCGAGGATCTGCGCTTCTTGCTGATCGGTCCGCTGTTCGTGCTGGGTTTCCTGTACCGCCGCCTGCGCCTCGCCTATTGAGCAGCAGACGGCCGCACGTGCCCGTAACAGATTTTTACTATTCGCAACTAGTTATCTTAGGCAAGTGTCCTTATGATAAGTCATGACTTTTTTTCATTGCCGGTCGATGCAATCGGCATACCAACTTTTGTCCAAGGGAGTTCCATATGAAAGCACCAATTATTGCAGTGGCATTGCTCGCCACCCTGGCCGGCTGCGCCGTTCAACCGAACTCGGCGAATATTTACAATGCACGCCAGGCACAAAATGAGCAATCCGTCCGCATGGGTACGGTTGAATCCGTCCGAGAAGTGACCATCGACAAGGGCGAAACGGGCACCGGCGTGCTCGCCGGCGCGGCCCTGGGCGGCGTGGCCGGTTCGGCCGTGGGCGGCGGCAAGGGCGCCATCGCGGCCAGCATCCTCGGTGCCGTCGCTGGCGGCATGGCCGGCCAGAGCATCGAAGCGAATGCCGCCAACAAGCGCGGCCTGGAAATCACCGTGCGCCTGGACAATGGCGACATGCGCGCCATCGTGCAAGATGCGGACGAGCTGTTCCGCCCGGGCGAACGCGTGCGCCTGCTGTCGGACGGCCGCAAGACCCGCGTCACCCACTGATCCAGTGGCCAGCTTGCCGGCGCATGCGCCTTAGCCGAAGGCGCCGGCAGCCATCAGCCAAGCCGAGGGCGACATGCCCTCATGCAGCCAGATGGCAAGCAAGGTGGCGACAATGACGTAGACAAGCACGCTCCAGACTTTGATGTGCAGCGAGGCTGGCATGATGCGCTCCCTTACTGATGCAATTAAGAAAATATTTACTTAATAATAATATAAATATTTTCATTAATTCAACATTTCTTCTGCAGCACTGCGCTGGCTCAAGGTCCGCCTGCCTCCTGCCCGCGGATTTCACCGGGTCGCGCCCGTTCCTCCCCGCGCATCCGTAAGCAAGCCCGACCGGGACTCGCTATCCCCGCGCGATGTCCGTATACTTGCGCGATGTCCTCTCCTCTCCTCTTTATCATTGCCTGCCTGATCTGGGGCTCCACCTTCTGGGCCATCACCTTGCAGCTGGGCGATGTCGCCCCCGCCGTGTCCGTGGTCTACCGCTTCGGCCTCGCTTCCGCCACCCTGTTCGCCTGGTGCGCCCTGCGCGGCGACACCTTGCGCCTGCCCTGGCGCGCACAAAAATGGATGCTGCTGCAGGGTCTCGCTTCGTTTGCCCTCAGTTATGTGTGCACCTACAGCTCGGAGCAATACCTGGTGTCCGCCCTCGTCAGCGTGCTGTTCGCGCTGATGGTGTTCTGGACGCCCTTGCTCAACCGCATTGCCTTCGGCACGCCCATCACCTGGAGCACCTGCTGCGCGGCCTTCGTCGCCATCTGCGGCATCGTGCTGCTGTTTTACCAGTCCATCGGCGCGGCGCTGAGCGATATCATGGGCGGCGGCAATGGCCACTTCCTGCTGGGATTCGTGCTGGCGCTGGTGGCCACCATCTCCAGCACCGCCGGCAACGCCCTCGTCATGAAGGTGCGCGAACAGTCCGGCAACGTAATGCTGACCATGGCCTGGACCATGCTATGGGGCACGCTGATGGTGGCCATCTGGGCTTGCGCCACGGGCCAGCCCTGGCACTTGCCGACACGGCCCAGTTACTGGATGGGCTTGATGTACCTGGCCATTTTCGGCTCGGTGATCGCCTTCAGTGCGTATTTCACGCTCATTGCCCGCATCGGCACGCAAAAGACCGTGTACATCGGCGTCGTCACGCCCGTCATTTCCGTGCTGCTGTCGGTACAGTTCGAGCATTACCGGCCTGCCCCCATCGAATGGCTCGGCATGGCCTTGTGCCTTTCCAGCGTGGCCTGGGCTTTGACCACGGGCGCGCGCAAGACGGCCGCCGCCGCTTCCCTTTCCACCTCTCCCTCAGCAAAGGCAACATGAACAGCTCCGTATCCCCTCTCGCCATCCGTCCCGCGACCGCATCCGACGTGGCCGCCATCTTCGGCATGATCCATGAACTGGCCGTGTTTGAAAAACTCGAACACATGATGATCGCCAGGCAATCCATGCTGCACGACAGCCTGTTCGGCCCGCACCCTGCCTGCGAAGCGCTGGTGGGCGAGGAAGACGGCAAGGTCGTCACCTTCGCCCTGTTCTTCCACAATTTCTCCACCTTCCTGTGCCGCAAGGGACTGTACCTGGAAGACCTGTATGTGCAACAGGCGGTGCGCGGCAAGGGGTATGGCAAGCAGATGCTGGTGGCGCTGGCGCAACTGGCCGTCGAGCGCGATTGCGGCCGCTTCGAATGGTCAGTGCTGGACTGGAATGAAAACGCGATCAATTTCTACAAGGGCATGGGCGCGGACGTGATGCCGGACTGGCGCATCTGCCGCGTCGCTGGCGATGCCTTGACGCAATTGTCGGCGGGTACGCCAAAGCCGGCCTGATTGGAAAGGGAACGGTAGCGAGCGGATGCGGTGTGTGGCCGGGAAGCGGAACGGTACGCGAGTTACTGTGAGCATCGCAGGCCGCAAGGCGCGCCGCGCAGCAACTTTCCAAAAAAAATCCCCGCGGGCTAGCGGCACCGCGGGGTGAACCCATTGTCAAGTGGGAGGGGGAGAATGCAATCAACGGTTATCAATATAAACGCTACGACTGGTCACCGCCCGGACCTTTACATTTGCTTACCGGGCCTTACATTTCCCTTAAACCTGCTAACAAATGGCCATCCCGGGGCCACCATGGGCGCCAGTTTATTTCCGTGGCTCAATCAATGTGCCATGCAAGCCGATATGTTGTTGCGCAACACCACCACTGCCCTGCGATTTTCTATAGATTTGGTACACTGTCAGGCAGGCGATGCAGCCAGCAACCACGGCAAAAATGACCATGCGACGCTCCTTGAGTATGCTTGAAGGTATCGGGCCTGCGGCAGATACTGGGTAGTGCAGGCAGAGAAGATTCAGTGTGGCATCTTCGGCTGGTGGGGCATTGCGGAATATCAAACGCGCGCCGTTGGCGGCACAATCGCGTTTGATGCGACGCAAAATGGCAGCATTCCGCTCACACAAAATGAACGAATCGCTACGCACTGGAGCCACATCATGAATGTCTCTGCCAAACCGCTCGTCATGAAAATCTACCGCGCCTATCTGCGTTCCCGCCTGGAACGCTACACGCGCGACTTGCAAGCCATCGCCGAACAGCGCGAGAACGACTTCCAGGCCGAACGCATCCTGCACCAGGCCGTCGTTTCCGTGCGCTCGAAACTGCACTCGCTGTAACCGTGATGCCGTCAGTGCTGCCGGCCGGCCACGGCCCAGCGCTCCACCAGCTCGAACAGGCCTTGCGTCAGCAGGGCCAGCACGGCTGCGGGGATCGCACCGGCCAGCAGCATGGCATTGTCATTCAGCGCCAGGCCGATGGTGATGCGTTCGCCGTAGCCGCCCGCGCCGATGAAGGCGGCGATGGTGGCCGTGCCCACGCTCATCACGGCCGCCGTTTTGATGCCCGCCAGTATCACCGGCATGGCCAGCGGCAAGTCCACGTGCAGCAGGCGGTCGCGCCGGCTCAAGCCCAGCGCCAGGGCCGCCATGCGCAAGCCGTCCGGCACCTGCAAGATGCCCGTGCACGTATTGCGCACGATGGGCAGCAAGGCATACACGAATAGGGCCACCAGCGCCGGCACGGTGCCGATCATGCCCAGCACGGGAATCAATATCGCCAACAGCGCCAGCGACGGCACCGTCTGCAATACACCGACGAAGGCCAGCACCGTTTGCCGCAGCGGCGCCGAAAACGCCGCCAGCACACCCAGCGGAATGCCGAGCGCGCACGCCAGCGCCACCGACAGCAGCACCAGCGTCAGGTGCTGGCGCGTCAGGGTCCACAGATCGTCACCGATGATTTTATCGAGCAGATTGCTGCGCACGGCGGCCGCAGGTGTATTTGCCTGCGTGCCGGAGGCCAGCCACTGCCGCGCCACGTCCGCAAAGCTCTTGCCATCGATTTCCACAGCCGCATTCATGGCGATCATGTCGCCCTCGCTGATGCGCCCCTGCAGCGCTTGCAAGGCTTGCCAGGCGGCGGGAAAGCGCGGCGGCAGGTCGAGCCGGTACAGCAGCATGGCGTCGTAGCGGGGAAAATACTGCTGCGTGTCGGCCAGCACGCGCAAACCATACTGGCGGATCTTCGCATCCGTCGAATAAATATCGATCACGTCCACCTGGCGCTGCGCCAGCGCTTCATAGGCGATGCCGTGATCGAGCCCGCGCGGGCGCTGCGGCAAGCCATAGCGGGCGGCCAGGCCGGGCCAGCCGTCGACCCGGCCGATGAATTCATGCGACAGGCCGAATTTCAGGGCGGGATGCTGGGCCAGCTGCGCCAGGCTGGCGATGGATTTTTCATCGCCGCGCATGGCCAGCGCATAGGTATTGTTAAAGCCCAGCGGCACGGCCACGCCCAGGCCCAGCGACGCCAGCTCGCGCCGCATCTGTGCCAGGTCAATGGCCTTGTCGTGCTTGAGGATTTCGCTGGCGATGGTGCCCATGTATTCGGCATACACGTCGATGCTGCCCGCCTGCAGCGCGGCCAGCACGATGGCCGTGTTGCCCAGGCCCTGGCGGTGCTCCGCCTTGACGTGCGGCGCGGCGCTCTGCTTGATGATTTCGCCGAGGATGTAGGATTCCGTAAAGCGTTTCGAACCCACCTTCACGGTGCCGCCGTCCAGGGCAAGGGAGGACATGGGTGCGGCGGCGAAGACCAGTAACAACAGCAAGTAAAACGGCAAATAAGCAGCACGCACGCGGCGCTCCAGGGCGGATGATCAATCCGGCAAGCTTACCACCGGCGCGCGCCAGACACCGCCATGCACCACGGCCGCGCACGGGTTCAGGCCCAGCGCATAGGCCAGGTCGGCCGGACGCGCGATGCGCCACAGGGCGAAATCGGCGCGCTTGCCGATGACCAGGCTGCCCGTTTCCTGCTGCAGGCCTAGCGCGCGCGCCGCATGGAGCGTGCAGCCGGCCAGCGCTTCCTGCGGCGTCAGGCGCCACAAGGTACACGCCATGTTCATCGCCAGCAGCAAGGACGTCATGGGCGAAGTGCCCGGATTGCAATCGGTGGACACGGCCATCGGCACGCCGGCCGCGCGCAGCGCCGCGACAGGCGGCGGCTGCGCCTCGCGCAGAAAATAATACGCGCCAGGCAGCAGCACGGCCACCGTGCCGTGCTGCGCCATGGCGGCGACGCCGTCTTGCGACAGGAATTCCAGGTGATCGGCCGACAGCCCCCCATAGCGGGCGACCAGGGCCGCGCCGCCCAGGTCGGACAGCTGCTCCGCATGCAGTTTCACGGGCAGGCCCAGCGCTTGCGCCGCGTCAAACATGCGCTGAGTTTGCGCCGGCGTAAAGCCGATGCGCTCGCAAAAGGCATCGACGGCGTCGACCAGGCCATCGCCGGCCAGCGCGGGCAGCATCTGCGCGCACAGCAGGTCGACATAGGCGTCCGCCTGGCCCGCATACTCGGGCGGCAGCGCATGCGCGCCGAGGAAGGTGGTGCGCACGGATACTGGCAGCGTTTGTCCGATCCTGCGCGCCACGCGCAGCATCTTCGCCTCGCTGTCCGCAGCCAGACCGTAGCCGGACTTGATTTCCAGGGTGGTCACGCCCTCGGCCAGCAGCGCCAGCACGCGGGGCAGGCTTTGCCGCAGCAGTTCGTCATCGCTGGCCGCGCGCGTGGCCCGTACGGTGGACATGATGCCGCCGCCGGCGCGGCTGATGTCTTCATAGCTGGCGCCATTCAGGCGCGCCTCGAATTCGTCGCTGCGGTTGCCCGCATGGACGATGTGCGTATGGCAGTCGATCAGGCCGGGCGTCAGCCAGCAGCCCTGGCCGTCGAACAGGACCGCGCCGCTGGCGGGCAGCTCGTCGCCGGGGCCGAACCAGGCGATGCGGCCATCCTTGACGGCGATGGCCGCATCGAGCAGTTCGCCGTAGCCATGCTCCATGGTGGCCAGGTGGACGTTATGGATGACCATATCCCAGTCTTGCATCTGCTTTCCTTCACATGAATAAATCGACGCGCAATATGGCCGTGCGCTGCAGGGCGTCGAGCTGCCATTCCTGCGCATCGTCGGCGTCGAGCAGCAGCGCGTCGTAGCGGGCCAGCGCGAACTGCTGGCCGTTCGCGCGCGCCAGCACGGCACCGTCGCCGGCGACAAACAGCAGGGTCGCCGCACTGCGCCGCGTCAGCTTGCCCGGCGCCGTGATTTTCTCCAGCTGGTGGCGGCAGCGGTCGCGCCGCGTCATCACGTTGAAATCCGTCGTGATGCCCTTGACCTGAGCAAGCACGGCCGCCTCGCCGGGAAACCACAGCATGGGCTGCGCCGCTGTCAAGGCCACCGTGCGCGCACCGTCCAGCGTCAGCTGCACGCCGGGGCCATCGACCAGCATCAGGCTGCGGTCGATGCCGGGAAAGCTGGAAAAGGGCCCGTCGGCCGTGATCGTCGCCAGGCTGATACGCCAGTCAAAATCGTCGAAACCGGCGTCCGGGGGAGAAATGGCGATTTCCGTCGTGCTGCCGCCGCCATTTTTCCACGGCGCGGCACGCAGGCATTCATGGGGGATGAAGGTGGCCATCAGAGCGTCCTCAGTTGCGCCAGGGTGCGCTTGTAGGCCGCCGCGATGGCATCCTGCGCCACGTGACGCCCGCCGCGCACCTGCCACTGGCCGCCGCACAGCACGTCGCGCACCAGCTTGTCGTTGCCGCAGAAGAGAAAACTGCCCAATACATCGTCGATGGCCACGCCGCACAGGTTCACGTGGGCGTCGTCGAGTACCAGCAGGTCGGCGCGGCAGCCTGGCGCCAGCGCGCCCAGCTTGCGCCCTGCCGCCTGCGCGCCGCCCCGCAGGGCCGCCTGCCACAGATAATCTCCCACGCGGCGCTGGTCCGGCGTGGCGGCGACATTGCGCTGCTGGCGCTGCAAACGCTGGCCATATTCGAGCCAGCGCAATTCCTCGACGGGCGACTGCGACACGTGGCTGTCGCTGCCGACACCGAAGCGCCCGCCGGCGGCGATGAAGTCGGCCAGCGGAAACAGGCCGTCGCCCAGGTTTGCCTCCGTCGTCGGGCACAGGCCCGCCACGGCGCCGCTGGCGGCCATCAGCGCCACCTCGTCGGATTGCACATGCGTGGCGTGCACCAGGCACCAGCGCGCGTCGACATCGACCTGGTCGTACAGATACTGCACCGGGCGCATTCCGCTGTAGTCGAGGCATTGGCGCACCTCGCCCTGCTGCTCGGCGATATGGATGTGGATGGGGCGATCCGCCGGCAGCGCTGCCACCACTTCGCGGATCTGTGCCACGCCGGCGGCGCGCAGCGAATGCGGGGCAAAGCCCACTTCCACCTGCCCGCCGCGCTGCGGCGCCAGCGCCTCGACGATGCGCAGCACCTCCTGCGCATCGGTGCGGAAGCGCGCCTGCTCGGGCTTGAGGGGCTGCTCGCCGAAGCCCGCATGGCTGTATAGCACGGGCAGCATGGTCATGCCGATGCCGCTGACGCGCGCCGCCGCCAGCACCCGCTCCGCCGTTTCGGCGGGGCGCGCATACAGCGCGCCGGCCGCATCGCGCTGCAGGTAGTGAAATTCGCACACGGCCGTGTAGCCATGGCGCAGGCATTCGGCAAACAGCTGCGCGGCGATGCTTTCCATCTGTTCCGGCGTGATGTGGCGCGCGAAGCGGTACATCAAGTCGCGCCAGGTCCAGAAACTGTCCGGCCCGTCACCCGCCATCTCCGTCATGCCGCCCAGCGCCCGCTGGAAGGCATGCGAATGCAGGTTGACCATGCCGGGCAAGACGTATTGCGCCACCTCAATACCAGGCGGCGGCGCGGCGTTCTCTTTAATGTGCGTCAAATCGCCCGCCGCATCCCATTCCAGCAGCACGTCGCGGCGCCAGCCCTGCGGCAACAGTGCGTGGCGGGCAAAAAGGGCCGTGCTCAACGCGCCACCCATGCCACGGCCGCTTCCATCGTGCGGCGCAGCAGCGGCTGCACCTGCGCGGCCAGGTCGGGCCGGTAGCCGAATGGCGCTGTCTCGTCCATGTACAGGCACTGGCACATCTCGAGCTGGATCGCATGCACGCGGCTGGCCGGCTGGCCGTAATGGCGCGTGATGTGGCCGCCCTTGAAGCGGCCATTGAGCGCCACCGTAAACTGTTCCTGCGCGCGCGCGAAATCGACCACGGCGGACGTCAGGCCCGCATCGCAGCTGGCGCCATCGGCCGTGCCAAAGTTCAGGTCGGGCAGCTTGCCGTCAAAGAAGCGCGGCACGCGCGAGGCGATGGAATGGGCATCCCACAGCACCACGGCGCCATGCACGCGCAGCAGGCGGTCCAGTTCCGCGCGCAGCTGCCGGTGGTACGGCGCCCAGTAGCGCTGCAATCGGTGCTGCACATCGGCCGCATCGGGCTCCTTGCCGGCCAGGTACAGCGGCTCGCGGTGGAAGGTATCGCTGGGCAGCAGGCCCGTCGTGTCCTGGCCCGGGTACAGGTTCGTGTCTTCCTGCGGGCGGTTCAAGTCGATGGCGTAGCGCGACCAGCGCGCCGACAGCACGGACGCGTCCATCTCCTGCAAAAAACCGTACAACTCGCGCAGATGCCAGTCCGTGTCGGCCTTGAGCAAGGCCTGCGGCGTCATACGCGCGGCGATATCGTCGGGTATGTCGGTGCCCACGTGGGGCATCGACACGAGCAGCGGGATGCTGCCTTCGTTGAAGCGGAAATCCATGCTTGTCTCCTCGCGCCCGGCGCTTGCCCGAGGGCCGGCCGGGCGTCAGTTCATGTCTAGGCGTACAGCGGGGCGAACAGGCTCTTGCAGGTGGTACTCAGCTCGCCCCGCAGCACCATCTGCTTGGCCGCTTCGATGTCGGGCGCGAAGAAGCGGTCGGCATCGAAGAACGGCACTTTCTGGCGCAGTTGGTGGTGTACGTGCTCCAGGTGCGGCGAGGTTTTCAGCGGACGGTGGAAATCGATGCCCTGCGCGGCGGCCAGCAGCTCGATGCCGACGATGACGGCCGTGTTGTGCGCCATGTCGTCCAGGCGGCGCCCGGCGAAGGTGGCCATGCTCACGTGGTCTTCCTGGTTGGCGGACGTGGGCAGGCTGTCGACGCTGGCCGGATGCGCCAGCGACTTGTTTTCCGAGGCCAGCGCGGCGGCCGTCACGTGGGCGATCATGAAGCCGGAATTGACGCCCGGGTCGCGCACGAGGAAGGGCGGCAGGCCGGACAAGGTGGCGTCGATCAGCAGGGCGATGCGGCGCTCGGCCAGCGCGCCGATTTCCGAGATCGCCAGCGCCAGCGTGTCGGCAGCAAAAGCCACCGGCTCGGCATGGAAATTACCGCCCGAGACGATTTCCGCCTGGCCGTTGGGACCATCCTGGAAGATCAGCGGGTTATCCGTGACGGCATTGGCTTCGATCAGCAGGGTGCGGCCCGCGTTGCCGATCAGGTCCAGGCAGGCGCCCATGACCTGCGGCTGGCAGCGCAGGCTGTACGGGTCCTGCACGCGCTCGTCGCCTTCCAGGTGCGAGGCGCGGATGGCGCTGTGCGCCACCAGCTGGCGGTACATCTGCGCGGCGAGGATCTGCCCCGGCTGTCCCCGCACGGCGTGCACGCGCGCATCGAACGGCGCATCGCTGCCCTTGGCCGCGTCGAGCGACAGGGCGCCCGTGACCATGGCCGCTTCCAGCAAGCGCTCGGCCATGAACAGGCCATGCAGTGCCAGCGCGTTCGACACTTGCGTGCCGTTGATCAGCGCCAGGCCCTCTTTCGCCGCCAGCACCACGGGCGCGATGCCCGCCTGCGCCAGCGCCTCGGGCGCCGCCATCAATTCGCCGTTGACGCGCACCTCGCCCACGCCCAGCATGGCCAGGGTCATGTGCGACAAGGGCGCCAGGTCGCCCGAGGCGCCGACGGAGCCCTTGGCGGGAATGGCCGGCATGATGCCCGCGTTGTACAGGGCGATCAGGGTGTCGACGATCAGCGGACGCACGCCGGAAAAGCCGCGCGCCAGGCTGCCGATCTTCATCAGCATGATCAGGCGCACGACGGCGTCCGACAGCAATTCTCCCGTGCCGACGGAGTGCGACAGGATCAGGTTGCGCTGCAATTGCTCGAGCTTTTCATCGGGAATGCGCGTCTTGGCGAGCAGGCCGAAGCCCGTGTTGATGCCGTAGGCCGCATCGCCCTTGGCGACGATGGCCTGCACGGCGGCGGCCGACGCCTCGATGACGGGATAGGCCTCGGCGGCGAGGATCAGTTTGGCGGGTGCGGCCCAGACGGCGCGCAGGTCGGCCAGGGTCATCGCGCCCGGCTTCAGGGTCCAACTTTTGGCATGCTGTGTCATAGTCATTCGCATCAAGGTCTCAAGGAAGCATGGGAAGAATCAGGCCGTTGCGCTTGGCGCAGGCGGCCGCCGTTTCATAGCCGGCATCGGCATGGCGCATCACGCCGGAACCGCTGTCGTTGACCAGCACGCGCGCCAGGCGTTTCGCCGCGCTTTCCGTGCCGTCGGCCACGATGACCATGCCCGCATGCTGAGAATACCCCATTCCCACGCCGCCGCCATGGTGCAGCGAGACCCAGGTGGCGCCGCCGGCCGTGTTCAGCATGGCGTTGAGCAGCGGCCAGTCGGAAACGGCGTCCGTGCCGTCCTTCATGCTTTCCGTCTCGCGGTTCGGACTGGCGACGGAACCCGTGTCCAGGTGGTCGCGGCCGATGACGATGGGCGCCTTCAGCTCCCCCGTGCGCACCATCTCGTTGAAGGCCAGGCCAGCGATGTGGCGCTCGCCCAGTCCCAGCCAGCAGATGCGCGCCGGCAGGCCCTGGAAGGCGATGCGCTCGCGCGCCATGTCCAGCCAGTGGTGTACCTGCCTGTGGTGCGGGAACAGCTGCTTGATCTTCGCATCCGTTTTATAGATGTCTTCCGGGTCGCCCGACAGGGCCACCCAGCGGAACGGACCGCGCCCCTCGCAGAACTGCGGGCGGATGTAGGCGGGCACGAAGCCGGGGAAGTCGAAGGCGTTCTGCACGCCCTGGTCGAACGCCACCTGGCGGATGTTGTTGCCGTAATCGACAGTGTGCACGCCCATGGCGTGGAAATCGAGCATGGCCTGCACGTGGGCGGCGCAGGAATCGGCGGCGGCCACCGTCAGGCGCGCGTGGCGCTGCGGGTCCTGCTGCGCCGCCTTCCAGTCCGACACGCTCCAGCCGCGCGGCAGGTAGCCGTTGACCAGGTCATGCGCGGACGTCTGGTCCGTCACCAGGTCGGGCACCAGGCCGCCCGCCTTCGCGCGGCGCACCAGTTCCGGCAGCACTTCGGCCGCGTTGCCCAGCAAGCCGATGGAAATGGCTTCCTTGCGCTCGGTGTGGTATTTGACCAGTTCCAGGGCTTCATCCAGGCTGGCCGCCTGCTTGTCCAGGTAGCGCGTGCGCAGGCGGAAGTCGATGCTGCTTTGCTGGCATTCGATGTTGAGCGAGACGGCACCCGCCATGGTGGCGGCCAGCGGCTGCGCGCCGCCCATGCCGCCCAGGCCCGCCGTCAAAATCCAGCGCCCGCCCCAGTCGCCGCCGAAATGCTGGCGGCCCGCTTCGGCGAAGGTTTCATACGTGCCCTGCACGATGCCCTGCGTGCCGATGTAGATCCAGCTGCCGGCCGTCATCTGGCCGTACATGAACAGCCCCTGGCGATCGAGTTCGTTGAAGTGTTCCCAGTTGGCCCATTTCGGCACCAGGTTGGAGTTGGCGATCAGCACGCGCGGCGCGTCCGCGTGGGTCTGGAACACGCCCACCGGCTTGCCGGACTGTATCAGCAAGGTCTGGTCGTCTTCCAGCTCGCGCAAGGAGGCGAGGATCTGGTCAAAGCAGGCCCAGTTGCGGGCGGCGCGGCCGATGCCGCCGTAGACGACCAGGTGCTGCGGGTTTTCCGCCACTTCCGGGTCCAGGTTGTTTTGTAACATGCGGTAGGCCGCCTCGGCCTGCCAACTCTTGCACGCCATGACCGTGCCGCGCGGGGCGCGGATAACACGGCTGGCATCAAAGCGTGGATCGGTGTCCATTGTGCTGTTCATGCTGTCTCCTCGTAGGGGGCGAGCGGACATGCGTGGTCCGCTCTGGTACTCCCAGCATAGGTTGTCTATACAACCAAGTCAACAGGTTTTTGTTGGTACAACCCAAGAGCAATAGGACCGGGGTCGGACCCTCAGGGTCCGCCCCCGGCATCTGAATTTCGGGCTTACAGCATTTTATTTTTTCTCGAACACGCGCTTGCCCGCCACCCACGTCTGCAGCACCTGCGTCTTGCCGATGGCCTTGGGTTCGACGGTGAACAGGTCCTGGTCGACGACGATGAAATCCGCCCATTTGCCCGCTTCCAGGGTGCCGATGACCTTTTCCTGGTGCGCCGCCCAGGCCGCGTCCAAGGTGAAGCAGCGCAGCGCCTCGGTGACCGTCATGGCTTGCTGCGGATACCAGCCGCCGGCCGGGAACCCTTCGCTGTTTTGCCGCGTGACGGCCGCGTGGATGCCCTCGAACGGGTTCGGCGACTCGATGGGGAAATCGGAGCCGCAGGCGATGCGCGAACCCTGCTTGAGGAAGGTGCGCCACGCATACGCGCCCTTGATGCGTTCGTGCCCCACGCGCTGCTCCGCCATGTTCTGGTCCGACGTGGCGTGCGTGGGCTGCATCGACGGCACGATGCCCAGGCTTTTGAAACGGGGGATGTCGGACAACTGCACCACCTGCGCGTGCTCCATGCGGTGGCGCAGGCCCACGCTATGGTATTGCGCGATCAAGGCTTCATAGCCGTCGAGGATTTGATGGTTGCCCGCGTCGCCGATGGCGTGCACGTTCACCTGGTAGCCGGCGCGCATGGCTTTTTCCATCTTCGCGCGCATGGCGTCGTCCTTGTAGAACAGCAGGCCGCGGGTGGTCGGATCGTCGCTGTACGGCGCCAGCAGGGCCGCGCCGCGGCTGCCCAGGGCGCCGTCGGACAGCAGTTTGACGGCGCGCAAGGCGTACATGTCGCGCGCATAGCTTTTTAATGGGCCGCTTTTCGACAGCGCGTCGAAGTCTTCCGTCGTGTCGGCAATCATGCCGTAGACGCGCACCGTCAGCTTGCCGTGGTCCGCATAGTCGCGGAACAGCCGGTCCTGCATCTGGCCGATGCCCGCATCGTGCACGCTGGTCAGGCCCGCCTGCGACAGCTGCGCCAGCGCGCCATCGAGGGCGGCGCGGTTTTCCACGTCGCCGGGCTTGGGCAGCACGGCGTCCATCAAGTCCATGGCGCTGTCGACCAGCACGCCGGTGGCGTTGCCATCCGCGTCGCGTGCAATCTTGCCGCCGGCCGGGTCGGGTGTGGCGCGGGTGATGCCGGCCAGCGCCAGCGCGCGGCTGTTGGCCCAGCCCGCGTGGCCATCGACGCGGCGCAGCCACACGGGCCGCGCGCTTTCCGCCGCATCGAGTTCCGCCGCCGTGGGAAAGCGTCCCAGCTTCCAGATTTCCTGGTTCCAGCCGCTGCCGATGATCCAGCCGCGCTCGGGATGCGCGCGGGCGAAGTCGCCCACGGCCTGCACGGCGGCCGGCAGCGACGCGGAACCGTACAGCATCACGCCGCTGGCGATCGTCCCCAGGCCGAAGACGTGGCCGTGCGCGTCGATCAGGCCCGGCAGCACGGTCTTGCCCTGCACGTCGACATGCAGGGCGCCCTTGGCCGCCTTGCGTTTTACCTGCGCGGCGCTGCCGACGGCGAGCAGCTTGCCCCCGTCGTCAAAGGCCAGCGACGTGAAGCGCAGCACCTTGCCGTTTGCATCGAGCGTGTAGCCGTTGGCGTTGTCGATGACGGTATCGGCATGCGCGTGGGCGAAAGTGCCCAGGCAGGCGAGAACGAGCAGGGTGCGGCGCAGGTGCGGGGTCGGCATTTCCATCTCCAGGTCTTTTAATAAATGAGTGAAAAGACGAGTGTATAGAAATTGGCAAAATGGTCAATCAGGCAGCGGACGGTGCCCGTACCATCAGCCAGTAATCGCAGCCCGTGACGGCTTCCGCGTAGCGTCCCGCCGCCACGAAGCCCAGGCGGGCGTAGAACGGCAGGCTGCGCTCGTTGTAGGTCTCCAGGAAGCACGCGGCCCCCGCCGCATCGACGGCCGCCAGGCCAGGCGCCAGCACGGATGCGCCCAGTCCCCGCCCCTGCGCGTCCGGGGCGATGCCGGCGATCGACAGATACCACGCGTCCTGCAGACCATGCGGCGCCAGCGCGTGCTCCATGTTCCCGACGATGGCCGTGAAATGCGCGTAGCCCTGCTCTCCCAGCAGCACGCGCAAGGCATCCTCGCGCTGCGCGTAGGCGGCCTGGCGCCGGGCTGCCGGCGTATCCGTCGTCCAGATGGCGGCGCCATGGCCCGCCGCATCGGCCAGGTCGACGCGCCCCGCCTGCCAGCCTTCGGTCAGCGCCAGCGCGAAGTAGGCTTCCAGCATGGCCAGCCGCGCCGCTTCATCCTCGCCGCACGCCACCGTGACGGCGCGGTAAAACGGGTCGCCGATCAGGGCGGCGGCCAGGCTGCGGGCGGCGCGGGAGGCTTCGGTGTGTAAGGCACGGGACATGGTTCTCTTTCTGTTCGTTGTATCTTGCGACGCCCGGCATCTTAACGCAAGCGCCCAAGCCTTGCGCCCAGTCAATACCTCCCCGCCACCGCTGGCCTACGCTGGCGTTTTATCGCGGAGGTTCCATGGCCAGGCATCATGTCATCAGCACCACCGCGTGCGACGTGTTCTTCAAGCTCGTGGCCCACCAAAAGAAAAGCCTGGGCGCGCGCTTCGACAGCATGATCGTCACCTTCGGCGCCGACGGCCGACCCGTGCTGGGCGCGACCCTGCGCAACGCGACAAGCGGCTGCGAACTACACCGCCTGGCCGGCCAGCCCGACGAATGCTGGTGCTGCGGCTACGACGAACAGCTGGAATTCGTCTCGCAAAACAAGGTGCCGCTGGCGCACGCCGACTACCGGCTCACCTTGAGCAACGGCGAAACGTGGACGGGGACGACGGATGCGAAGGGACGCACGGGGCGCGTCACCAGCAAGCGGGAAGAGCAAATAACGATGGTGGAGTTTTTCCCACAAGAAGACAGCCTTCCCTGCTGCTCCGCTGCACCTGCCCCTGTGGCGCCAACGGCGATCATACTTGAGCTACAAGACGTAAAAACAACCGACAAGGATATCGATACATCAGTAAAACAGGTAAAAATCGATAGCATTGCTCGCCCGCTTACCCAGGGTGAAATAGACATGGCATGGATGATTTTCGAGGATGCCGTCGACTATAGCAAAGTCAAAATTCACAAGAGGCCTTATCTATGGCTGTTCCAACCAAAAAACACTGCCATGACACCCAATGGGGAAATGTACTTTCATGAGTCGAGATTTCTGGACGATTTTTCCAATGCTGATAATACCGAGCGTCATTGGTTCATTCATGAAATGGTCCATGTTTGGCAATATCAACTGAAATATCCGGTGGCAATGCGTGGAGCATTCAGAATAGGACTGGACTACAAGTACGTTTTGTCGTCCCAAAAAAAATTAGCCGACTACAACATGGAGGCACAAGGAGACTTGTTAGCCGACTACTACGCATTGAAATACTTAAAGGATTCCTCCGCAATGCGCCAGGAGCAATATGCTAATGACCAAGCAGTTTATGAAGAGGTACTCAATGATTTTTTCATCAACAGAAAAAGTGAAAAGAATTTACCTGGCGGGTATATCGAGCGTACTCCTCTCGTCGACATACCTTGATGCGGGTGCAACATCACGCATCGCCGATGCTGAAATCAATTCAGTGAATGGCACACCCTGTTTCACAATCTCACAAACGGAAGAGAAACGTAACGGTCAGCCACTCCTGGGGGCACTCAGTATTTCAGACCTGTCAGTAAAACCGGCTACCAAAGTATGGAGCTATGTGATGACCGGAGGAAGAAAAATTCCGCTTTCATCAAAAATCTGCCTTCTCTATGGCGATATTCCACAGGGCGCAAATGGCACGCCTGCCCCTGAACTGCAAACCGGGCGGGTTTACAGCGTCTTCTTGAATGGACGTCCAGATGATCCTTCCGACCCGACCTATGGTTACAGAGGGAAATTCTGCATCGCTGTCACCTCCACAGATAAACGAAAAATCATTGCCATTGGCAGCGACATGCCAGCGTGGAAAAAAGATAGCTGTCCAGAACATTTGCTCATCAGATAGTGCGGGGATCGCCATGCCATATCGTCACACACTGCTATTCCTGCTTGCCACGCTGACGACTATCAATGTCTCGGCGTGGTCGCGCATCGCGGATGCCCACATTCACTCTGTCAACGGCATACCCTGCTTCTCCATTACAAAAAAGGAAGAGGCGCGCAATGGCCTGCCATTTCTTGGCGCACTCATGGTTTCTGACATGTCCGTGCAACCGGTAAAAGAAGTATGGGGATTCTCCCTACCGCCAGAAATGGCGCTACCCATCCGTGCCAGCACATGCATCCGCTATGGAAACCTGCCTACCGGCGCGACGGGCATACGCGCTGAAAAATTGATACCCGGGCATTTCTATAGCGTATTCCTGAATGGCAGCCCCAAAGATCCGTCCGATCCAACGTATGGCTATCAAGGCAAATTCTGCGTGGCGACGACGGCCGCTGGCGGCCAGCAAATCATTCCCATCAACAGCGACATGCAGGCCTGGATCGATGAAGTCTGCCCAACGCCCCGCTAGCATCAATCCAACGCTGTTCATACTGCTCGCGCTCTCAAGTATGAACGGCTACGCGCGCTCACGCATGGCCGATGCCGAAGTGACCTCGATCAATGGCGTGCCCTGCTTTAGCATTTCCAAACAGGAAGAGAGGCGCAACGGCCAGCCCTTCCTCGACGCCTTGAGCGTGTCCGACGTGACGGTCAAGCCAACGACGGAAATATGGGGGTTTCTCATGACGGACGGTAAGAAAATTCCACTGTCTTCAACCAGTTGCCTTCCCTATGGGAATATTCCGGCACATGCCGACGCCGCGCCCGCGCCTGAATTGAAGACCGGCAGGGTGTACGAGGTATTTCTGAATGGCAGGCCAGTCGATCCTGCCGATCCTACCGATGGATATGTGGCAAAGTTCTGTCTCGTACAGCAGATCTCTGCCAAGCCACGCCTCGTCGTCATCAAAAGCGATACACAGGCCTGGATGGATGATACGTCCCCAGCCAGAAATTCTTCCCGATAACGCAAGGCATGCCACGAATCATCGCCACCTTATTCTTTGTCTGCTGGCGACCTTGACGAGCATGGATGCCTCGGCGTGGTCCCGCATGGCCGAAGCCGAGATTAGCTCATTCAAAGGCATACCATGCTTTACCATTTCAAAAAAAGAAGAACGCCGCAATGGAACGCCAATGCTGGGCGCACTCATGGTTTACGACATCTCCATAAAGCCGCCTGTAGAGGTCTGGTCCTTCATTCTCCCTGGAGCGACGACCCTACCCATGCATGCAAAAACCTGCTATTTGTATGGCCAAGTACCAGCAGGAGCCGAATCGACTGCCGCGGCGATGTTGAAAACAGGCAGGATGTACAGCGTCTTCTTGAATGGCAGGCCGGATGACCCGTCTGACTCGACCCGTGGCTATAAAGGGAAATTCTGTCTCATCGCGACAGCGAACGGTGGTCAACAGCTCATTCCCATCAAGCGCGACATGCAGGCCTGGATAGATGAAATTTGCCCGGCAAACACCCCAGCACAAAAAGGCTAATCATGCCCATCTGCCACAAGAGCCTATTGGTACTCGCCTTGATGACCTGCATGAGTGCCTCGGCCACCTCCCGCATGGCATACGCGGAAGTACAGCTAAAAAACGGCATTCCCTGTTTCACCATTTCGCAAAAAGAAGAAGCACGCAACGGGCTTCCGCAGATTAGTGCGGTCGTACTGACAGATGTATCCGTCAAGCCTGCAGTCAAAGTATGGTCTTTTCTTTTACCGGGCACAGCAACTATCCCTGTGCATGCCAAGTCCTGCCTTTTGTATGGGCTTGCTCCAGCAACGGCAGAGGTCAAGCCGCCCAAAGCGCCGCCGCTGAAAACGGGGCGCATGTATGACGTCTTCCTGAACGGTAGGCCAGCCGATCCTTCAGATCCTACCCGCGGCTACGTGGGGAAATTTTGCTTAATCACCGGCATCTCCGGGGAGCGCAAGATTCTTCGTATCGACAGCGATAGCCAAGCCTGGATCGATGAAATCTGCCCCGTTCAGGAATAGAAAAAACATGATCTCCTTGCAGCAGAATGCCCTGTTCATACTGCTCATGTTCCTCGGCCTGCAGCCTGTGCAGGCAAGTTTTGCCTGATCCCCGGCGCCTCAGGTCGTCCCAAGATCGCTGCTGTCAGCAGGGACGCCCCGGCATGGATTGCTGAACTCTGCCCCAGCCAGCCATCGCTACGATCATTATCCCGCTCCGTATCGAATGCTGCAGCATGGCTATTTGCGTATGCGCAATACACTTTTCCCATTCCGCATAAGAATATCCATAAGTAAGCAGATCCATAAGGAAGCGCTTTGGAATATCGATACAAGGGCAACTTGAACGCTCTGCAAGGTCATGACCCGGTGGGAACAGGCGAATGCGTCGCGCTCGTGCAAGCGTACGCCCAAGCCCCCCGCACCATCCATTGGCGTCCAGGCCAGCACGTCCTGGACGCCGGGTATATCGCACCGGGGACTGCCATCGCCACGTTTTCCAGTCCGACCGCCGCTTTTCAACCCACGCATGGCAACCACGCAGCCCTGTTCATGTATGCGGGTCCGAAAGACCCTGCCTCGAATCGCCCCAAATACATCGTGGTGATGGATCAGTGGCAAGGGCGCCGGGTAAAGTCGCGTCGTATCGACTACTACAGTCCCGAAGTTGCCAAGGCAAGGCGCATCCTGGACTCAGATAATGCCGCCGCGTTCTATGTGATTCATTAACATGAGCAACGCCCTTCTCATCTTCATCCTCCTCACGGTGGCCGCGCCGGCCGCCATTGCGCAGGTGCCGCAGTGTCCGCGCGAGCTGAGCCCAGCTTCGGTCCAGGTGCGGCCTGCATCCGGATGGCTCGGTATCGTGCCTGCGCGCTTGCTGCTGTCCGGCGCAGGCATCGTGGCCGGGCCGCCCGATGTAGAACCCCGGGCCGAGTTGCGCGGCGACACTGGCCGCCTCGGCAAATACGTTACCGAAACCACATACCCGCACCTGAAATCGATGGAAAAATGGTTGCTCTGCACCTATGGACGAGGAGGAGAGATCGAGCTGGTATACCGCTTGCCCGTACAGGCTGATCGCTGCGTCATCCGAATATCTCGCAATCAATACAACGACACCGATATCGCCATTTCCTGCAACCTGGTTCCCTAAAGGAAAACATAAGGGCTATTGTTCCTCCCCCCGCTGCGCCGGCGCCCTGAACCATTCACCGGGCGGCACCACGTGCGACTCTTTCGGGTCGTCGATGTAGTGCGGCGAAGTGATTTGCACGTCGAATTCGTTGAAGACGTCGATGATGTTCTGGTGTAGGCGGTTCAGCACTTCGGCGCGCTGGCGGGGGACTTCGGCGTTGGCGTAGGCGACGAGACGGTATTGCACGTAGTAATCCTGCAGGGCCAGTTGCATCACGTACGGTTTCGGCGCGGTCGACAGCTCCGTCGTGCGCGAGGCGGCCAGTTCCAGCATGGCGTGCACTTGCCGCCACGGCGTGGCGTAGCCGATGGTGACGGTGGAGTCGAGCACGAAGCCGCCGCCGGGCTGGGCGCGCGAATAATTCTTGGTCGTTTGCGACATCACCCATGCATTCGGCAAGGCCACTTCCTCGCCAAGGCCCGTGCGCAGGCGCGTCTCGAACATGCCGACGTCAACCACCGTGCCCTCGCTGTCGCCCACGCGCACGTATTCGCCCTTGCGCAGGGCCCGCGTGTACATCAGGATCAAGCCGCTGGCGCCCTGCCCCACGATGCTCGACGCGCCGATCGACACCATCAGGCCCACCAGCACGGACAGGCCCTGGAAGGCTGCCGTGTGCGAGCCGGGCAGATACGGATACGCCATGGCCAGCGCGAACAGCCAGATTACCACGCTGGCGATGCGGCGCGTGGGCAGGGCCGTGTCCTTGTCCAGCCAGCCGATCTGCAGTTCGCCGCTTTCCACGCGCTTGAACAGCGAGGCGGCCGTGGCGGCGATCAGGCGGGCGATGGCGAAGATCACGCATACCAGCACCAGCCCCGGCAAGGCGCCGATGATGGCGTGGAAGACGTCGGCCGCCACGTCAAACAGGTAGCCGCTCAGGCTTTCGCCCCACGAGCGCGTGTACGGCAGGCGGCCCAGCACGAAGGCAGCCCACAGATACGTGGCCATCAGGCGCAGGCCCCACAGCACGGCGCTGAGCAGTTGATACGCGAAGGCGATGTAATGCTCGGCATCGAGCACGCGCACGTTTTTCAGGCGCACGTCGCGCAGGCGCGACGCCAGCAGGATGCCGCTGCGGCGCTTGGCCCAGCGGTAAAAGCGCGTCAGGCCCATCCACACCAGCCAGAAGACGAGGGTGGCGGCCGCGCACACGGCGGCTGCGATGGCCAGGTAGCGCCAGCTGCCTTGTTCCTTGTAATCGAGCACGGCCTTGCTCAATTCCCCGGCCGCCACCTTGGCCACGCTTTCCGTCGTGTCGCCGGCCAGCTGGTTGACGTCGCCAGGCACGACGACGAACAGCTGCACGCCGTCGAGCAGCACTTGCGTGCCTTCGGGAATCATGCGCGTGCTCGCCTGCAGGGGACCGTTTTTCGCCAGCACGCGTTCCAGGCGGCGCTGCGCGCCGATGGCCCGTTCATCGGGCGGATAGCCGGCCAGCGCGGCGCGGAAGACGAAGACCTTGCGGTTGGCAAACATCAGCGGCGCCGTCTTGACGGCCCCGGCCTGCGACGGCGCGATGGCGGAGGCAGCCTCCGCGACGAGCGAGGATGCGCCCTCGTCCGCATGGGCCGCAGGCAGCAGGAAGATCGTCAACAGGCAGAGCAGGCGGAGGAACGCGGACATGGCAAGAGTGGAAAGTGACAGGGAATAGCCATCATGCCATGTAATTGCGGAAACTCAAGCGCCGCACCTAGCGTTCAGCTCGCATCATGGAAAATGATGCCCAGGGTGTGGCGCGCGCCCGAACGCAGGCGCGACACGCCATGGCGCATGTTGACGCGGTAGCTGCCCCGCGTGCCGTTGACGGGGCGCTGGGCGACGGGAAACAGCACGGCGTCGCCCTGCGCCAGGGGCACCACTTCGGCGCGCGACTGCATGCGCGGGCGCTGCTCCGTCAGCACGAACTCGCCACCCGTGTAGTCTTCCTGCGGGCGCGACAGCAGCACGGCCAGTTGCAGCGGAAACACGTGCTCGCCATACAGGTCCTGGTGCAGGCAGTTGTAATCGTCCTTGCGGTAGCGCAAGAGCAAGGGCGTGGGCCGCGTCTGCCCGGCCGCATGGCAGCGCGCGAGGAAATCGGCGTGGCTGGACGGAAAGCGCACGTCCAGTCCCATCGCTGCCTGCCAGCGGTTGGCGATGGCCGCCAACGGCCCGTACAGCTGTTCGCGCAGGGCGGCCACGGCGTCCGGCAGGGGATAGGCGAAATACTGGTACTCGCCCTGTCCGAAACCATGGCGCTGCATCACCACCTTGCTGCGAAAGCGCGACGCCTCGTCATACCGGGCCGCCAGTTCCCCGCACTGCGCAGGATTGAGCAAACCCGGCACGACGGCATAGCCGTATTGATTCAGCTCATCCTCGATCTGCCGCCAGTCCAGCGTCATCATGCCTTCCCTTCGCGTTCGAGCAGCGCCTGCTTGCGTTCCACGCCCCAGCGGTAGCCGGACAGGGCGCCATCGTTGCGCACCACGCGGTGGCAGGGGATGGCGACGGCCAGGGCATTGGCGGCGCAGGCACCCGCCACGGCCCGCGCGCCATTGGGTGCGCCGATGCGCCTGGCCAGCTCGGCGTAGCTGACGGTGCTGCCGGCGGGAATCTCGCGCAAGGCTTGCCACACGCGCTGCTGGAACACGGTGCCGCGCACGTCGAGCGGCAAGTCCAGGCCCAGGCCCGGTGCCTCGACCAGGCCCACCACCTGCGCCACGGTCCGCTCGTACTCGGGCTCGGCGCCGCGCAGCTCGGCGCGGGGAAAACGGTCCTGCAAGTCGCGCAGCAGCACTTCCGGATCATCGTCGATCAAAATGGCGCAGATGCCCTTGTCCGTGCTGGCCACGAGGATGGCGCCCAGCGAGCAGGCGCCGATGGCAAAGCGGATCACGGCGCCGCTGCCGCCGTCGCGAAACGCGCCCGGCGTCATGCCCAGCAAGCCCGGCGTGGCCGCATACAGGCGGCCGCTGGAATTGAAGCCGGCCGCATACAACGTTTCCGTGACCTTCGCCGCGCCCTGCAAGCCGGCCTTCAGGCGTTCGCCGCGCCGCGCCGCCGCATAGGCTTTCGGCGTGATGCCCGTGTGCGCCTTGAAGACGCGGTGAAAGTGAAAGCGGCTCATGCCGGCGGCCCTGGCAAGGCTGTCCAGGTCCGGCAGCGCGTCGCTGGCGTCGATCAGGCGGCAGATGTCGGCCACGATGGCCGCCTGGCGCTGGGCCAGGGGCGGCAGGTTCGGCTTGCAGCGCAGGCAGGGGCGGAAACCGGCAGCCTCCGCCTGCTCGCACGTTGCGTGGAAGGCCACGTTGCGGCGCAAGGCGGGACGCGCCGCGCAGGAGGGGCGGCAATACACACCCGTCGTGCGCACCGAGTAATAAAAGATGCCGTCGGCGTCGGGCGCGCGCCGCTGCACGCCTTCCCAGCGCTCATCGTCTGTCAGATACGAGTGTTCCATGGCGAACTCCCTGCAAGTCAATAGTCAGTCTCCAGCATAGCCAGTGCCTGCGCGCACCGCACTCCGGCGCTTGCTTTTGAATTCAAAAAAATGGCTGGCGGCAGGCAGCGTGCTCGGTGCTAAAATCGGCCATCGCGCCTCCGGCCGGAAGCGCGCCCTGCCCGCGCTTCGGAGACACAGCATTGGACGACCACAATACACAAGAAAATACGCCCATTTTCCAGCGCATCAAGGATTTTCTGCTGGCCGGCATCGCCGCCGGCCGCTGGAAGGAGGGCGACGTGATTCCTTCCGAGCAAGCCCTGGTGAAACAATTCGGCGTCTCGCGCATGACGGTCAACCGTGCCGTGCGCGAACTGACCAGCGAGCAGGTGCTGACGCGGCGCCAGGGTTCCGGCACCTATGTGGCACAGCAAAAATACCAGGCGACCTTGTTGGAAATCAAGAGTATCGCCGATGAAGTGCGCGCGCGCGGGCATATCCACCGCAGCAGCCTGCAGTTGCTGGAGCGCACCAAGGCGTCGGACTTGCTGGCCAAGCAATTCGGCCTGCCGCCGGAACACCCGCTGTTCCATTCGCTGATCGTGCATTTTGAAAACGGCGTGCCCATCCAGGTGGAAGACCGCTGGGTCAATCCCGAATGCGCGCCCGACTACATGACGCAGGATTTTTCCAGCATCACGCCGAACGAATACCTGATGGCCGCCGCCCCCCTGCAAGGCGCCACCTACAGCATCGAGGCGCTGTCGGCGCCGCGCGATATCGCCGAAATGCTGGCCATCGACACGAAACAGGCATGCCTGGTGCTGCGCCGCCAGACGCGCTCGGGCGGCAAGGTCGCCTCGATCGCCACCATGTGGCATCCCGGCCACCGCTATCAGTTCGCCGGCAGCTTTACCTGAACACACCTGGCACACCGGCTGCGCGGCGCGCCTTGCGGCCCGTGATGCTCGCCGGCGCGGCGCCGCGCGCGGTGGCCTGCCCAGGCGCCTTCCGGACTGCCGCTGCAATAGCACGATTTGGCGCTCAATTTCTCTCAAATTCTCACCAAATCGCAAAAAATTCGGCCATTGCGGGGCAAAAGAAAGCCCCGTTCTGACCGTTTCAGAACTTAAATACTCCGAGTAAATATTCGATGCTATAGTGGCCGCCAGAAGGCGCCATGGGCGCTTATTTGCGCGCGTCCAGTACGCCAGCACGGTCCAATCACGCCCCAGAAAGGGATGCATTTGTCGTATTGCAGCCACACGAGTTTCAGCGCACCACGCCGCCGGCGCCGTGCTCTGCGTCGGCTCGCGCGTACGATGCTCGCTGCGGGCATCGGGCTGTCCCTGCCTGCCCTGGCGCAGGCGGCGCCCGGCGTGGCGCCTGCACTGCTGTGGCCGTATGCGGCGGCCAGCGCCACGACCCTGGCGGCACTGGCGTGCTGGCAAGCCTGGCGCTGGCGGCGCCAGGCACGGCACGGGCAACGCCCCGCCGATGCCCGTGGCGACGCCCATGCCGTGCAAGCCTTGCACGGCGCCGCCATGGCCGGCTGGACCTGGCGCCGCGAGGCCGACCAGCTGCTGTTCGCTCCCCTGTATCAGGACATGCTCGGCGACAAGCATGCGCGCCTGGAACACACGCTGGCCGCCTGGCTGGCCGAAGTGCACCGCGATGACCGTGGACGCCTGAGCCTGGCGTTTCGCCAGCATTTCGACGGCCAGGCACCGGGCACGTTCAGCTGCGAATTTCGCCTGCGCCACAGCGACGGCCACTGGCGCTGGCTGCTGGCGCGCGGCGCCGTGCTGACGCGCGCCTCCGATGGCGCCGCCACGCAGGCCAGCGGCATCGTCTGCGACATCGGCGAACGCAAGCAGGACGAGGAAGCGCGCATGCGCTCCATGCTCGAAGCGGCGCCCGAAGCCATGCTGGTGGCCGACATCGAAGGCAAGGTGCATTACGCCAACCAGATCGGCGCGCGCTGCTTCGGCTATCCCCTGGCCGAACTGGCGGGAATGTCGCTAGAACAACTGGTGCCGGAAAGCACGGTCAGCCAGTCCGCGGGCGACCCGCAGGCACGCCACAGCCTGCCCGGCCGCGTGATGATGGCGCGCCGCCGCGACGGCACGCACTTCCCCGCCAAGGTCAGCCTGTCGCCGCTGCGCATGGCCGGGCAAGTCTTTTCCATCGTCTCGCTGCGCGACATGACGCAGCGCCAGCGCGCCGAGGAAGCGCTGCACGCCAGCTCGGAGCGCTACCGCCTGATCGTGCAGACGGCGGCCGAAGGCATCTGGATGACGGACGCGGATGGCAAGACCACCTTCGTCAACCCGAAGATGGCGCACATGCTGGGCTACACGGTGCAGGAAATGCTGCACCGGCCCATGCTCGACTTCATGGACCGCGACAGCCAGCTGCTGATGCAGCGGCGCCTGGCCAGCCACGGCAGTGCCGCCAGCCAGCCGGACCAGGTGGATTTCCGCTTTTTCCGCAAGGACTTGTCCAGCCTGTGGGGCTTGCTGTCGAGCACCAGCATCCAGTCGGAGAATGGCGAGCCGGGCGGCACGCTGGCGATGATCACCGACATCACGGAGCGGCGCCAGGCCTCGATCGCCCTGTCGAATTCGAGCCAGCGCATGGCCTCCGTCTTCGGCGCCGTGACGAATGGCCTGGTGGTGCAGGACAGCCACGGCCACATCCTGGAAAGCAATGCGGCCGCCGAGCGCATGCTGGCGGCCAGCCCGGCCGGCAACAGCCTGTGGCAAGCCGTGCGCGAGGACGGCTCCGCCTTCGACCAGCGCAGCCATCCCGTGCACATCACCCTGTCGACGGGCGAAGCCATGCGCGACGTGCTGATGGGCGTGCAGCAGCCGGACGGCAGCCTGTCGTGGCTCTCCGTAAATACCGAAGCCATCCGCGACGAGTACGGCAAGGTGGGCATGGTGGTGGCCAGCCTGACGGACATCACGTATCACAAGCGCAGCGAGAGCGCCTTGCGCGAGCTCAATGAACATCTGGAAGAGCGCGTGGCCCAGCGCACAGAGCAGCTGGACCAGGCCAAGCAGGTGGCCGAAGAGGCCAGCCTGGCGAAGGGACAGTTCCTGGCCAACATGAGCCATGAAATCCGCACGCCGATGAATGGCGTGATCGGCATGGCCTATCTGGCCCTGAAGACGGAACTGGAGCCGCGCCAGCGCGATTACCTGGAAAAGATCCGTTTTGCCGGAGAACACTTGCTGGGCATCATCGACGACATCCTCGACATTTCCAAGATCGAGGCGGGCAAGCTGGAGATCGAGCGCGTCAACTTCAGTTTCGACCACGTCGTGCAGACCTTGATGACGGTGGTGGCGCCGCGCGCCGCCGGCAAGAACCTGGAACTGCTGTTCGAGATCGACCCGCAGCTGCCCGCCGTGCTGGTGGGCGACCCGCTGCGCCTGGGCCAGGTGCTCATCAACTACGCGAATAACGCCATCAAGTTCAGCGAACAGGGCAGCATCACCGTGAAAGTCCACAAGGTGGTGGCGGATGCGAAGCATTGCCTGGTGCGCTTTGAGGTGTGCGACCACGGCATCGGCCTGTCGCAGGACGAGATGAGCAAGCTCTTCCAGTCCTTCCAGCAGGCCGACACGTCCACCACGCGCGAATATGGCGGCACGGGCCTGGGCCTGGCCATCTGCAAGCAGTTGGCCCAGCTGATGGGCGGCGACGTCGGCGTCGACAGCCGCCCCGGCGCCGGCAGCACCTTCTGGTTCACGGCCAACCTGGGCATTTCCGACCAGGCGGCGCCGGCCATGCTCGACAGCATGGTGCAGACGGCGGCCGCCATGCGCGCCAGCGCCGACGCGGCCCTGGTGATGCGCACGCTCAAGCATGCGCGCATCCTGCTGGTGGAAGACAACACGTTTAACCAGCAGGTGGCGCTGGAATTGCTGGAGGAAGCGGGCGCCTCCGTCTGCCTGGCCAACAATGGCGAGGAAGCGCTCGATCTGCTGCGCCAGACGCAGTTCGACTGCGTGCTGATGGACGTGCAGATGCCGCTGATGGATGGCTTGCAGGCCACGCGCCTCATCCGCGCCGATCCGCAGCTGGCCCATTTGCGCGTGCTGGCCATGACGGCCACGGCCACGAGCGAGGACCGCGTGCGCTGCCTGGATGCGGGCATGGACGATTTCATTTCCAAGCCCATCCAGCCGGCCATGATGTACCAGACCATCGCCAGCTGGCTGCCGGCGCGCGAGACGCCGCCGCCACCGGCGCGCACCCGCGCCGCGCCCGCCTTCAAGACCACGCTGGCGGGCGACCCGCAGGTGATCGACCTGTCCATCCTCGCCAAGTTGCTGGGCTACAACCCGGAAAAGGTGCGCAAATTCGCCTTCAAGTTCCTGCAGACGACGCAGGATGGCTTCGGCGACATCGATGCGGCCCTGGCGCGCGGCGACGTGCACCAGGTGCGGGAACTGGGCCACCGCATCAAGTCCTCGGCGCGCACCGTGGGCGCCCTGGGGCTGGCCGAGCTGTGCCACAACCTGGAAACCCTGGCGCCGGGCGAACCGGCCGACGAGGCGGAGCGGGCGCAGCGCATCGTCGCGCGCCTGTGGCCCCTGCTGGAACAGATTACCGAACAAATCATGAACAACACCAGCTTTGCCAATGACGATTAGCTACCACCAGTGCTTTGCGGCAAGGTAACGGCATCGACCACGATGCAGCATACAAACCGGAAACTGAAAGACATCACCATGAACAATGTATCTAATCAACACACCGAGGCCCAGGCCCAGGACGACGCGGGCCTGGCGCCCATGCGCATCTTGCTGCTGGATGACGATGTCTTCATGCTCGACGTGCTCAGCGACATGCTGGAGCAGCTGGGGCAGTTCGACATCCGCTGCGAATCGCACAGCGAGCAGGCGCTGGCCACCCTGCAGCAGCACCAGCCCGACCTGCTGATCTGCGACCTGTCCATGCCCGACGTCGATGGCATCGAATTTCTGCGCATGGCGGCGGAAAACGGCTTCCGCGGCGGCGTCGTGCTGCTGTCGGGCCTGCATTCGGCCGTGCGCCTGGCCGCCGAACGCCTGGCCGTGGCCAATGGCCTGCATATATTAGGCACCTTCCGCAAGCCGATGGAGAGCGCGGAACTGCAGCTCATGGTGAACTTGCAGCGACAGCACACGGCGCGCCTGTCCGGCGTGCAAGCCTGATACGGCGGCGGGGCAGCGGCGTTGGCAGACGGGCCGCGGGGCCAGCAGGCATGCGGCCTGGGCGCCCGCTCAACGGCCCCCGGACAGATCTGCCTCAAGTTTTTCTGCAATAATCGCCACGCTTTGAAAAAATGGGTTATTATTTCAGCCATCCCCGCCTGCATACCTCTGGTCGCACCTTCCAAGAACATTGAAACTGTGCCCATTGCCCCCATCTGCTAGCTGCACTCCAGGAAGCATGGATGGCGAACCAGCGTATGGTTAATTCCAGGCATTATTGATCCCACCCTCATTTGAGGAAAATATGAGCGAAAATATCAAACACATTAGCGATGCATCTTTTGAAGCAGACGTCCTGAAATCCGAGTTGCCAGTACTGGTCGACTTCTGGGCAGAATGGTGCGGTCCCTGCAAGGCCATCGCCCCGATCCTGGAAGAAGTGGCCAAGGAATATGCCGGCCGCATCCAGATCGCCAAGATGGACGTGGACGCCAACCAGGCAGTGCCTGCCAAGTTCGGCATCCGCGGCATCCCGACCCTGATCCTGTTCAAGGATGGTGTCGCCGCTGCACAAAAAGTGGGCGCCATGGCCAAGGGCCAGTTGACCGCTTTCGTCGACAGCAACATTTAATGTATGATAGGCAGCGCTGCGCCCGCAGCGCCGCCTGATTGGACACACCGGGAAGCGGCTTTCGTACCATTCGTGCAAAACCTTCCCGAATAATTAATCAAGCCACGCAGTTCCCTCCCCTACCTTTACATCCCGTCTCGGGACACTCAACACATATGCATTTATCCGAACTAAAGGCCCTACACGTATCCGCCCTGCTTGAGATGGCGATCGGTCTTGACATTGACAACGCAGCCCGCTTGCGCAAACAGGAGCTGATGTTCGCTATCCTGAAAAAACGCGCCAAGTCCGGCGAACAGATTTTTGGCGACGGCGCCCTGGAAGTGCTGCCTGACGGCTTCGGCTTCCTGCGCTCGCCCGACGCCAGTTACATGGCGTCCACCGACGACATTTACATCTCCCCTTCGCAAATCCGCCGTTTCAACCTGCACACCGGCGATTCGATCGAAGGCGAGGTACGGACCCCGAAAGATGGCGAACGCTATTTCGCACTGGTCAAAGTAGACAAGGTCAACGGCGAATCGCCGGAAGCCTCGAAGCACCGCATCCTGTTTGAAAACCTGACGCCGCTGCACCCGAACGAGCCGCTGCGCCTGGAACGTGAAATGAATGGCCAGGAAAACATCACCGGCCGCATCATCGACCTGATCGCCCCGATCGGCAAGGGCCAGCGCGGCTTGCTGGTGGCGTCGCCAAAGTCCGGCAAGTCCGTGATCCTGCAGCACATCGCGCATGCGATCACGGCAAACCACCCCGACATCACCCTGATCGTGCTGCTGATCGACGAACGTCCGGAAGAAGTTACCGAAATGCAACGTTCGGTGCGCGGCGAAGTCGTCGCCTCGACCTTCGACGAGCCGGCCACGCGCCACGTGCAAGTGGCCGAGATGGTGCTGGAAAAAGCCAAGCGCCTGGTCGAAATGAAAAAAGACGTGGTGATCCTGCTCGACTCGATCACCCGCCTGGCGCGCGCCTACAACACCGTCATCCCTGCCTCGGGCAAGGTCTTGACCGGCGGTGTCGACGCGAACGCGCTGCAACGCCCAAAACGCTTCTTCGGCGCCGCGCGCAATATCGAGGAAGGCGGCTCGCTGACCATCATCGCCACGGCCCTGATCGAAACGGGTTCGCGCATGGATGACGTGATCTTTGAGGAATTCAAGGGTACCGGCAACATGGAAGTGCATCTGGAACGCCGTTTGGCTGAGAAACGTGTCTATCCGGCAATTAACCTGAACAAATCGGGTACCCGCCGCGAAGAACTGCTGATCAAGCCGAACGAGCTGCAAAAAATCTGGATCCTGCGCAAGCTACTGTACTCGATGGACGAGATCGAGGCGATGGAGTTCATTCTCGACAAGATGAAGGCGACCAAAAACAACGCCGAATTCTTCGACATGATGCGTAGAGGCGGCTAAAACCTACTGCGCGGCCGCATTTGCAATCTCCGTTGCTCACTGTACTACAGTACAGTTCCGCTACTCAATCGCAACTGTGGCCTGCTCGCTACGGTTTTATCTCGCCTCTCACGTAGGTGCAAGCCGCTCATTGAGCGGCTTTTTTATTGCCGCCGGCCCGAAAGCGCTATATAATCGACGGTTGCATTATTTTAACCCTGGCAAGTGATCGGCAATCGGGTCAAGAAGCAAGACGACCGACGAAGTGCTGTTTGGCTACCAAACTAGAGAGAAGACCATGAAAGTCGATACCCATCCAGATTACCGCGAAGTTGTTTTCCACGACCTGTCGTGCGATTTCAAATTCGTTACCCGTTCGACCATCCAAACCCGCGAAAAAATCACCCTTGACGGTAAAGAATACCCACTGGTGAAGATCGAGGTTTCGGCTGAATCGCACCCATTCTTCACGGGCAAGCACAAAATCGTCGATACCGCCGGTCGCGTCGAGAAGTTCCGTCAGAAGTTCGGTTCCGTTGGTTCGAAAACCGCAGTCGCAGCAGGCTGATTTTTGCCGCCATGCGGCAAAGAGGGCAGCTTCGGCTACCAGAGAAAAGGCAGCTACGGCTGCCTTTTTTGTCTTTGGCCGCTTTACTTTATACTCGCGCATACCCGACGCCATTCGTCGCTTCTTGCCACTATTCTGATACCGATTATCGATGAAGCCAGTCCGCCTTCCCGCCGCTGCCACACTCGCGCTGCCACGATGGGCCTTGTTTGCGCTTGGCCTGCTGTACATCCTGCCTGGCCTGATCGGCCGCGAACCGTGGAAGAACGATGACGCCGCCAGTTTCGGCATCATGTGGACCATGGCGCATGGCGGCCTGAACGACTGGCTGTGGCCCAACATCGCCGGCCTGTCCGTGCCGGACGAAGGGCCGCTGGCCTTCTGGCTGGGCGCCATCGCCATCAAGCTGTTCGGCTGGATCGATGGCGACGTCTTCGGCGCGCGCATGTCGACCATCGGCATTTTCGTCGTCAGCACTCTGTCCGTCTGGTACACGGCCTTCAACCTGGGCCGCCGCAACGACGCCCAGCCCCTGCGCCTGGCCTTCGGCGGCCAGCCCGAGCCGGACGATTTCGGCCGCACCCTGGCCGATGCCGCCGTGCTCATCTACCTGGGTTGCCTGGGCCTGCTGCAGCATAGCCATGACATCACGGCCGAGGCGCTGTACGTCTCCCTGATGGCCTACCTGCTGTACCGCGCCGTGCGCTACGTGGAAGGCCCGTCCGTGCGCAATGCGGCCCTGCTGGGCCTGGCGCTGGGCGGCCTGACCCTCACGCGCGGCTGGATCACGCCCGCGGCGCTGAGCGTCGCCATGCTGCTGTGCACCGTCTTTCTGCGCCTGCCGCTGCTACGCAGCGTGCGCCACCTGGCGCTGGCCGTGCTCGTGGCCATCGCCCTGGCCCTCGTGTGGCTGCTGCCGGGCGAATGGCTGCAACCCTACGGCCATTCGCCGCTGCAAGCGTGGATGGAGTGGAATTGCCGCCAGTTCGGCCCGCCCAGCGTGAAAAGCGTGCAGTATTTCTTCCGCGTCGGCATCTGGTTCTTCTGGCCCGCCTGGCCCTTCGCCGCCTGGGCCGTGTATGCCTGGCGCCGCCAGCACCACGTGCTGCACATCGTCGTGCCGCTGACCTTTGTCGCCATGCTGGCCATCCTCAGCCTGTGCCACCCCGATCCCGAGCCGAGCCAGCTGCTGCCCCTGCTGCCGCCGCTGGCCGTGATGGCCGCGTTTGGCCTGCTGACCATGAAACGGGGCGCCATCAACGCCATCGACTGGTTCTCCGTGATGGTGCTGACCATGTGCGCCGCCGCGCTGTGGCTGTTCTGGTTCGCCATCCTGACGGGCTGGCCGCCGCAACAGGCCCACAATGCACTGAAACTGCTACCCGGCTTCAAACCCGCGCTGGACCTGGTGGCCTTCTTTGTCGCCGCAGGCGCCACGGCCGGCTGGATCGCCCTCGTGCACTGGCGCATCTCGCGCCAGCCGGCCGTACTATGGCGCGCCGTGGTGCTGTCGTCCGGCGGCCTGATCCTCATCTGGGTGCTGATCATGACCCTGTTCCTGCCGCCGCTGAACTACAGCAAGAGCTACGCCAGCGTGGCGCACCAGATTTCCGTGCACCTGCCGCCGGGCACGACGTGCATCAACAGCAACGTCGGTGCCGCCCAGCGCGCTTCGTTCGCCTACTATGGCCACCTGCCCTTTGCCAATGTGAACCAGCAGCAATGCGACGTATTCCTGTTGCAAGACAGCATCAAAGTGCCGGACAACAAGGAGCAGCTGCCCGAGCACCATGGCGCCGACTGGATCAAGCTGTGGGAAGGACGCCGCCCCACCGACGACGTGGAACGCTTCCGCCTGTATCAGCGCATCAGGTAGGCAACAAAAAAACCGGGCTCGCCCGGTTTTTTCATGTCCGTCACCGCCGCGCCGGCGGCAGAAAAAGTGTTGTCTTAAAATATAGTTAATTACCTAAATTGAACTAAAATTGTTTTTTAGATTATAATGGTGGCCTGCGCGATGGCGGTGTCTTGCTTTCCCGCCCACATCGTCCCCCAATTCACTATGAGAATGTCCATGAAATTTTTTGCCACACGTACCTTACCGCTCATCAGCGCCGCCCTCTTCGCCTTCTCCTTCAGCGCCTCGGCCCAGGCCACCGTGATTGACCTCGGCGTCGCCAACGGCTATTCCGCCTTTATTTTCGGCAACATCGGCAGCAGCACGGCCACCGGCTTCACCAGCGTCGGCGGCAGCATCGCCGCCGGCGGTAATGTCTACCTGGACAACTACAGCGTGGGCACGAATAAAAAGCCGGGCGCCGCCGCCAACACCATCGTCGCGGGCGGCAACCTGACGACAGGCTGGGGCACGCTCAACGGTTCGGCCGTGTATGGCGTCAACAATGCCAACGCCACCCTGACGGCGCCACAATGGTTCCCAACTAACAACATCAGCAAGGGCAATGCCTCCACCCTGGACTTTGCGGGCGCCAAGCAGCAACTGACGACCCTGTCGAGCGACGTGGCCAAGCTGCAATCGAACGGCACCGTGGTTTCGCAATACGGCAACATGACCCTGGTGGGCAACATCAACGCCGATGTGAATATTTTCAACATCGATGCGTCGAACCTGCACAACCTGACGCTGGACCTGTCCTCGCTGAAAAGCACGGCCAGCATCATCATCAATGGCACGGCCACCAACATCACCATGAGCGGCGGCTTCGACAATTTCGGCAGCTTCGCCGACCGCACGCTGTTCAACTTTGCCAATGCCACCACCACCAGCCTGAACAACGTTGGCATCAACGGCAGCATCCTGGCGCCGAACGCCGCGTTTTCCGGCTCGGGCAACATGAACGGCACCCTGATCGCCAATTCCGTCAGCTCCATCAATTCCGGCCACGTGTCGATGAACGGCTCCGGCTTCAACACGGTGAGCGTGTCGGCCGTGCCGGAACCAGGCACCTACGCCATGCTGCTGGCCGGCCTGGGCCTGCTGGCCTTCATGCGCCGCCGCACGCCAGCGCGCGCACCGCAGGCGCAACTGGCCTGAGCTTTGCGCTAGAGCAATAAAAAACACCGGGCCGCGCGAGCGTCCCGGTGTTTTTTTATGCCCGGCCAGAAAGCAGGCGCTTACTGGGTCCCCAGGCCCAGGTCGTTTGCCACCTGCTGGCGCAACAGGTATTTCTGTATCTTGCCCGTCACCGTCATGGGGAATTCCTCGACGAAACGCACATAGCGGGGAATCTTGTAATACGCGATCTGACCATCGCAAAAGGCGCGGATGTCCTCGCTCGTGGCCTGCGTGCCGGGACGCAGAATGATGCAGGCGCACAACTCTTCGCCATACTTGGCGTCGGGCACGCCCACGCATTGCACGTCGAGCACGCTGGGGTGGCGGTACAGGAATTCCTCGACTTCGCGCGGATAGATGTTTTCGCCGCCGCGTATCACCATATCCTTCGAGCGGCCGACGATGCTGCAAAAGCCGTTGTCGTCAATCACGGCCAGGTCGCCCGTGTGCATCCAGCGCGCCGTGTCGATGGCTTCCGCTGTTTTTTCCGCGTCGCCCCAGTAGCCCTGCATCACGGAATAGCCGCGCGTGAGCAGTTCGCCCTTTTCGCCGCGCGGCACGATGCGCCCTTCCGCATCGATGATTTTCACTTCCAGGTGCGGGTGGACCCTGCCGATGGACGAGACGCGCATCTCGCGCGGGTCTTCGATCGACGTCTGGAAGCTGACGGGCGAGGTTTCCGTCATGCCATACGCAATCGTGATTTCCGCCATGTGCATCAATTCGATGACCCGCGTCATGACTTCCATCGGGCAGGGCGAGCCGGCCATGATGCCTGTGCGCAAGTTCGACAAGTCGTATTGCTTGAAATCAGGATGGTCGAGGATGGCGATGAACATGGTCGGCACGCCATGCAAGCCCGTGCAGCGCTCGGCCTGCACCGTTTCCAGCACGGCCTTCGGGTCGAAGCCTTCGCCCGGAAACACCATGGCCGCCCCATGCGTGACGCAGGCCAGGTTGCCCAGCACCATGCCGAAACAGTGGTACAGGGGCACGGGGATGCACAGGCGGTCCTGTTGCGTCAGGCGCATGGCTTCGCCGATGAAGAAACCGTTATTCAGGATGTTGTGGTGCGTCAAAGTGGCGCCTTTCGGCGCGCCCGTGGTGCCGGAGGTGAACTGAATGTTGACGGCATCGTCAAACTGCAAGGTAGCGCTCACTTCTTCCAGGTGCGCCAGGTCGGCATCCGTGATGCCGTCCATCACCGCGTCGAAATTATGCATGCCCGGGGTGGCGGCCGCGCCCAGGCGGATGACGTGGCGCAATTGCGGCAGGCGCGGCGACTGCAGGGCACCGGCGCGCGCACGGGCGATTTCCGGCACGACGTCCTGCACGATGGCCAGGTAATCGCTGGACTTGAAGCTGGGCGACAGGATCAGCGCGCTGCATTGCACCTTGTCGAGCACGTATTCGAGTTCCGAGCGCCGGTAGGCAGGGTTGATGTTGACCATGATCAAACCGGCTTTTGCCGTGGCAAACTGCGTCAGCACCCACTCGGCGCAGTTTTGCGACCAGATGCCGACCCGGTCGCCCGGCTGCAGGCCCAGCTTCAGCAGGCCGGCGGCCAGGCGGTGCACGCGCTGCTGGAATTCCGCATACGTCCAGCGCACGTTCTGGTGCGCCACGATCAGGGCATCGTGCTGGCCGTAGCGGGCGGCAATGCCGTCCAGGTAGGCGCCTATCGTTTCGCCGATCAGCGGCGTCTCGTGGGCGCCGTGTACATAACTCATTGCTTGCATGCTGTCTCCAGGGTAATGGCGCGACGCGCTCTTCTTATGGTCATCGACTACAAAAATTATAGCCGCAACCGCCCCCACCCTGCACCGCCTTGCTGTAATGTGCAGACCGGCACACACGATACCCACGGCAACTGACGGCACCATGACAGGCAACACGCAGCACCCGCCCGAGCAGGGCTTTATTTTGACCCGCCACTGGCGCGACACCAGCGCCGGGACGGAGGTCGATTTCTGGCTGGCAACGGATGCCGGGCCCCGCCACGTGCGCCTGCCCGTGCAGACGTCCGTCGCCTTCATCCCCATGGAGCAGCGAGAGCAGGCGGAGCAGCTGCTGCGCGGCGAACGCCATGCCGAGCTGCGCCCCCTGTCCCTGTCCGACTTCCACCACCGTCCCGTGCTGGGCTTGTACTGCAAGCAATACCGGCACTTGCTGAAGCTGGAAAAGCAGTTGCGCGCCCATGGCGTCGACGTGTACGAGGCCGACATCCGCCCGCCCGAGCGCTACCTGATGGAGCGTTTCATTACGGCGCCGGTGGTATTTGACGGCGCCATCGCGGGCGGGAGCGTCCATTTGAAACCCGCGGCCGGCTACCGTCCCGCATTGAGACTGGCATCGCTCGACATCGAGACGACGGCCCACGGCGAACTGTATTCGCTGGCGCTGGAAGGCTGCGGCCAGCGCCAGGTCTACATGCTGGGGCCGCCAAACGGCGTCGACGGGGAGCGCGACTTCGACCTGGAATACTGCGACAGCCGCGCGCAGATCCTCGAACGCCTGAACACATGGATGGCGCAACACGATCCGGACGCCATCATCGGCTGGAACCTGGTGCAGTTCGACTTGCGCGTGCTCAAGGAACATGCCGAGCGTTATCAAGTGCCCCTGAAGCTGGGACGCGAAGGCGCCGTGATGGAATGGCGCGCGCATGGCGGCAAGCAGGAACACTATTTTGCCGCCGCCGCGGGCCGATTGATCATCGACGGCATCGAGGCGCTGCGTTCGGCGACGTGGAATTTTCCCTCGTTCAGCCTGGAAAACGTGGCGCAGACCTTGCTGGGCGAAGGCAAGTCCATCGACAACCCCTACCAGCGCATGGCCGAGATCGACCGGCGTTTCCGCGAAGATAAACCCGCCCTGGCCCGCTACAACCTCAAGGATTGCGAGCTGGTCACGCGCATCTTCGCCACGACCGAATTGCTGACCTTCCTGCTGGAACGGGCCAGCGTGACGGGCCTGGCGGCCGACCGCAGCGGCGGTTCCGTAGCCGCCTTCGAGCACCTGTATTTGCCGCTGATGCACCGGCAAGGCTACGTGGCGCCCAACCTGGGCGATGTCTCCGGCGAAAACAGCCCGGGCGGCTTCGTCATGGATTCCCAGTCGGGCCTGTACGATTCCGTGCTGGTGCTCGACTACAAAAGCCTGTACCCGTCCATCATCCGCACCTTCCTCATCGACCCCGTGGGACTGGTGGTGGGAACGGGCGGCGACGAAGCCGATACCGTGCCCGGCTACCGGGGCGCGCAGTTTTCGCGCGTGAAACACTGCCTGCCCGCCATCGTGCAACAGGTGTGGCAGGGCCGCGAGGCGGCCAAGCGCGAGCGCAACGCGCCCCTGTCGCAAGCCTTGAAAATCATCATGAACGCCTTCTACGGCGTGCTGGGGTCCAGCGGCTGCCGCTTTTTCGACCCGCGCCTGGCCTCGTCGATCACCCTGCGCGGCCACGACATCATGCACCGCACGCGCGAGCTGATCACCGAGCAGGGTTATCAGGTGATCTATGGCGACACGGATTCCACGTTTGTGTGGCTGAAAACGGCGCATACGGATGAAGAGGCGGGCAAGATCGGCCGCGCCCTGGTGGCGCACGTGAATGCGTGGTGGGAGCGCCACCTGCGCGACGAGTTCGGCCTGGAGAACGCGCTGGAACTGGAATTCGAGACGCATTACCGGCGTTTCCTGATGCCCACCATCCGCGGCTCGGAAGAAGGCAGCAAGAAGCGCTACGCGGGCCTGGTGGGCAAGCCCGACGGCAGCGAACAGATGGTCTACAAGGGCCTGGAAACGGTGCGCAGCGACTGGACGCCGCTGGCGCAGCAATTCCAGCAAGCCTTGTACCTGCGTATCTTCCAGCGCGCCGCCTACCAGGACTATGTGCGCGACTACGTGGCGCGCACGGTGCGCGGCGAGTTCGACGCGCTACTGGTCTACCGCAAGCGATTGCGCCGCCCGCTCGACGATTACCAGCGCAACGTGCCGCCCCATGTGCGCGCCGCGCGCACGGCCGACGCCTACAACCTGGCGCAGGGCCGGCCGCTGCAATACCAGAACGGCGGCTGGATCAGCTATGTCATCACGGTGGCGGGCCCGGAACCGCTGGAAACCCAGCGCTCGCCCATCGATTACCAGCACTACCTGACGCGCCAGCTGCAGCCCGTGGCGGACGCGATATTGCCTTTCCTGGGCGACGATTTTTCGCGCCTCGTGTCCGGGCAGCAGGATTTGTTTTAGATCAATTTTGCTGACCGGCACAGCCAAGCTGAGGTAATATCGGCGCCTGCCGGGCGTTGTCTGCCCCTGTCCGCGGGCGCTGCGCGCAGCGGCAGCGTAAAATACGCCATGGCGAAAGAATAAGAGCTCCACCGCAGAAGAAGATGCCGTTCCAGACGAGAATCGTTCGCAACATGATTTTCCCCGCTGAAATGGCGCATAATTTACAACTATGTTGAACCTGCAGGCAGATCGCTCTCCCTCTGCCCTGCTAATTTTTGAATGAATTGACACCATGACCGAGATCACGTCCTTAAGAGACATCCCGCAAAAAAATATCTTCCGCAAGGGCGACACCTTCGTGCTGTTCGGCGAGCTGTTCGGCCGCGGCTATGTGAATGGCTTGCTGGACGAAGCGCGCAAGGCGGGCATGAATATCGTCGGCATGACGGTGGGCCGCCGCGATGAAAACATGGCACTGCGCCCGCTGAACGCGGAAGAGCTGGCGGAAGCGGAAGCCAACCTGGGCGGCCGCATCATCAACGTGCCGCTGATGGCCGGCTTCGACCTCGATGCACCGGCCGGCGAGCCGACGCCGACGGCCCTGCTGGCCGACATGACCTTGAAAAGCTGGCAAGAAGACAAGCTGGACTGGGCGCAGATCGAACGCTGCCGCGAAGCGGGCATCGCCCGTTTCACGGCCTCCGTGGCGAAAGCCATGGCCGAGCTGGACAGCCTGATTCCTGACGGCAGCAATGTGTATTTCGCCCATACCATGGCCGGCGGCATTCCGAAGGTCAAGGTTTTCCTGGCCATCGCCAACCGCATCTACAAGGGCCGCGGCGAGCGCTTCATGTCTTCGCGCGCCCTGCTCGACAGCGACCTGGGCAAGCTGATCCTGATGAACTTCGACGAAGTCACGGCCAACACCCTGCAGCACCTGATCGACGGCAGCGCCGCCATCCGCGCGCGCATCGAGAAAACGGGCGGCCAGGTGCGCTACAGCGCCTACGGCTACCACGGCACGGAGATCTTGATCGACGGCAAGTACCAGTGGCAAACGTATAGCAACTACACGCAAGGCCTGGCCAAAATGCGCCTGGAAAACGTGGCCAAGGCCGCGTGGGAAAAAGGCATCAAGGCAACCGTCTTCAACTGCCCGGAAATCCGCACGAATTCGTCCGACATCTTCGTCGGTGTGGAACTGTCCCTGTTCCCCCTGCTCGACGCGCTGAAAAAAGAAGGCGGCGGCGCCTGGGCCGAAGAGCAGTGGAAGATCTGCCAGGGCTTGCTGGAAGACGGCGTGTCGCTGCAAGACTTGCTCGACCGCATCGCCGCCTACAACGGCGACACGACCAGCGTGCAATTCCGCAACTTCGCCGCCTGGCCGATGGACAACACGCCGGAACTGGCCGAAGTCATGATCGGCACCTCGGACGACATCACCAAGCTGCACAAGGACCGCAAGGAACTCATCACCGACCACCTGAGCTCGTTGGTGCTGGAAGGCACGGGTCCGCTGATGTTCCACGAAATGTCGGACCCGAAAGCCCCCGTCATCTGGCTCAACCACGACATCATCGCGCGCCAGCTGAACTCAGTTCACAACTGAGCTTGAGGTAGCGTAAGGTACGCTGCAATACACCGACGGCCCGGTTCATCCCCGGGCCGTCGGCGTTTCTGCGCATGCTTTATGCGCGCACGATGGACACGCCGCCATCGGCCAGCAGCGCCGTGCCGGTAGTAAAACTGGACGCATCGGATGCCAGGTACAGCGCCGAGCGGGCGATCTCGTCCGGCGTGGCCAGGCGCTTCAAGGCATGCAAGCCCGCCACGAAGGCCAGCGCCTCCGGCGTGGCGGCCACCGCGCGCCCCATCGGCGTATCCGTCCCTCCCGGCAACAAGGCATTCACGCGCACGCCCGCCGTGCCGTACTCGGCCGCCAGGGCCTTCGTCAGGCCGATCACGCCCGCCTTGCTGGCCGCATACGCGGCCATGCCAGACATGCCCAGCGTGTGGCCGACGAAGGTCGATGTAAAAATCAGCGAGCCGCCGCCGCGCGCCGCCATGGCGGGCAGCTGGTACTTGGCCGCCAGGAAGGCGCTGGTGAGATTGGTGTCGAGCGCCGCCCGCCAATCCTCCAGGGCAACTTCCGGCGTGGGCCCCATCGGCCCCAGGGTGCCCGCATTATTAAACGCGATATCGAGGCCGCCAAAACGTTGCAGCGCCAGCGCCACGGCCCCTTGCGCACACGCCGCATCGCCCACATCGCCGGCGCAGGCCACGGCTTGTGCGCCGCCGTCCGCCAGCTGCGCCACCAGCGCCTCGAGTTCCGTCTGCCGCCGGGCCACCAGCACCAGCCGCGCGCCATGGCGGGCGAACAGCCGCGCCGCTGCATGCCCGATGCCCGAGCTGGCGCCCGTGATGATGGCGACCTTGTTTTCCAGTTGTAACATTTGATTTCCCTTCAAGTGGTTGAAAGGAAAAAGATAGGCCGGCAAGCCCGGCGCAGCACTCCGCTTCTTGCGCTGGAATCGCCGTCGTCAACGATTCTGCATGCATGTGCCAAACGCACGCCAAGCATAAAACTTGCCAGATTGTGACAAATCAGTGATAATGCGTCTCGCGTTGCCGGGATGGCGGAATAGGTAGACGCACGGGACTCAAAATCCCGCGCTGGAAACAGCGTGCCGGTTCGATTCCGGCTCCCGGCACCAGAACACAGCAGTAAAAGCTCGAAAAACATCCAGGAACCCGCCTTCGTCATAGGAGAGCGGGTTTTTTGTTGTCCGTATTTGTCCATCGGCGTACATTAAAAGCCATGAACTTTGTTGGTACTTTTTGCTGGATTTAGGATTTTCTCTAAAAAAATACCATCAGGGAGTGCGCCATGCCACTGTCCGATCTGCTTATCCGCCATGCCGTCTACAAGGGCACGCCCAGCGGCGACAAGTATCCCGACCTGTACGGCATGTACCTGCTGGTCACCCGTACGGGCAAGTACTGGCGCATGAATTACCGCCATGCAGGCAAGCAAAAAACGCTGGCGTTCGGCGTCTACCCCCGCGTGAGCCTGGCCCAGGCGCGGCGCAAGGCCGAAGACGCGCGCAAGGCGCTGGCCGAAGGAATCGATCCGAACGCCGTCAAGCGCGCGCAGAAGGCCGAGCAGCGCAGCGCCGCCTTGAATACCTTCGACAAGCTGGCGCGCCAGTGGCTGCTCACCATCCAGCGCAACGGCAGTGCCAGCACGCGCAAGAAAGTCGGCAACTGGCTCGAAGGCGACGTCATCCCCTACCTGGGCAAGATGCCGCTCAACACCATCCGCCCGCGCGACGTGCTGCGCGTGGTGCAGCGCGTCGAGGCGCGCGGCGCGATCGATTCGGCGCACCGCATCAAGCAGCTGTGCGGCCAGGTGCTGCGCTTCGGCGTGGCGATGGACCTCGTCGAGCGCGACGTCACGGCGGACCTGAAAGGCGCATTGACGCCGGTGCCGAGAACGCACTACCCGGCACTGACGGAACCGGGCGATGTCGCGCCGCTGCTGCGCGCCATTTATGGCTACCACGGCCACGTCACGGCGGTGGCGGCGCTGAAACTGGCGCCCATGCTGTTCGTGCGTCCCGGCGAACTGCGCGCCGCCGAATGGAGCGAAATCGATCTCGATGCCGCCGCGTGGCGCATCCCGGCCAGGAAAATGAAAATGCAGCTCGAACACCTGGTGCCGCTGCCGACACAGGCCGTGGCGATCCTGCGCGCGCTGCAGCCTGTCACCGGCGAAGGCCGCTACGTATTTCCCGGCCTGCGCGGCGGCCAGCGCTGCATGAGCGAAAACACCATCAACGCGGCGCTGCGGTCCCTCGGCTATGCCAAGGAAGTCATGACCGGCCACGGTTTCCGCGCCATGGCCCGCACCATCCTCGACGAAGTGCTGCAGGAGCGCGTGGACCTGATCGAGCACCAGCTGGCGCACAGCGTCATCGACCCGAACGGGCGCGCCTACAACCGCACGGCGCACCTGCCTGCGCGCCGCGCCATGATGCAGCGCTGGGCCGACTATCTCGACGCCCTGCGCGACGGCGTCGCCACGCCGCCAGCGCCAGCCTGACGCCGACGCCCGCCTGGAGAAAGAAAACCAGCGGCGGCGCTGGCAGGAACAGGTGCCGCGCCACGCGCGCATGTCGTCGCCGCGCCACGATGGGCGACAAGGCGTGCGTCCACCCGCATCCGCCGTCGTCCTGTTTCGCGACAGCGCCCGCGCTGTTTGATATCGCGTAAGAAAAGCGGCTGGCCCGCGCCTACATTAAAGACCGGGGAGCCGCGGGCGCGTGGGCTGGCGAGGAGCAAGCCATGTTTTCGCTTCGCTCAAACCGGCTTGCCCTGCGGGGCCATCCTCGCTGCGCTCGCCCACCACGCCAGGAGCATCGATGCACGCCGAGACCACGCCACGCAAGCGACAAGGCGGCCGCCCGAAAGGCGACCCGGCCGCCGTGCGTGGCGCCACCATCGGCGTGCGCGTGTCGGCCGCCGAACATGCGGCACTGCTGGAACGCGCCGCCCGCATGCAGATGCGTCCCGCGCAATGGCTGCGCGCCGCAGCGCTGGCGCGCACCTTGCCCCCGCCGCCCGTCGCCGCCATCAACCGCGAACACTACGTGGAACTGGCCCGCCTGGCGTCCAACCTGAATCAGTTGACCCATCTCGCCAACGAAGGCGGCCGCGTCACCGTGGCCGACGCCCTGCTGCAGCGGCTGATCGCGGAAACGCGCCGCCTGCGGCTAGCACTGCTGGGCGTGAAGGAGCAGGACGATGATCGCTAAGGCCATCAAGGGACGCGGCTTTCGCGGCGTGCTGGCGTATGACCTGGGCAAGGAGCAGGCGCGCGTGGTCGACACCAACATGACCGGCCGCACGCCGCGCGAACTGGCGCAGGAATTCGGCGCCGTGCGCAAGCTGCGCCCTGGCCTGGGCAAGGCGGTGCTGCACGTGTCGCTGTCGGCCGCACCGGGAGAGCAGCTGTCCGACGCCCAGTGGACGCAGATCGCGGGCCGCTATCTGGCGGGCATGGGCCTGGACGACAACCAGTACCTGCTGACGCGCCATGCCGACACCCGGCATGAACACGTGCACCTGCTGGTCAATCGCGTGCGCTGCGATGGCGGCGTTGCCAGCGACAGCCACGACTACCGGCGCCAGGAAGTCATCATGCGCGCGGTCGAACGCGACTTCGGCCTGCAGCAGCTGCGCCCCTCCGTCGAGGCGCCGCGCCGCGCGGCGAGCCGGGGCGAGATCGAGGCGGGCCTGCGCACCGGCATCGCCTCGACGCGGCAGCGCCTGCAGCAGCTGTGCGATGCCGCCATTACCGGCTGCGGCAGTTTCACCGCTTTCATGCAGCGCCTGGCAGCGGCGGGCGTGGCCCTGGTGCCGGTGACGCAGCGCAATGACAGCACCCTGGCGGGCCTGTCCTACCGCCTCGATGGCGTGCTGATGAAGGGTAGCGACCTGGGACGCGGATACAGTCCCATGGGATTGGCGAAACGAGGAGTCCACTATGACAAAGAGCGAGACCTTGCGGCAGTTGGCCACTGCCGAGAATACGGCGCAGCTGGACGCGCTGGCGTGCAGGATGGCGCAGCTGCACCAGGCAAAGCTGGCCAGCGCCGAGGAGCTGGCGGCGCTCCTGGAACCGCTGGCGCAGGCGATGGCGGCCCTGACGGACGAGGCGCGCCAGACGATGCAGCAGATGGGCCTCGACGGCACGCGCCAGGGCGAGCAGTTCCGGCGCCAGATCGAGGCGGCGACGAGCGCCTGGCGCAGTGCGGAACAGGCGGCGCGCGAGAGCGCCCAGGCAATCGACTGCAGCAGCCGTACGCTGTCGCAGCGCCAGTACCTGCTGGCGGCGCTGGTGGGCATGATGACGGGGCTGCTCGCCAGCGCATTGTGGCTCTGTCTGGCACCTGCCCCCAGGCTGCAGAACGTGCTGGACGCGCAGCAGCTGGCCGCGCTGATCCGGCCCGCGACCGCAGCCTGGAAGCCGTGCGCGGGCAAATGACGGCAATGGGCTGCGCGCAGTTCGTCGTCAGGCTGGTAGAGGCGAAAAACGGCAAGCAAGAGACGCGGCAGTGGAGCGGGCTGGAACTGCTGCGCAGCCTGGCCTGGCTCAAGCGCATGAATGCGCGCGGCTACGACGTCACCGTGCGGCCCGCAGGCCCGCATGGCCTGGTGCTGCTCGACGGCTTGCAACAGGCCGATGTGCAGCGCCTCGACGCGCGCGGCTGGCAGGGCGCCGCCGTAGTGGAGGTGCAGCATGGCCGCTTCCAGGCCTGGATCAAACTGTCTGTGCACCCAGTCGCCGACGCCTTGCGCGGCCAGGCGGCATCCCGCCTGGCATCCGACCTTTGCCGCAGTGGCAACGCCATCACGGTTGCCGAATGTGGCGCGCTGGCCGGATTGACCTGCCACGCATCGGCCATGGCCGAAGGGCAAGCGGCACGCTATGCGCTGCTGCAGGCATCGAGCGGAGCAGTGGCAGCCGCCGCAGCACCCTGCCTGGAGCGCATGGCGCACCTGCCGGACCCGCCGCTACCGTCCAGGCTGTCCATGCCGCAGGGCGCCGTCCGGAAACGCTCGAGCGGGCGCGCCAGATAACCGGCCAGGTGCTGGCGGCCTTAGCAGCAGCTTTCCTGGTTGCCTTTCGGCATGGCGGCGAACGTTTGGCGCATGGGGAAGGCATTTGCCAGGGCGTGACAATGCGTGTAGTTTTCTGTTTGGCAATTTGCTATTCTCGGGGGGCGGCTGTCGGCTGCGGATTCAACCGGTCAACGACGGCAAGCGGCCAGAAGCGGTCAGTCGTAAACAGGGAGACAGATGGGCCTAATCAACAGATGTGAAGCGTCGATACGATTATTTGGCGACGATCTCATTCCCGAAGAGGTGTGCCGTCTATTCGGCCATTTCCCTTCGAAGGCATGGATGAAGGGTTATCAATATACGACTTCATCCGGTGCGACCGTCCTGCGAAAAACCGGGGCGTGGATACTTGATGCCGACCTTTCAGAAACTGGCGACTTCGATGGCCAAATCTCCCAGCTGCTAGCGCAAATTCCGATAGGGACCGATGTCTGGTTGGAATTAGGGAAACGATTCGAAATCGACATTTACTGCGGCTGGTTTATGCACGGGTCAAGCGAAGGGGTTGCCATATCGCCGCAGTCACTGCTGATGCTGGGCGAACGCAACATCGCGCTTTCAGTCGAAATCTACGCGTCGTTCAATGATGAGTGACCGCACGCGACTGACCGCAACGGGGCGGTACCTGCCAACGACGGCAACCGGCCACAAGCGGACGTAGTGAGAATGAGGACGGATGGTTATGCTTCCAGCTATACAGATCTTCACAGCCATCATCATTGCAGCGTGCGCCGTTATGATCGCCTTGTATGCAACGTGGTTGTTGATGCATCGGCTGAGGCAACGAGAGTCCAAACGCCTCGCGTTTAGAAATTGGCTTCGTCATCTCTTCGAGGCTGTTATGGGCCTCTAAGATTTATAGTGCTTGCAGCGGGGTGAATGGCCGCACGCGGAACCTGGCAACGGCGGCAACCGGCCAGAAGCGGCCATTCGAACCAGCGTGACAATGTGTGAGATTTTCTGATTGGCAATCCGCTATGCTCTGGTGCCGCTACCGGCCACAAGCGGTCTTTCAAAACCGCCCTTGCAGAGAAACGACCAAAACAGGATATTGTTGCATCGTGAAAATTAAAGACGAAGATGTAATTCAAGCCCTGACGGTTAATGGCATAACTTTAGACCGCTGGCTCTCCCTTGGCAGTCATCTCGTCGGCTATCTTGATGAGAGTGGTGGTCTAATGGCACGCATCATTGAGGATGAGGCGCTCGCCGTCGCCGCTTCCAAGATGCTTCAAAAGCGCGGTCAGATTCACAACATGAAGCGCGTATAGCAGTGTTCGCTTTGGGGCGGAACCTACCAATGACGGCTACCGGCCTATCGTGTTGAAAAAAACGAACGACGACATTTTCAGGAGGACGCAGACCTCCAATCAGTCGCTGTTCGTTCCATAGCGGCGGTTCTGGCCAGTCCAGGTTGGCAGGATTTCTATCTTAACGTCAAGGTAGCTATGTTTTTTAAGGCAATCGGCAAGAAGCATTCATTCCCGGGCGGCTTAACATGCCTGGCGCTGTAAAGTGCCGCGCTTGCCGGGCAGTTTCCGCTTCGGCTGGAACAACAGCGCGGAGAAGAGCTCATGCTGATGCATTCTCCATGCAAGAAATCAGTTACTTAGTGTTGCAAGTTGCAAGTTGCAAGTCGCATCAGGCTTAAGCCAGCCCGAAGCGGCACCTCCCGGATCGGGCAAGAATTCAACAACAGGACGTCATTACGATGAATCAGTATTTTGGAACCATATTAGCCGTCATAGTGACCAGTGCGCTCTACGGGTGCTCCGCCTCTCAACCCAAAGCGGCGCCTGTCCCTTTTGCCAATGTTGCACCGTGGGCCGCTGACGTGACTAAAGCCCCGGAGTACACATTCCCAGGCGAGGAAAATTTACGCCTCCCCTTGCCGAGCGATACAGGCGTGGCATGGGACGAAATTTCTCATCGAGGCGATATGAGATGGAACTGTCGCGCAGTGCCAAGCGGTAAATTCGTTATGAACTCCCTGTGTGCGAACGAGCCCAAGGTCGACTCACGATGGCCCGGGACAGCGCCACCCCCAGGTTGGGACGGCGTGGTTCATTCAGACTGATCCAAAGCAACAAGTGCCTTTATGGCAATAATGCGGCGAAAGGTTGGTTGGATGAATACCCTGGTGAACGCCCGTAATGGGGCGGAACCTGCCAACGACGGCAGGCGGCCAGAAGCGGCCAGTCAAGAAGTGGATTTCAATGAAGTATAAATTAATACGCTCGATGGCCCACAACTGGTCACACTCGTTTATGAGTGGCATGAACTATTTGGATGGCGGATTTGTCTTCGAGGATGTGTATCAGATGGCGCGAGAGCGGCGCGGTGCGAAAGTAACCATTAATTGGATTCCTGCGACAAGCGAGGAATTGTTCGGATTTCCTCCAAGAGTTAGAAATTGCCTGCTCGCCTATCGGACAAGATTGGCAGAGTATCTAGGGCGTCATAGCATTGATGTTGCAGCACTTATTGAATTCCGTACAGAAGTGTATGTGGCAGAAAATTTCCAAATGTATGTCCGCGCGTATGTTCTCGATAACAGGAAGAAAGAGCACATCGCGTATGTTTGGAGTTAGGCGATGCAGTTTGCTCTTCGGCATCCGGCTTCAAGGTATCAGACCGGTCGATGATGTGTACGAGTGCAACCGGCCAGAAGCCGCCGCTCTTGAAAGTTTTTTTCATTTGACACTTTGATTGATAGCGGTAGAGACCCGACAAAATGCAAAATTCAGAACGAGATGGATATTGGGTAATCCAATGGTCGGAAGATTGGGACCCCTCCCTGGCGGACATCCTTCAAAGCGTGCCCGAGCTAGTCTGCGGAAAACGGATAGCGATTACCTCGTGCGACAGTGGCCCATATGTACCAACCTCGGACGAACTAATCGCAGGTTGGTTTTTCGATGGAGTCACGGCGATTAGTACAGAAATTACACAGCCTGCAGAGTTGCCCATGCCAGGCTTCGATGAATGGTACATCTTCGATTTAGTCCCCCGGAACTTCCCGACGTGCAATTACGTGAATCGTTTTGGTTTTTCGGTCTTGGATGAGTCTGATGCAACCACGTCTTTCTGGGAGCAAATCACGAAAACACAGCCATTGCATGCCCTTGGTGCTGGCACGCCCAATATGTTTTTCTTGACGCGTGACCGCGAGACTTTTGAGCGCGTACTCCAGGCGGAACCCATTGATGTTTTACGTTGAGCATACATAGCGAATTGAAAATGCTTCGTCCGCTTTGGGGCGTAAGCGGACACCGCAATAGAGAGGCCGCCGCCTCAAAAAATCGCAGTAGTTTCGGCCATGCTTTTCAAGAAAGCGTTCCCTCGCTGCCGATGCTTGCAGGGAGGAAAATACAAAATCAAAAAAAATCATCGGGAGTACTAGCATTTGACGGTTTTTGTACTAGACTACTTGTCTGAAGTCACCAGCAACCGCTCCAAGTGGAATGGTAACGAAGAACTTTTTCTCCAATGATGGTATTTATGATGGTATTTTTGGATATTGGCTGAGTTAACAGAGCGGTTTTCGATTCCGGCTCCCGCACCACAGAATAAATCAAAGAAGTACCGATAAAGCCATTAAATCCAATAAAATCAAGGATTTAGTGGCTTTTTTATTGCCCAAGCAATCCGATCATTCCCGATAAAAACTGATAGGCGTTACGCCAAATTTACGCCCTGATTACGCCAAATTGAAGAGATCATGGCATCAGTCAGAAAACGTTCAAGCGGCTGACGCACGGAAATCGCCGCCTCGGCACCTGGGAATCAGAGACATGAAGTATTAAGGCAGAAGCCGTTACATCGACGGCTGATCGGGAAGCACAAATGCGCAGCAGCAGCACCGACCTCGTCGCAGGCAAAACCTACCTGCAGGAATTCGAGCACTGCCGTGGTAAGGTCTCCGTCCGTAAAAAAATACATGAAGGGACGAGTTCGATTCCACTTTGTATATTATCGTTTCACCACTACAAAAAAAATGCCACGTCAGGTAAGAATTCCCAAGTTCATCAGTCGAAATGACATTGCCTGTTCACTAACACAAAATTTAGAAGCAAGTTCTCGAAGCATGGAAGGTTGATCTATTCCTTCACAAAAGTTCAACAATCTCGCGACCTCAGAAGCAACTAACTCTCCAGGCATAAGGAGTTCCGCTGCAAATGCGTTCGCCTCTATCTCTTGCAGATCAACCGCTGCAGAAGAGCGAGAGTCACGCCTGTTCATTATTGTGTGATCCACAAAAACATCACCTTGATGCTCAAGGACGAAGTGCCCTAGCTCATGCGCAATCGTAAACCTCTGCCGTGCAGGAGGATCACTGGCGTTAACAGCAATGATGCCAGCACCATTTTTACGCATCAAAACTCCAGAAAGATCCCCGTTAAAGAACTCTCTCCTTACAGTCAATCCTAGTGCGACCGCGATTGCAATAGGGTCTATTGGAGCAGAAAAAATACCCAATGATTTCAGCGTTTGTTCTGCCTTAAGCCTTACGAACGGATTCATTGATTTCCTAAATGATCATCTAAATATGCGAGCGAAAGCAGCAACTCCCTATTGATTTCATCAGGGATAGCCGACTTTATTTTTGACTCAAGAGATACTAGCGGGATCAACTCAGTGGGAATTTTATCAAGTGCTTGCGCAAAAGAAAATATAGCAGTTAAGACAATCCCCTGCTTTCCACTTTCTATGTTCGCAATTGCAGACCGACTCATTCCAACTCGCACTGCCAAATCTTGTTGAGTCAACCCAGCATCCTTACGAAGTCTCGCAAGGTGCGCTCCAAATGCTACGTTTATATCTTCCATGCTCAAATTATAGACTTCCCGATAGAAAATGTCAATTTCACGGACAAAGAATCACAGGAAGACAGTAATTTGCTTTTTCCTGTGTTGTCCGGTACACTGCCGTTAGCAGTCTGATCAGTTGAGTGCTTACTTAACATGGCTGTAAAAAAAAAAGCGGACCAAGGTTCCAAGGCCAAGGTCCGCTTATCCGTTGAGCAGGTGGCTTAACGGGGTGCCCAACTGAAAGTACAGTGGACGTGTGTGACAACTCGCTAGTGTACCTTAGTTTGGCGCTACAAGTCCACCACCTAGACTGGAGGTGATGTATGTGCGACGAATCGATATAAAACCTGCGCCCGCAGGATTCAGATGGGTGTGCTGTAGGTTCCGCAAAGTACGTGGTCCAAGTGAGCGCGTATTGGATGCTCATAGCTACGGCTACGAGGCTTGGTGCTTTCTAGTGCCGGCCAAGTAACAATCTGTTAGCCACGAAGGGGATTCCCCCTTCGTCTAAAATTATCAAAGGTATACTTATGACAAAGAAGCAAAATCATCATGTCGTTACTCATAATGGTCAATGGGCCGTGCGCCGCGAAGGATCAGATCGCGTCAGCGGCACTTTTTCGACTCAGCGTGAAGCGATCGACGCAGGTCGGAGAATTTCACAAAATCAACAGACGGAGTTGATTATTCATCGCCAAAATGGCCAAATTCGCGATAAAGATAGTCATGGCAACGATCCGTTCCCACCAAAGGGTTAACATCTATTAGCCCGTGTAGCCCTGCGACGCGGGGCTACTTTATAATTTAAGGATAGGCCGCGTTACGTCATCTGCAACCAATAACTACGCTTCCATACTTAATATTGGTTGCCCAGCAAAAAAATCAAGGCCAGCCTTAAAACTTCTTAAAGAAACGTAAGCTTGTATCGTTTAATGCCGGGAGAAAGGCAATACGTACTCCTGCTGCAAAGGTAGCAGTCCAATCAACTGGCCGCGCAAGGCAAGCCCTATCGTTTCCCCCTCAATATCCAAACGGCCGCACGCCAAACAGCACGCCGTGCAGCCAGAACGCCAGCAGCAGCCACAGCGCACAGCCTGCGGCTATGGCGATCAGGGTGCCTTGCATGGTGCCGCCCTGGTAGGCGACGCCGGCCGCGCGGTCGCGCTGCACGGCAGAAACCAGATCCACTGACGACCAGACGAGGAAGCTGCCGAACAGCAGCACGTCGGCCACGTTGCCGTTGGCCAGCAGATGCGCGACGGCCCAGAGTTGCGTGCCGAGCAGCATGGGATGGTGCACCAGGGTCTTGATGCGGTTGCGCGGCACATTGGCCGCCGCCAGTAACATCAGCGAAAACAGCATCAGCAGGCCGCTGGCGTGGCGCAAGCCCATGGGCGGCGTCCACAGCAGCTGCGGCTGCTGGCGCGCAAGGGCGTAGCCCCAGATGATCAGGCCCAGCCCGGCAAACGCCGCGAGCGAATACAGCCCCTTCCAGCGCTTATCGCCCAGGCGCGCCAGCTGGGCGCTGCGCCAGCCGTCGGCGACGATGCGCACCGAGTGCAAGCCGAGGAACAGCAGCAAACCGAGTATCAGCACCGTCATCGTCTTCTCCCCAGTCAATACCAGTTATCAAGCATAGCCGGCACCCTGGCCGGCGGCGTCCACGCAGATCAACGTTCCTCGCGATAGTAGTCGCAGCCTTCAAACGTGGTGCGCAGCGCCTGCTGCAGCTGGGCGTAACGCTCAGGGGTCAGGTTGAAACGCACGTCGATCTGACCGTCGTCATCCATCTGCATGGCCGCCTCGGCATCCATCTGCACGGACAGGCGGTTCGGATGCAGGATCACGGCATGCATGTGGCCATACCAGGCAAATTCCTGGCCGCAATATTCAATATACGGTTCGTCCATGCCCATGGCCACGTCCTGCTCGTCGTATTCGTCGGCGCGCTGCAGCATCAGGTAGACGGGTTCGCCCTTGCCGGCGGGCGCGGCCAGGGTGGTGATCAGGGCATCGTCTTCATTGACGACGGACAACTCGGTGGCGGTAAATCCTGCGGACATGGCGTACTTTCAACAATTCAAGGGATGACGCCACCATAGCGCAAAAGCGGCGCGGACAACATAGGGCGGGGCGAATAAAGCGTGCCGAGCCGGACGCGCATCGCCGCCTATAATTGCCGCTACAACTCATTGAACAGGAGACCGCCTTGAGCGCAGCATTACCCTACACCACCCGCCTGGCCATTCCCGCCATCGCCACCTACCAGCAGCTGCGCGTCGCCGCCGGCCTGAGCGCGAAAACCATGGAGGCGGCCGCCAGGGGCTTGCCGAACTCCCTGTTTGCCGTGCAAGTGCTGCAGGGCGACGAAGTCGTCGGCATGGGCAGGGTCATCGGCGATGGCGGCTGCTTCTTCCAGGTCACCGATATCGCCGTGCTGCCGGCCCACCAGGGCAAGGGCCTGGGCAAACTGATCATGCGCGAGATCATGCAATTCATCGAGACGGACGTGCCGCAAAGCGCCTATGTCAGCCTGATCGCCGATGGCCAGGCGCAGGACTTGTACGCGCAGTTCGGTTTCCGGCACACGGCGCCCGCCTCGGTCGGCATGGCGCTAAAGCGCTAGGCGCCCGATGCCTGCCTGGCTGCTATGCAGCATGGCGCTGGCGCTGCTGCTGGGCGCAGCCGCCTGGTGGACGGAGCGCCGGCTGCAGCGGCGGCGCAGCAGCACGCGCTGGCCGTGGCTGGCGGCGCTGGCCGCGTCCGTCACCTTGCCCCTGGCCTGGCTGCCCGGCGTGCTGGCGGCCATGCCGGCGGAGCAGGCGCAGCTGAAACTGGCGTGGCTCGTCCTGTCGCTCGGCATGCTGCTGATGCTGGCCCTGCGCAGCGTCTGGCTGCAGTCGCACCAGCGCCGCTGGCAACAGTCCAGCATGCTGGGCACGCCCGTGTACCTGAGCGGCGGCATCGGACCCTGCGTGGCGGGCTGGCTGCGGCCGCGCATCGTCATGCCCGTGTGGCTCTCCTTGATTGATGCCGAGCAACAGGCGCTGCTGCTGGCGCACGAGCAATGCCGGCTGGCCGCGCGCGACCCGCTGCTGCTGGCCCTGGCCCATGCCCTGATCGTGCTCATGCCGTGGAATGTGCCCCTGTGGTGGCAGCTGCACCGGCTGCGCTTTGCCATCGAAGTCGACTGCGATGCGCGCATGCTGGCGCAGGGCCACGCCTGGCGCGACTACGCCGCCCTGCTGCGGCGGCACGGCCAGTATTACTCGGGCTTGACGGGCGCTGCGCCCATCGTGCTGAAGGACCCGCGCGCGCTGCGGCGGCGCCGGCGCCTGCTGGCGGGAATTCCCCGGGACCGGGCGGCGAACTTGCTATAGTAGCGCCAGCGGCGCGCGGCGCGCCCCTGCCCCCGGCTTCCCCTACCCCGAAATCAGAGAGATACCATGCTTTACCTGCTTGCCATCGTGATCGTCATCGCCCTGCTGTATTACGTCTTCAGCGGCCGCACGCCCGTCCAGCCGCTGCAAAAGCCGCTGCTGTCGATACGCCAGTACGTGCCGGCGATTCCCCCGGGCGCGCCCGCGCACCACTGGCGCGACGAGGGACGCTTCGCGTCGGAAGTGGAAAACGAGTCGATGTACCAGAGCGCCATCGCCAAACTGGCGGGCGAGCATGGCCCTGGCAATGCGGAAGAAAAATGCCTGGCCCTGCTCGTCTGCGACGATGCCAACCCCTTCCAGGACAAGGCCATCGCCGTTTTCATCGACGGCCAGCTGGTGGGCTACCTGTCGCACAACGACGCCCTGCGCCTGCGCCGCAACCTGGGCCGCATGGACCTCGTGGGCCAGCTGACCTCGTGCGACGCCGTCATCCGCGGCGGCGGCCTGTGGAACGGCAAGCGCCTGGCGTATGCCGTGTGGCTGGACTTGCAACCCTACAATTAAAACCTATGCCGCGCGCGCCAGCCGCACGGCGCGCGTGGCGATAAAGCTGGGCAGGTATTTTTCGATTTCAAAGCGCGGGTGGGGATGCATTTCCTCGTGGTACCCCGCCAGCACGAAGCCGGCCGCCAGCTGGCCGCCGATCTGGCTGTCGAGGCCATGGCCGAAGACGAGCGCCTCGCCCCTGTTCATGCGCGCGGCCAGCGCAGCGGCATCCAGATCCGCCACGTCCGAGTACGGCAGCACGTAACGGGGCCGTATCAGGCCCTGCTTTGCCCACTGCGGGTCGCGGTCGCCGATGAACACGGCCGGGTTGAAGAAGCTGCTCAGCAGCACGCCGCCGTCCGCCAGCACGCGCGCGCATTCGCGCCACACAGGGGCGATGTCGGGCACGTACTGATTCGACACGGGGTGGACGATGAGGTCGAAGCTGGCATCGGCGAAACAGCCCAGGTCGCGCATGTCGCCCTGCACCGTGGCCAGCGGCAAGCCGTCGCGTTCGGCCACCATGCGGTCTTTCGCCAATTGCTGCTCAGACAGATCGAACACGGTGACGTGCGCCCCGGCGGCGGCCAGCACGGGCGCCTGCTGCCCGCCCGCGCCCGCCAGGCACAGGATGCGCCGGCCGCGCACCTCGCCCAGCCAGCCGGCCGGCAAGGGACCCGGCGTCAGGTGGATCTGCCACTGCCCGGCGCGGGCCGCCGCGATGGTGGCGCCGTCGACGGGCTGCGACCACGGGCTGTTCTGCGCCGCCTGGGCGTCCCAGGCCTGCTGATTGTGCCGCAAGAAGTTGTTACCTAAAGGCATCGCCATCCTTTCAGAAAAAACAGGACGCGAATGTAGCATGGGCGCCGCCAGGACGTCGCCGTTTGCAGAAAAACCACACAATTCCCAACTGCAACTTCTTCGCCGGCACGGGCACCGCAAGGCGTGCGCCGCCTTTTCCTGCCGCAACAGGCATTGCACGACAGGCAAAATAATTACAATTAAGATATTTGTTTCCAGAAATCTGGTAAGGTATTCTGCATCGGTCACCCGCAGAGGCGGCCGGCCCCTATCCTGTTTTCCGCGCCCCGACGCCTTACTGCCTTGCCCACGATGATACCTGCCAGCGTCCAACAGCTGTTCCGCCTGCCCGCCGATCCCGCCCTGCTGCTGCAGGGGCAATATCACCCGGGACTGGTCGCCCTCTCGCTCGTGATCGCCATTTTCACGTCGTGGATGGCCTTCCAGATGACAGCCTACAGCCGCTCGCAGGCCAGCATCAGCCGCCAGTTGCACTTGCTGTGCCTGTTCGCCGGCAGCCTGGCGCTGGGCTGCGGCGTGTGGGCCATGCATTTCATCGGCATGCTGGCCTTCGAGCTGTGCACCAGTGTCGCCTACGACCCGGGCCTGACCCTGCTCTCCATCGTGCCCAGCGTGGCCGCCTCGTTCGTGGCCCTGGCCACCATCAGCCGGCGCGCCGTCACGGCGCCGCGGCTGCTGTGGAGCGGCCTGCTCGTGGGCCTGGGCATCGGCGCCATGCACTACATGGGCATGCACGCCATGCGCGTCGGCCTGTCGCTGCGCTACGACCCGCTGCTGTTCGTGCTGTCGCTGGTGGTGGCCGTGGTGCTGGCCAGCGTGGCCCTGTGGATACGCTTCGGCCTGCGCGGCTGGCGCGGCGCGCTGGGCGCGGCGCAGCGCAACCTGATCGGCGCCGTCGTCATGGGCTGTGCGATCGCGGGCATGCATTACATGGGCATGCAGGCGTCCCGCTTCGTTGGAACGATTCCACCAGGCAATGATGCCGATGCCAACCGCCCCCTGCTCGTCATCAGCGTGACCCTGCTGACCGTCGCCCTGACCATCCTCGTCGCCTCGGCCGTCGGCGTGCTGCGCTACCGCGAACTGTTCCGCCACCTGAACCAGAGCGAGAACTGGACGCGCTCGCTGCTGACGACCACCGTCGACGGCGTCATCACCATCGACAAGGAAGGCAACATCGTCGATTTCAACGGCGCCGCCGAGCGCATCCTGGGCTGGCGCCAGGACGAGATCATCGGCCGCCCCATCAGCGTGCTGGTCAGCGACGTGCGCCAGTCGGAACAGCATGGCTTGCTGCACTACCTGCGCACGGGCCAGGGCGATGCTGTGCATTCCAGCGAGGAAATCCTGTACCTGCGCAAGGATGGCGCCCCCGTGGCCGTGCAGCGTTCGATGGCCAGCGCGCGCCTGGCCGACCAGGACTTGTACGTGCTGTTCATTACGGACGTCAGCGAACGGCGCGCCATGCTGGCCGCCCTGCGCGAAAGCGAACAGCAGCTACGCTCGCTGATGGGCAACCTTCCCGGCATCGCCTTCCGCTGCACCACGGCCGAAAACCAGCCCATGCTGTTCATCAGCGACGGCGTAGAAGCCGTCACGGGCTATCCGCCCGCCGATTTCGTGGGCGCCGCGCCGCGCCGCAGCTTCACAGGCCTGATCGCCGTGGAAGACCGCGCCTACGTCATCGACGTCTTCAACCGCAGCGTCGCCACGGGCGAACCCTACCTGCTCGAATACCGGCTGCTGCACGCGGACGGCAGGTCGCGCTGGCTGTGGGAGCGGGGCACGGTGGTGCACGACCCGGTGGGCGCCGTGCGCTGGGTGGACGGCGTCATCCTCGACATCAGCGAGCGCCGGCAAATGGAGGAAGACTTGCGCATGGCCAAGGAAAAAGCGGAACTGGCGGCTGCCGCGCGGGCCAGCTTCGTCGCCAACATGAGCCATGAAATCCGCACGCCCATGAATTCCATCCTCGGTTTTACGGACGTGCTGCTGGACTCGCCATTGACGCCGGAACAGCGGCGCCACCTGGACACGGTGCGCCAGTCCGGGCGCTCGCTGTTGCGCCTGCTCAATGAGGTACTCGATACCGCCAAGCTGGACAAAGGCGCCATGGCGCTGGAACTGCGCGACTACAGCCTGCTGGCCCTGGTCGACGAGCTGGTTTCCACGTATGGCACCCATGCGCGCGCCAAGGGCCTGCTGATGGAAGTGCAGTACGATCCGCAACTGCCGGCCTTGCTGCACGGCGACGAACTGCGCATGCGCCAAGTGCTGGGCAACCTGCTCGACAACGCCATCAAGTTCACGGCCAGCGGCAGCGTCAGCCTGGCCGCCCGCCTGGACGACGACCAGCTGCACCTGCTGGTGCAGGACAGCGGCATCGGCATCGCGCCCGAGCGGCGCGACGCCATCTTCGAACCCTTCGTGCAGGCCGATGCGTCGACCACGCGGCGCTATGGCGGCACGGGCCTGGGCACCAGCATCAGCCGGCAGCTCGTATCGCTGATGCAGGGCCGCATCTGGGCCGAGGCCGCCTTGCCGCACGGCAGCGTTTTCCACGTCATGCTGCCCCTCGTCCCGGCGCACCGGCAAGTGCTGCCCGCCAGCGAGCGGCGCAACGTGCGCCTGCCGCCGCTGCGCGTGCTGGCCGCCGACGACGTGCCGCAAAACCTGGAACTGCTGTGTTTGCTGCTGCGCAAGCGCGGCCATGCGGTGGAGACGGCCGGCGATGGCGAACAGGCCCTGCACATGGCGCAGCAGCGCGATTTCGACGTGCTGCTGCTGGACCTGCAAATGCCGCGCATGGATGGCCTGGCCGCCACGCGCGCCATCCGCGCGGCCGCCCTGCGCGAGGGCCGCCCGCGCGTGCCCGTGATCGCCATGACGGCCAGCGTGCTCGAGGCGCACCGCAAGGCGGCGCTGGCGGCCGGCATGGACGGCTTCGCCACCAAGCCCGTCGAGTGGGCGGCCCTGTCGCAGGAAATCGCGCGCGTGCTGGGCCTGGCGCAGGCCCTCCCCGCCGACGGCGGCGACCTGGCGGCGCCTGCCGGCCGGCGCGTGCTGCATGATGCGCAGGCCGTGCTGCGCTGGGCTGGCAACGAGGGCGCCTACCGCGCCGCGCTGGCGCGCTTCGGCCACGACCATCCCCGCGTGCCGCCCCTGCTGCTGGCCGCCATCGCCGCCAACGACCGGGCGGCGCTCCTGCCGCAATGCCACACGCTGCGCGGCGTGGCGGCCAACCTGGGACTGGAACAACTGGCGGCCACCCTGGCGGCGCTGGAGCAGCTGTGCGCGGGAAGCGATGCCGCGGCGGCACAACAGCGCGGCGCGGCGGCGGCCACCCTGCAGGCGCAATGGCCGGCTGCCATCGCCGCCATCGCCCGCCTGGCACCGCCCGCCAGCGCCGTGGCCACGGCGGGCGCCGGCGACCTGCCCGCCGCGCGGCTGGCGGCCGGCGCCCTGCTGCAAGCCTTGCGGCGCGGCGAACTGGATGACGTGGCGCAAGCGCAGCTGCACAGCGCCATGGGCGCGCAGACGCCGCCGCTGGTGGCACTCGCGCACGCCATCGACGACTTTGATTTCCCCCTGGCACAGTCCCTGCTGCACGACTTGCTGCAATCCTTCGAGACGGAGTACCCATGAGCGCGCCACGCCGGGCCAAGCCCCTGCTGCTGCTCGTCGACGACGAAGCGGCCAACCTGCAATTGCTGCGGCACATCTTGCAGGACGATTACGCGCTGCTGTTCGCCAAGGATGGCGCGCGGGCGCTGGCACTGGCGCAGCAGGAGCGCCCGGCCCTGATCCTGCTCGACGTGATGATGCCCGGCATGAGCGGCCACGAGGCTTGCCGCCGCCTGAAGGCCGAGCCGCTGACGGCGGCCATCCCCGTCATTTTCGTCACGGCCCTGAACGACATGCGCGACGAGCTGAGCGGTTTCGAGGCGGGCGCCGTCGACTACCTCGCCAAACCCCTCAGCCCCGCCATCGTGCGCGCCCGCGTGCGCACGCACCTGTCGCTGGTGCGCATCGACGAACTGAAGGAGACGCGGCTGCAGATCGTCCAGCGCCTGGGCCTGGCGGCCGAATACAAGGACAATGAAACGGGCCTGCACGTGATCCGCATGAGCCATTACGCGCGCCTGCTGGGCGTGGCGGCCGGCATGGACGAAGCGGCCGCCGACGACCTGCTGCACGCGGCGCCCATGCACGACGTGGGCAAGATCGGCATCCCCGACCGCATCCTGCAAAAACCTGGCAAGCTCGACGCGGACGAATGGGCCGTCATGCAGACGCATGCGCGCATCGGCGGCGAGATCCTCGGCGAACACGCCGCCGGCGGCATGCTGGCTATGGCGCGCGAGATCGCCCTGTCGCACCATGAAAAGTGGGATGGCAGCGGCTACCCGAACGGCCTGGCGGGCGTAGCCATCCCGCTGGCCGGGCGTATCGTCGCCGTGGCCGACGTCTTCGACGCGCTGACCTCGGCCCGTCCCTACAAGCGCGCCTGGCCCGTGACGGACGCCGTAGCGTATTTGCAGGCGCAAAAAGACCGCCATTTCGAGCCGCATCTGGTCGACCTGTTCGTGCAGGAAATGCCCGCCATCGACGCCATCCGGCTGCGCTGGGCGGAAAAGGAGACCGGCCACACGGCGGCCTGAGAAGTGAACTCCCGCCACGGCCAGCGTTGTTGCGTCACACAAGGAAGTGTCGGACACGTTGGTGCCGACGCCGATGCAGACCACTGACATGGCAAAGAGTTCGCTGCCATTATGGGCGACTGGCCAACGCGCACATTGATATGCATCAATAAAAGCAAACACCAGCATGCCATGCTTTCCACTTGGCTCCGGCGGCACGCGCCGCATGGGCACAATTTATTTCACCAAAGAAATATTTCAATGGCGACATTTTCTATTTGGCATTAAAATCGGCGGCGCATTCTTGCCATCAACCCTCACCATTCCATACGACTATGCGTACACGCAGCAAGCTGGGAGCGACGCTCCTCGTGCTCATGCTATTACAGGCCTGTTCCAAAGGCAGCGACCATCGGCTCGATACCGGCCACGGCATGGAAGCCTACAAGACCTCCCTGCAGGAAGCGCTCAAGGACATGCCGGACAAGGAGCAGCGCGCCTATGACTGGGCCGTCAGCGATTTCAATCTGGAACAACTGCATGCCGGCTATCCCAACGGCACGCCGAAAGCCATCATCCGCGCCGAGCGCGACAAGGTGATCCGCGACGTGCCGGCCAAGCTGGCGCAGCTGGAAACGGCCAGGGCAGCGTATGTGGCCGGCCAGGCGGATTTATCGCGCATTACCGCCAGCGACGTGCACTTTACGATGGAAAAGGATTTTTTCGGCCTGCAGCCGACTGTCGTCGCCACCATCCACAACGGCAGCTCGCACGACCTGAGCAGCGTCAAGTTCGTCGCCCGCCTGTATGTCGACGACAAGCCCGAGCCCGTGGCGGAATCGGAGCTGTTCAGCAATTACAATAACGACAGCGGCAACAGCACCGGGCTGCGCCGCGGCGATGCCGTCAAGGCGCGCTTCCGTATCGGCTTCGTCTCCGGCGACGGCAACTGGAAAACCGTGGAAATCCAGCAAGCGAAAAAAACCCGCGCGGAACTCACCGTCTTGCCCGACTCGGCCACCGACACGGGCAACCGCAGCATTCTCGACGACCATGCCGCCAAGCAATACCAAGCCCTGCAAAACGCCTTGAACACGGCAAAGGGCTTGACGGAAATTTGATGCGGCCAGCCGCCTGCTGCCGCATTGATTGACCCAAATCAAGCCTCTCATCAAAAAACCGCCACCCGCCACGGCAATGCTGGACTTGTCCGCATTGCCGTTCTAGCCTTGTTGCCATCCTGACTAGCGAATGACACCATGGCCTACAAATCCATCCTCGTCCACGCCGACCTGTCGCGCCATGCGCCACGGCGCATCGCCATCGCGGCGCGGCTGGCGCACGCGCACCAGGCGCACCTGATCGGCGCGGCGATGACGGGCGTCTCGCGCCTGACCCTGGAAAACAACCGCGGCATGCGCGGCGACGCCGTGGCGGCGCACATCGCCGCCCTGTACGGGCGGGCGGAACAGGCGCTGGACCAGTTCGAAACCCTGGCGCGCCAGGCCGGCGCCGTCTCGCTGGAGCGGCGCCTGATCGAGGACGACGAAGATGGCGGCATGGCCGTCAGCGCCCGCTACAGCGACCTGACGGTGCTGAGCCAGCACGATGCCGGCGAAGCCCTGCCCGGCGCCATGCGCGACCTGGTGCCCTACGTGATGCTCAACGCGGCCCGGCCCGTGCTGATCGTGCCGCCCGGCGCCGATGGCGCGCAGGCAGGCGGCACGGTGGTGGTGGCCTGGGACGGCAGCATGGAGGCGACGCGCGCCATCGGCCACGCCCTGCCGCTCCTGCGCGCGGCGCGCCTGGTGGTGCTGGCCCTGCTGCACCCGCCCGCCGGCCACGCGCAGCCGGCGCGCCACCCGGGCACCGACATCGCCGCCTACCTGAGCCGCCACGGCGTGCCCGTCGAGGTGCGCTCGTCCGTCACCACGGGCGACATCGGTGCGGCCCTGCTGGCCATGGCGGCCGAGGTGCATGCGGACCTGCTGGTGATGGGCGGCTACGGCCATGCGCGCTTCCGCGAAATTTTATTGGGCGGCGTCACGGAAACGGTGCTGCGCCAGATGACCGTACCCGTGCTGATGGCGCACTGACGTCAAAAAGCCGCGCCACCCTGGCGGATGGCGCGGCTTTAACTGCACTGCTGGCGCTTAGACTTTGCGCTGTGCCACGGCGTCGACCACGCACAGGGCCGTCATGTTGACGATACGGCGCACGGTGGCCGATGGCGTCAGGATGTGCACGGGCTTGGCGCAACCGAGCAGGATCGGGCCCACGGCGATGCCGTTGCCGGCCGCCGTCTTGACCAGGTTGTAGGCGATGTTGGCGGACTCGATGTTCGGCATGACGAGCAGGTTGGCGTCGTGCTTGAGGTCCGAGTTCGGCATCAGCTTGTGGCGCAGCTTGCTGTCCAGGGCCGTGTCGCCGTGCATCTCGCCGTCGATTTCCAGGTCCGGCGCGCGTTCCTTGATGATGGCCAGGGCGGCGCGCATCTTCTGCGCCGAGGCGCTGTCGCTGGAACCGAAGTTCGAGTGCGACAGCAGGGCCGCGCGCGGCGACAGGCCGAAGCGGGTCATCTCTTCGGCGGCCATGATGGTGATCTCGGCCAGCTGCTCGGCGTCCGGGTTTTCGTTGACGTGCGTGTCGACCATCACCAGCTGGCGTTCCGGCATGATCAGCACGTTCATGGCGGCGTAGACATTGCTGCCGGCGCGCTTGCCCAGCACCTGGTCGATGTATTTCAGGTGCAGCTGGGTAGTGCCGAAGGTGCCGCAGATCATGCCGTCCGCGTCGCCCTTGTGGATCATCATGGAACCGATCAGCGTGTGGCGGCGGCGCATTTCCAGTTTCGCGTATTCCTCGGTGACGCCCTTGCGGCTGGTCATGTCGTAGTACGTATTCCAGTAATCGCGATAGCGCTCGTCGAAGTCCGGGTTGATGACGTCGAAGTCGACGCCCTGCTTGAGGCGCAGGCCGAACTTCTGGATGCGCGCTTCGAGCACGGGCGGACGGCCCACGAGGATGGGGCGCGCCAGTTTTTCATCGACCACCACTTGCACGGCGCGCAGCACGCGCTCTTCTTCGCCTTCGGCGTAGACGATGCGTTTCAGGTCGGCCGGCGTGGACTTGGCCATCAGGAACAGCGGCTTCATGAAGGTGCCGCTGCGGTAGACGAATTGCTGCAGGCTGTCCGCGTACGCTTGCAAGTCCTTGATCGGACGCGTGGCAACGCCGGAATCCTCGGCCGCCTTGGCCACGGCTGGCGCGATCTTGATCAGGAGGCGCGGATCGAACGGCATCGGGATCAGGTATTCAGGACCGAAGGACAGGTTGCTGATGCCATACGTGGTGGCGACGATGTCCGACTGCTCGGCATGCGCCAGGTCGGCGATGGCGTGCACGACGGCAATTTCCATCTCGCGCGTGATGGTGGTGGCGCCGCAATCGAGGGCGCCGCGGAAGATGTACGGGAAGCACAGCACGTTGTTGACCTGGTTCGGATAATCCGAACGGCCCGTGGCGATGATGGCGTCGCTGCGCACGGCCTTGACTTCTTCCGGCAGGATTTCCGGATTCGGGTTGGCCAGCGCCAGGATCAATGGATTGGGCGCCATCTTGCGCACCATGTCCTGCTTCAGCACGCCGCCGGCGGACACGCCGAGGAAGATGTCGGCATCCGGGATGATCTCGGCCAGGGTGCGCAGCGGCGTATCCTGCGCGAAGCGTTCCTTGTCCGGGTCCATCAGTTCCGTGCGGCCCTTGTAGACGACGCCGGCCAGGTCGGTGACGTAGATGTTTTTCAGCGGGAAGCCCAGGTCGACGATCAGGTCCAGGCAGGCCAGCGCCGCCGCGCCCGCGCCCGACACGACCAGCTTGCAATCCTCGATCTGCTTGCCGACGGCTTTCAGGCCGTTCAGGATGGCCGCGCCGACGATGATGGCCGTGCCGTGCTGGTCGTCATGGAAGACGGGAATCTTCATGCGGTCGCGCAGCTGGCGCTCGATGTAGAAGCACTCGGGCGCCTTGATGTCTTCCAGGTTCACGCCGCCGAAGGTCGGTTCCAGCGAAGCGATGATGTCGACCAGTTTATCCGGATCCGATTCATTGATCTCGATGTCGAAGACGTCGATGCCGGCGAACTTCTTGAACAGCACGCCCTTGCCTTCCATCACCGGCTTGGCGGCCAGCGGGCCGATATTGCCCAGTCCCAGCACGGCCGTGCCGTTGGTGATGACGGCCACCAGGTTGCCGCGCGCCGTATATTTATAGGCATTGGCCGGATCGATGACGATTTCTTCGCAGGGAGCCGCCACGCCTGGCGAGTAGGCCAGCGCCAGGTCGCGCTGGTTGGTCAGTTGTTTGGTCGGCGTCACGCTGATTTTGCCGGGGCGCGGGCACTCGTGGTATTCGAGTGCGGCCAAGCGCAATTGTTGACGCAATTCTTCTTTTTTATCAGATGACGAATCCATGCTGTGCTGCCTTCCTGTTTGATCGATCGGGTGTTTCGGATTTTATCAGACCGATTCTTTCAATTAGCTAGGTATTTTCCGCTAGCCACAGTCTGATATCACGAAAACGCATAACCTGCCATTGTAAGGCCGCCCGCTTGCGCAAACGGAGATAGCAGCAAAAACTATCGGATTATCATTTTTAATTGATTTTAAGAATCACCGTGGGATGCCCAGCCGCGCGCCCGGCGCAAAGCGCAAGGCAATCAGCAGCAGCACCGCCACGCCGGCCGCCATCACCATCCACGCCTGTGCCAGGCTGGACGACTGCTGGCGGATCAGGCCGGCGATGAAGGGCATGCTGCTGGCGATGATGTAGCCGCCGCCCTGCACGAAACCGAGCAGCGCGCCCGCGCCGGAAGGGTCCGTCACGTGGTCCATGCTGACGATCAGCGACAGGGGGAACAGGGCGCCGATGCCGCAGCCCAGCAATATCACGGCGGGCAGCGCCAGTTGCGCGGGCGCCACGATCAGGCAGGCCAGGCCCGCCAGCACGGCCAGCAGGACCGCCAGCAGCAGGATGCGGCGGTCGGGAAAGCGGTGGATGACGGTGGAAACCAGCAGTCCCGCCAGCACTTCCACCAGGGTCAGGCCGCCCAGCAGCAAGCCGCTGTCGGCCGCGCTCCAGCCCAGTTCCGTGTAAAACGGCGGCAGCCAGGCCAGCACCAGGGTGTAGGCACCCGTGCCGATGCCGAAAAACACCATCAGCAGCCAGGCGCGGGGGCTGCCCACGGGCAGGCTGGCGCCCGCGCCGCCGGCCACGTCCACGCGCCCGGCGGACGCGCGGCGCCACAGCAGCGCGGCCGCCGCGGCAGGCACGGCCCACAGGGCCAGCAGCGCGTTCCAGCCCCAGCTGTGCGCCAGCGGCGAGGCGGACGCGGCGGCAATGGCCGCGCCGCCCATGATGCCCGTCGTATAGAAGCCCATCAATTGCCCGGCCCGCTCGGGGAAATGGCGCTTGATGAAGGCGGGCAACAGCGCCTGCACCAGGGCGATGCCCAGGCCGCCCAGGGCGGCCGTGGCGATCAGGCCGGCGCTGCCGTGCAGGGGCCAGCGCAGCGCGCAGGCGCCGGCGATGATGGCGATGCCCAGCGCAATGCCGCGCGCCACGCCCAGGCGGCGCTGCAGCTGCCCGCCCGCCAGCGCGCACACTCCCATGGCGAACACGGGCACGGTGGTCAGCAAGCCCGCATCGGCATTGCTGATGCCCGTGCTGGCCTGGATACTGTCGAGCAAGGGGCCGATGGCGGCCAGGATGGGGCGCAGGTTCAGGCCCAGCAGGATGATGGCGGCCACCAGCAGGGCGGACGAAGCATGGGGGGAGGAAACAGGTCGGTCGAATGGCATGGGAGAGTAGTCCTTGCCTCGCGGGGAGGCACATGGTTTAATGCAACATCAAAATATAACTCGATGAAAAGTATCTTAACACAAAGATAGATTTGTATCTTGACGCTAAGATAGACAGAGGACGCCCCATGACGGATACCCCGCAAGAACACACGCGCGCGCAATTTGCCGCAGCTCAATGGCAGCGCGAACTACCGCAGATGGACACCGGCGCCATGCAGCTGGTGGGCCAGCTGGGCACGGTGGCGCAGCTGATGGCGCGCGACTGGCTCAACCCCCTGTTTGCGCAGCACGGCTTGCAGCCCGGCGAATTCGACGTGCTGGCCACCCTGCGCCGTTCGGGCGCGCCCCATGCGCTGACGCCGACGGCCCTGTACGAGGCGGCCATGCTGTCCTCGGGCGGCATGACCAACCGCATCGACCGCCTGGAAGCGGCGGGACTGATCGAACGCCGCAAGCACCCGACGGACCGGCGCGGCGTGCTGGTGGCCCTCACGCCCAGTGGCCTGGAATTGATCGAAAAACTGGTGCTGCTGCACGTGGAGAACGAGCGCGCCATGCTGTCGGCGCTGAGCGGGGACGAGCAGCGCCAGCTCGACCAGTTGCTGGCCAAGCTGCTGCTGGGCATGGCGCAGGCGAAGAAGGTTTAAACGAGCACGCGCGCCAGCTCGCGCAGGGCCGCATGGCCGCGCCGCGCCAGCCGCTGCAGCGCGTGCGGCGCATGGCTGCCGTACAGGGCCTGCACGTGGCCGGCGCTGGCGGCGCGCAGATCGATCTCGCCCGCGCCGGGGTCGGGCAGCTGTCCTTCGACGAGGGTCAAAAAATAATGCCGGGGCGCGCCGCGCAAATTGGCGGCAAACTGCAGCACCAGGCCGTTGTCGAACAGCAGCGCGCCGCTGCGCGCCCCGCTCTCGAGCAGCAGGCGATACGGCGGCAAGGGCCGCCGCGCGGCGCGCAGGAACGACGCCAGGCGCAGCTGATAGCCCAGTTCCAGGCCGTTCGCCAGCAAGCGTCCCTGCTGCAGATATACCTTGAACAACGCCCGCACGGCCTGGCGGCCGTGGCGCAGGACCAGCGCGTTCTCGTACAGGCACAGCTGGTGGCCATCGCACAGTTCGTCAAAGCCGCGCGCCAGCAGTGCCGGCGCCGTGAACGCGTCCAGGCCGACGGCCTGCGGCTCGCGCAGCCAGCCGTCGTCCAGGCAGGATTGCAGCACGGCGTGGAGATCGTGGAGGGGCATGAGGTGGTGGACGGTGATGGCTGGGGCATCCATTGTAGGCCAGCCTATAATAGGGGCGCCACACCCTCCTTCAACCAGCAGACGAACCATGGCCCCACACGACGCGCTTTCCGAATTCGACCTGATCAAACACTATTTCGTGCGCCAGCGCCCCGGCCGCGCCACCCTGGGCATCGGCGACGATTGCGCGCTGGTGACGCCCGGCGCGGGCAAGCAGATCGCCATCTCGTCGGACATGCTGGTCGAGGACCGGCACTTCTTTGCCGGCGCCGATGCCCGCATGCTGGGGCACAAGAGCCTGGCCGTGAACCTGTCCGACCTGGCCGCCATGGGCGCCCGTCCCGTGGCCTTCACCCTGGCCCTGGCCCTGCCGCAGGCCGACCGCGCCTGGCTGGCCGGCTTTGCCGAAGGCCTGTTTGCCCTGGCCGACGCGTTTGATTGCGAACTGATCGGCGGCGACACCACCAAGGGCCCCTTAAATATCTGCATCACCGTGTTCGGCGAACTGGCGCCGGGCCAGGCGTTGCGCCGCGGCGCGGCCGTGGCGGGCGACGATATCTGGGTCAGCGGCACCCTGGGCGACGCGCGCCTGGCGCTGGCCGGCTACCGCATGGAACAGGAACTGGCGCCCGCCGACCTGCTGACGGCGGCGGCGCGCATGCACACGCCCACGCCGCGCGTGGCGCTGGGCTGCGCGCTGGCGGAACAGGGCCTGGCGCATGCGGCCATCGACATCTCGGACGGCCTGGCGGGCGACCTGGGCCATATTCTGAAGGCTTCACAAGTGGGCGCCACGCTCGACGTCGACGCCCTGCCGGCCGGTCCCATCCTGGCGCAGCAGGACACGGCCCTGCGGCGCCGCTACACGGCCGCCGGCGGCGACGACTATGAACTGTGCTTCACGGCGCCGGCATCGTCGCGCGAGGCCATCGCCGCGGTGGCCATCGCCTGCGGCACGCCGGCCACGCGCGTGGGCCGCATCGAATCGGCACCGGGCCTGCGCCTGGTGGACGCGGCCGGGCAGCCGCTCGACCTGGCCTTGAGTTCCTTCGACCACTTCAGTGAATAGATTCTAGCGCAGCGCCGCGCGCGCCAGCCCCGGCTGGTTCACCATCCAGTAGTGCTGGAAAGCCAGGCGGATGTTGTCGCGCAGCTGGATGTCGTCCCACGGCTTCGTATAAAACCGGTAGATGGCGCCCCGGTTGATGGAGTCGAGCACGGCTTCCAGGCCCGTGTAGCCGGAGAGGATGATGCGGATGGTTTCCGGGTACAGTTCCTTGACCTTGCTGAGGAATTCCGTGCCGCTCATGCTGGGCATGCGCTGGTCGCAGACGATGACGTGCACGCGGTGCAGGGCCAGCATCTCGAAGCCTTCGGCCGGCGTGCTGGCCGTGAGGATGTGGTAGCCCTCGGGACGGAACAGGCGGTGCAGCGACGACAGCACGTTGACGTCGTCGTCGACGATCAATAAGGTCTGCGCCGGCTGGGCGGCAGGATCGTGGCCGGGCGGCAGGCCGGCGCCCGCGGCGATCATCTGCCCCAGCTCCAGCGCCGGCAGGGCGCGGCTGAAATAGAAGCCCTGGATTTCATCGCAGCGGTTGCGCCGCAGGTATTCGAGCTGCGGGCGCGACTCCACGCCTTCGGCCACCACGCTCAGCTTCAGGCTGTGCGCCATGCTGACGATGGCCAGGGCGATGGCCGCGTCGTTCGGGTTGCTGGTGATGTTGCGCACGAAGGCGATGTCGATTTTCAGCTTGTCGATGGGGAAGCGCTGCAGATACGCGAGGCTCGAGTAGCCGGTGCCGAAATCGTCGATGGCCACCTTCACGCCGATTTTCTTCAGCTTGCCCAGCACGACGATGGTGCGCTCGGCATTCGACATCAGCGCCGTTTCCGTCAGTTCCAGTTCCAGCAGTTCCGGCGCCACGTTGTACTGCGCCAGCGCGCGCGTCACCTCGCCTTCCAGGTCGCCCTCGGCAAACTGGCGGCTCGACACGTTCACGGCCACGTGCACGGGCCCCACCTCGCTGTCGCGCCATTCGGCGATCTGGCGGCAGGCGGCCTGGATCACCCAGGCGCCCACGCGCACGATCAGGCCCGTGTCTTCCAGCACCGGCACGAATTCGGCCGGCGCCACCAGGCCGTAGCCGGGGCGGCGCCAGCGCAGCAGCGCTTCCACGCCGCTGATGCGGCCCGTGCGCAAATCCACCTTGGGCTGGTAGTACAGGATGAACTGCTCGTGCTCGAGCGCATGACGCAGCGCCAGTTCCAGGTCCAGGCGCGCCAGCACCTGCACGTTCATGCCGGCCGTGAAGAAGCGGTAGCCGTCGCGCCCCGCCTGCTTGGCGCCGCCCATGGCCGTATTCGCGTATTTGATCAGCGTTTCCGGATCCAGCGCGTCGTCCGGGTACATGGCGATGCCGATGCTGGCCGTCAGGGTGGCCGCGTGGCCGCGCAGGTCGAACGGCGCCCTCAAGGCTTCGCGCACCTGGTTGGCCACGGCCACGGCTTCCTGCTGGTTGCGGCTCATGGTGAGTATCAGCGCGAATTCGTCGTTGCCCAGGCGTCCCACCGTGTCGCGCAGGCGCACGCATTCGACCAGGCGGTTGCTGAACTGGCGCAGCAGTTCGTCGCCCAGCGCCGCGCCCAGGGTGTCATTGATGCTTTTAAAACGGTCGAGGGCGATGAACAGCACGACGATGCGCCAGCTCTTTTCCTGCGCCAGTTCGACGGCCTGGGCCAGGGTCTGGTAGAACAGGCTGCGGTTCGGCAGTCCCGTCAGGCCGTCGTAATGGGCCAGGTGCTTCAGGCGCTCCTGCGCCTGGCGCCGCTCGCTGATGTCGCGCGCCACGGCGATCAGCAGCAGGCCGCCCGTGGCCGGCTCGCCCGCCACAGGCGCCTGCGCATACCAGTGCCAGCCCAGTTCCACAGGCACCAGGCCCAGGTCGCGCCGCACCAGTTCGCATTCCGTCACTTCCGTGGCCAGGTGGGCCGAGCCGCCCTGCAGCGCGGCCAGCGGCGCCGGCGGCGGCGATGGCAGCAGGGCGCCCGGCGACAGCGACAGCAGTTCGCCGCGCGCGTAGCCGAGCAGGCGGCAGGCGCCGTCGTTGGCGTCGACCAGGGTCATGCCCAGCACGTCGACGAGGAAGATGGCGTCCGTGGTGGCATCCATGGCGCCGCGGAAGCGCTGCAGTTCGGCCGTGCGCTGGCCCACCGCGCGTTCCAGCAGCGCGTTGTAGTGGCGCGCGGCGCGGTGCAGCAGGCGCACTTCCAGCATGTTGCGGATGCGCGTGAGCACTTCGAGCGCGTCGAAGGGCTTGCTGATGAAGTCGCGCGCGCCCGCCTCCAGCGCCGCCAGCTTGGCGTCCGGGTCGGCGGCGATCACCAGCACGGGCAGGTAGCCTTCCAGCTCCAGCGGGCGCAGCGCATCCATCACGGCGTAGCCGCTCATGGCGGGCATCACCAGGTCGAGGATGATCAGGTCGAACTGATGGCGCTGGTGCAGGCCGGCCACGGCGCGCGCGTCAAGGGTGCTGGTGACGGCCGTGTAGCCGCCGCTGGCCAGCAGGTGCTCAAGCAGGCGCAGGTTGACTTCCTGGTCGTCGACGACGAGGATCTTGGCGCCATAGATGTCGGCCTGGCTGATCATGGCGCGCCCGCGCCTTTCTGCCGGCGCTGCTGCGCCACGTAGGCCAGCGTGCTGTTGATCGCCTCGGTAAATTCCTCGAGGTTGATCGGCTTGGTCAGGTAGCGGTAGAAGCCCATCGCCATGCTGCGCTCGACGTCGCCCGGCATGGCGTTGGCCGTCAGGGCGATGACGGGGATATGCGCCGTGCGCGGGTCGGCGCGCAGCAGCTGCAAGGCATCGGTGCCATTAATGTGCGGCAAGTTGATATCCATCAAGATCAGCTGCGGCAACTGGCTGCGCGCCATCTCCACGCCCAGGCGGCCATCCCTGGCCGTCAGCAGCTGCAATTGCGGGCAGTAGCGCACGATTTCCTCGACCAGGATCAGGTTGGCGGGATTGTCTTCCACGTACAGCAGGGTGACAGGGGCGCTGTTGTCGAGCAGGGCGCCGGCCAGGTCCGGCCGCGGCAGGCCCGCCGGCACGGGCTCGGGCACGCTGGCTGCCGCGCGCAGCTCGATCCAGAAGGTGCTGCCCACGCCCGCCTCGCTGCTCACGCCGATGTGGCCATCCATCAGTTCCACCAGGCGCTTGGTGACGACCAGGCCGATGCCGCTGCCCTCTTCCGTGCCGCCTTCCTGGCCCAGGCGGTTGAAGGGCTGGAACAGCAGCGCCACCTGCTCGCCAGCGAGGCCCATGCCCGTGTCGCGCACGCTGATGCGCACGCGCCCGCCCGGCTGCGGCGCGCAGGCGATGTGCACTTCGCCATGCTCGCGGTTGTACTTGAGCGCATTCGACAGCAGGTTCAGCAGGATCTGCTTGAGGCGCGTGCGGTCGGCCAGCACGTTCAGGAGGCAGGCATCGGGGAAGGTCATGCCGATGCCGCGCTGGCTGGCCAGCGGCGCGATCATGTCTCGGCATTCCAGCAGGATGGCGTCCAGCGCCACCGGTTCCAGCGACAGGTTCACCGTGCCCGACTCGACCTTCGCCAGGTCGAGGATTTCATTGATCAATGTCAGCAAGTGGCGCCCCGATTTCAGGATGTGGCCGGCGAATTCCTTCTTTTGCGCCAGGGTCGACGGCAGGCGGTCGGAGCTGAGGATTTGCGCGAAGCCGAGGATGGCATTCAGGGGCGTGCGCAATTCATGGCTCATCGACGACAGGAAGGCCGACTTGGCATAGTTGGCGCTGCGCGCCTCTTCCATCGCCATGGCCAGCTCGCCATTCGTCATTTCCAGCTGCACCGTGCGTTCATGCACGCGCACTTCCAGCTCCTGGTTCAGGCGCATGACTTCCTGCTGCGCCTGGGCGCGCTGCTCGGCCTCGCGCGCCAGTTCGCCGTTCGAGCGCTCCAGCGCCTGCGTGCGCAGTTCGATCTCGGCCAGCATCTTGTTGAAGGAATCGACCAGCTGCGCCACCTCGTCGGCGCTGAGCTTGCGCGCGCGGCGCGAATAGTCGCCCGTCTCGATGACTTCGCGCGCCACGTCGGCGATGTCGAGGATGGGCTGGGTGATGACGTAGTCGAGGCGGCGCAGCAGCAGCAGGGCCACCAGCAGCGCCAGCACCGTCACGCCCAGGGCGATGGCCAGGTAATCGGCCGTGCGGCCCGCCAGTTCATAGTCGGCGCGCAGGTACACCGTGCCCAGCAGCTCGCCATTGTCGACGATGGGCTTGAACAATTCCACGGAATTGCCGGCGATGCTTTCGCCTTCCTTGCCCACCTGCGCCGGCAGCGCGCCCACGCCCTCGTTGGCGCGGTAGCTGGCAAACAGGCTGCCGTCGGCCTTGTACAGGGCGCCGGCCGTCACGCGCGGGCGGATGCGCATCAGGTTGAGGTTTTCCAGCGCCAGGCGCTCGTCGTCGAAGGCCAGCGCGGCCGAACTCATGTGCCCCAGCAGCTCGGCCTGGGTACTGATGTCGGCCACCAGGTTGCGGTGGTAGACGCGCAGGTCGTACACGACGATGGTGCCCAGCGAGATGACGAGCGCCACCAGGGTGGTCAGCAGGACCACCGACATCAGCTTGCGGCGGATGGAGCGCAGCCGTATCATCTAGGCGCCTCCCGTCTGCACGCGGTAGGCGGCCAGCAGCATGCGCGCGCTGATGCGGATATGCGCCTGCGCCACGGGTTTCAGGGCCACGTCGAAGCGCACCTTGTCTTCGGCCATCACAAAATTGATCATGCTGCCCATGGCATAGACCTCATCGGAATCGGAGACCGTCAGCAACGCCAGGCCACGGCTGGCGGCCAGCATCTCCTGCAGCGTCGCCTTGTCCAGCGCGCCCAGGTACAGCACATGCAGGCCGGCCAGCGGCTCGCCGCGCCGCACTTTCTTCACCTGCACGCTGCGCCCGTTGACGCTGTGCCCGGCCACGCTCAGCTCCAGCTGCTCGGCCAGCGCATCGGCGCCGGCCACGCCGATCACCAGCGGCGCATCGGGCCGGGCAAAACTGCCATCGGGCCATTCGACAAACCCGGCAAACTTGTACAGATACGCCGCCTTCACCTGGCGTTCCAGCTCGGCTGGCACCTGTGCCCCCGCTTCGGCGCACAGGGCGCCCAGCAGCAGCAATAGCCAGCCCCAGCGGAGAGGGCCGCGGCCGGCGCCACGCAAGGGGCTACGCAGGGGGCCGCGCTGCTGCCGCCAGGTCCAGTTCAGAAATGCCATGACAACCGAGTAAAGATAATGCATTCGAAGGCGCGGCGCCATGCCGCGTCCCTATTCGGGCGATGCGAACCAGGGCGGCGCGGCGGCAGACCGCCTGCCTGCCCATATTGGTAGCAAATGTATAAAAGAGTGTACGCATTTTCGCCGATACCGGGGAAAGTTTCTTTTACCGAACGCCATGCTACAGTCACGCTTCCTCCCCCACCGCACACAGGCATCCCGCATGGACAACGCGCTCTTCCCCCTTTCCACCGCCGTCGGCCACGCCTTGCAGGCCCGCGGCCTGCTGCTGGCCACGGCCGAATCGTGCACGGGCGGCGGCGTGGCGCAGGCCGTCACCGATGTCGGCGGCTCCAGCGCCTGGTTCGAGCGGGGCTTCGTCACCTATTCGAACGCCGCCAAGACCGCCATGCTGGGCGTGCCGGCCGACCTGATCGCCGCGCATGGCGCCGTCAGCGAGGAAGTGGCCGCCGCCATGGCGCAGGGCACCCTGGCCCACAGCGACGCCCAGGTGGCCGTCTCGACCACGGGTATCGCCGGCCCCACGGGCGGCGTGCCCGGCAAGCCCGTCGGCACCGTCTGCTTCGGCTGGGCCCGCGCCGGCCACGTGCACACGGAACGGCTGGTGTTTGCGGGCGACCGGCAAGCCGTGCGCGAACAGGCCGTCATTCATGCCCTGCAGGGACTATTGCGCTTTATCAAGTAACGTCGGCAACGCAGGCGCGGTCGCGCCCCGCCTGTTTCGCCGCATACAGGGCGCTGTCGGCGCGCATCAGCAATTCGTGGCGGCCCGCACCGTGGCGCGGGTATTCGGCGATGCCGGCCGAAAAGGTGCAGCCCGTCAAGCTGTGCGGCGCCTGGCGGATCAGCAGCTGGCGGTAGCGCGCGGCGATATCGTCGATCTTGTGCGCGGCGATGACGCTGTCGGCTTCGCGCAACAGCAGGCAGAACTCCTCGCCGCCGTAGCGGCACAGCATGTCGCTGCCGCGCAGCTGGCTTTCCACCAGGCGCGCAAACTGGATCAGCACCTCGTCGCCAAAATTGTGGCCGAAGGTGTCGTTGACGCGCTTGAAGAAGTCCAGGTCGATGATGGCGATGGTCACGGGCGCCTGGGCGTCGGCCTCGTGCAGGATGGCGTTCAGGCAGGTTTCGAAATGGCGGCGGTTGTACAGACCCGTCAGGTGGTCGCGCATGGCCTGCTCCTTCAGGCTGTCCTGCAGGGAGTTGACGTGCAGGATCTGGTGCGCCAGCTCGCGGTTCAGGTGCTCGAGCTTGAGGTTTTCCGACTCGCGCGCCGCCTGCAGCTCCAGCGCCTTGTCGCGCTCGGCCTTCAGGCTGTGCATTTCCTTTTCCAGGTTGCGCATCAGGCTGCGCGAGGCGCGCGCCGACTTGCTGCTGGCCTCGAACGCGGCCTGGTATTGCTGCAGATAGCCATAGGCGGCCTGCCATTGCCCCAGCCGGGCGTTGATCTCGGCCAGCCCGCGCAGGATCTGCTGCTGGTGAAACGGATTGCGCGTCCAGCTCAGCAGGCTGTGCGCCTGCGTCAGCGAAGCCAGCGCCTGCGCCGTCTGGCCCGCGTCCAGGTCCAGCTTGCCGCGCACCAGCCACGCATGCATCTGCTCTTCCAGGTCCTGGCCCCGGCGCGCATAATCCTCGGCGCGCAGCAGCAGTTGCAGGGCGCTGGCCGACTGCTGCAGCAGGATGGCGGCGTGGGCAGCAATGCAGAACAGGAAGGCGCGGATGGCCAGGTCTTCTTCCGGCCACTCATAGAACGGCTCGACCAGCGCCAGCGCCTCGGCCGGCTTGCCCGTGGCCAATAAACACATGGCCAGGTTGGCCGAGACGATGGTTTGCTGGTATTTGAGCTTTTGCGTGCCGATGATCTCGAGCGCCTCGACCAGCAGGGGGATGGCGTCTTCGTCATTGCCCAGGTCGTGCTGCGACGACGCCAGGTTCGACAGGCTGTTGACCCGGTGCGCGGGGCTGCCGAAGCGCTCGGCGATGTCGAGCGCCAGCAGGAAGTTGCGCGGGCCGTCCTGCGTGTCGCCGCGGTTCAGGGCATCGACGCCCAGCCGCGCATACAGCATGAACTTGTGCAGCGAGTCGGGAATCTGCGCGGCCTGGGTGCGCGCCTGCAGGAAATGCTGCTCCGCCTCGGCGAAGTCGCCGCGCCGGCTCGCATACGCGCCCTGCAGGGCGGCGACCTCCATGCCGCCTTCGAGGTCGCCCGTCTGCCGGAAATAATCGCGCAAGCCGCCGCACGGCGGTTCGGCCTCGCCCCCGTAATAGGCCAGCCAGCAATGATTGAGTTCCGCATACGCGGCGCCGCGTCCATACTGCTGGCGCTGCGCCGCCGCCAGCGCCATCTGTGCCAGCCGCCGCGCCTGGCGGCGGTTGCCGACGAGGCAAGACAGGGCCTGCTGATTCAGGCGGTCTATGTCGGCTTTATCGAGACTGGAGATCGGCACTGCTTCCTCATGCACACTCTGGCGTGGATGGTTCACACAAAAATTGCTCTGCAACAATGGTATCCTGATTAACATCATAACCAGATTCGTTCTTCCCCATGGCAACTTTGCAAAGGATTGTGGTAAAAATGCCAGTTGCCATGGGACAGCGCCATGGTTGCCCAATATGTCAAAAAGAACTATTCTCAAGCATCGCCAGACGCCCCCGCCACGCCGCCTTCATGACCCTGTTCACGCGCCCGCCCCTTTGCCTGCCACTGCCCTGCCTGCTGCTGCTTGCCGGCTGCGCCGCCGCGCCGGCGGGACAGGAACTGGCCGGCCCGCCCTTGCAAGGTCCCGCCTACACCGTGTACGCGGCCGGCGACATCGCCGACTGCCGCCAGCGGGGCTGGGCCTACACGGGAGCGGCGCAGACGGCCGACCTGATCGCGGGCGAACTGGCCGACAAGCCCCGGGCAGCCGTGCTGAGCCTGGGAGACCATACCTATCCGGCGGGCCTGGCGGGGGAATTTCGCGATTGCTACGCTCCCACCTGGGGCCGCTTCAAGGAGCGCACCTTCCCCACCCCGGGCAACCATGAATACTACGGCTCGCGGGAGGCCAGCGGCTATGCCGCCTATTTCGGCCGCCCCGACTACTACAGCTTTGAACTGGGCGCCTGGCACGTGATTTCCCTCAACAGCCACCTGCCGGCCGCGCGCCTGGCGAAACAGCTGGCCTGGCTGCAGGACGACCTGGCGCGCCACCCGCGGCGCTGCACCCTCGCCTACTGGCATGCGCCGCTGTACAGTTCCGGCGGGCATATCGCGCCGAACACCATGCAGCCGGCCTGGCAAGCCCTGTATGACGCGGGCGCGGAACTGGTGCTGTCGGGGCATGACCACGACTACGAACGCTTCGCGCCGCAGGATGCGCAAGGCAAGGTCGACACGCAGCGCGGCGTGCGCCAGTTCGTCGTCGGCACGGGCGGCGCCTTCCTCACGCCCTTCTTTTACCTGATGCCGCACAGTGAAATGCGCGACAACAGCAGCCATGGCGTGCTGAAGCTGCGCCTGCACGACGATGGCTACAGCTGGCAATACCTGGGCGTGCCCGACGACGGGCAAGTGCAGCGCCCGGCCCCCGACAGCGGCATGGCCCGCTGTCACTGATCCCGATTTCTGACGCAACTGACGCAACAACCTGGAGTAGTCGCAATGCAAAACACGGTACATTTCATCCTGCAGGGCAAGGGTGGCATCGGCAAGACCCTCGTCTCGACCCTGCTGGCGCAATGGATGGGCGGCAAGGACAGCACGCCCCTGCGCTGCTATGACACCGATCAGGAAAACGCCACCTTTTCGCGCTACAAGGCGATGAATGTCAAACACGTGCCCGTGATGACGGACGCGCGCAACATCGACCCGAAGCGCTTCGACGCGCTGATGATCGACATCCTCGAAGACGATGGCAACTGCGTGGTCGACAATGGCGCCAACACCTTTTCGCCGCTGATGGGCTATCTGCTGGAAAACGACTGTTTTTCCCTGCTGGAAGAATCGGGCCGCAAGGTCTACATCCACACCATCGTCGGCGGCGGCGACACCCTGCACGACACGGCCACGGGCTTTGTTGCCACGGCGCAATCGACGAAGGTGCCGCTGGTGCTGTGGCAGAACGAGCACTTCGGCCTGCTGCAATCGGCGTCCGGCAAGCAGTTCATCGAATCGCAATCGTATGCCGACAACCGCGCGCGCGTGAAAGGCAGCATCACCTTGAGCCAGCGCAATCCCGACACCTTCGGCGCCGACGTCAAGAAGATGAACACGGCGCGCCTGACGATGCAGGAAGTGCTGCAGAATGACAAGTTCAACATCATGGAAAAGCAGCGCATCAAGGTCGTCTACCGCGACATCTTCGAACAGCTCGACAAGGTGCAGTGGTAGATGGACCCGCATAAACTGCGCACGCACGTGTTCGACAAGACGGGCATCAAGGTCGACGTCGATGACCCGATATTCGCCCTGGTGGCGCTGAACGAAGCGGTGCTGGCGGAAACCGTCGGGCGCCAGCTGGCCCTGCTGGAAGGGGCCACGCAGGCGCTGGCGGCGCAGGCGCGCGCGGCGGGCGGCCTGCCGCCCCTGCCGGCGGCCGCCCCGCCATCGCCGGTGCCGCAGACGCCCGTGCCCGCGCCAGCGCCGGCCGGGCCGGCCGGCTTCACGCCGCGCGAATGGCGCCTGCTGGGCGCCGCCGCCATCGTTTCCCTCGCCAGCGCCCTGCTGGTGCTGGGCGGCGCGGCGCTGCTCTACAAGAGCACGCCCGCGGCGCCCCCCACGCAAGCCACAAGCCAACCGTAGCATCCTACCAACCCCTCTCTGGAAGCACGCATGAAACCGATCAAACTGCTGGCCATACCCGCCCTGATGCTGTCGCTGTACGGCGCCCCGCTCACGCTCGCCCACGCCGCCGGCGCCGCTGCCGCAACGGCAGCCACGGCCGTGCCAAATGTTGCCTACGAAAAATACACGCTGCCGAACGGGCTCGACGTGATCCTCGTGGAAGACCATAAATTGCCCGTCACGGCCGTCAACATCTGGTACCACGTGGGACCGGCGAATGAAGCGCCGGGGCTGACGGGCTTTGCCCACCTGTTCGAGCACATGATGTTTGCCGCCACCAAGCACGTGCCGCGCGGCATGGCCGACCAGCTGCTGGAGGGAGCGGGCGCCACGGATTCGAACGGCAGCACGGATTTCGACCGCACCAATTATTTCGACACGGTGCCGTCGAACCAGCTGGAGCTGGCCCTGTGGGCCCATTCCGACCGCATGGGCTACCTGCTCGACGTGCTCGACCAGACGGCGCTGACGAACCAGCAGGACGTGGTGCGCAACGAGCGCCGCCAGAGCGTGGAGAACGCGCCCTACGGCATCGTGCAGGAAGCCCTGTACCACCAGCTGTTTCCGAAGACCCATCCGTATTACGCCAGCGTCATCGGTTCGCATGCGGACATCCAGAACGCGAAACTGGCTGACATCAAGGAATTCTTCACCAAATACTATGGCCCCAACAACGCCAGCCTGGTGATCGCGGGCGACATCGACAAGGCGAAGACCAAGGAACTGGTCAACAAGTACTTCGGCAGCTTCAAGAGCGGCCCCGCCGTGGCCAAGCTCGACGTCGTGACGCCGCCCATCACGCAGGAACGCCGCATCGTGGTGCAGGACCGGGTCGAACTGCCGCGCGTCTTCATGGCCTGGCTGACGCCGTCCGCCTATGCCCCTGACGATGCGGAACTGTCGATGGCCGCGCAGATCCTGGCCGGCGGCAAGTCCAGCCGCCTGTATAAATCCCTGGTGTACGACAAGCAGATCGCGCAGGACGTGGGCGCCAACCAGAGTTCGAACGCCCTCACCTCCGTGTTCACCCTCGACGTGACGGCCCGTCCCGGCCACCAGCCCGAGGAAATCGAGCAAGCCATGCAGGCGGAACTGGAACAGTTGCGCGCCCAGGGGCCCAGCGAGAAGGAACTCGAGCGGGCCCGCAACAGCATCGAGACGAGCATGCTGAGTCAGGTGGAAAAAGTGGGCGGCAATGCCAACATGATGAACCAGTACAACCAGTACCTGGGCGATCCCGGCTACCTGGCCAAGGATATCGAACGCTACCGCCAGGTGACGGCGGCCGGCGTGCAGCGCGCCGTCGACACCTACCTGAAGAAGCAGTCACGCGTGGTCGTGTATGGCGTGCCGGGCAAGCCGGACCTGGGTCCGGAAGTGGCGACGCCCGCGCCGGGCAAGGTCAAACCTGCGCCAGGCACGGCCATCAACGCGGACGAGCCGTGGCGCAACGCGGTGCCGAAGGCCGGTCCCGCGCCAAAGCTTGTTCTGCCGCAAGCGACGTCCTTCACCCTGAGCAATGGCTTGACCGTGATCCACAATTACAACCCGGCCGTGCCGCTCGTCTCCAGCCAGCTGGTCATCAAGAGCGGCTCGGGCGCCAATCCGCTGGCGCAGCCGGGCTTATCGAGCTTTACGGCGCAATTGCTGCAGGAAGGCACCAGTACGCGCAGCGCGCCGCAGATCGCCGATGACGTGGCGCAACTCGGCGCTTTCCTCGGCACGGGTTCCGGCGCGGATGCCTCGTTCGCCCAGCTGACCTCGCTGAAAACCACCTTCCCGCAAGCGCTCGACGTGCTGGCCGATGTGGTGCAGCACCCGAAATTCCCGCAAGAGGAAGTGGAACGCCAGCGCGCCAGCCGCCTCGGCGAACTGGCGCAGCAGCGCGAAAACGCGGCGGCCGTGGCGGCCCGCGTGGAAGCGGCGGCCCTGTACGGTCCGCAGCATCCGTACGGCTATATCCAGCTGGGCACGGAAGCGGCCCTGAAAGCCACCCGCCGCGCCGACCTGCAGGCGTTCTGGCAGCAGCATTACGTGCCCAACAATGCGGCCCTGATCGTCTCGGGCGACATCGGCGCGGCGGAATTGAAGAGCCTGGCCGAAGCCAAGTTCGGCAGCTGGAAGGCGGGCGCAGTGGCGGCCCCGGTGGTGGCGGCGCCGCAGACGACGAAAGCGCGGCTGATCCTCGTCGACAAGCCGGGCGCGCCGCAAACGGCCGTGCGCCTGTCGACCATCGCCGTGGCCCGCGCCACGCCCGACTATGCGCCGCTGCAAGTGATGAACGCGGCGCTGGGCGGCCTGTTTACCAGCCGGCTGAGCAATAACCTGCGCGAAGAGAAGGGCTACACGTATGGCGTGCGCTCGCAATTCCAGTATCGCAGCCAGCCGGGACCGTTCTCGATTGCCGCCGGCGTGCGCACCGACGTGACGGGGCCGGCCGTGTCGGAAACCTTCAAGGAAATCCGCGCCATGATCGCCAAGCCGCTCACGGCCAAGGAATTGTCGAATGCGCGCAATTCGCAGGTGCTGTCGCTGCCGGGCCAGTTCGAGACAAATGCCAGCATCAGCAGCAGCATGGCCAACACGTATATCTACGGCCTGGGCCTCGACTATTACAGCACCTTGCCGCAGCGCTTTGCGGGCGTGACGGACAAGCAGGTGCAGCAGATGGCGAAGAAATACCTGCAGCCGGAAAAGCTGATCGTCATCGGCGTGGGCGACCAGGCGAAGATCGCCCCGCAATTGAGCAAGCTCAAGCTGGCGCCCGTGGAACTGCGCGATGCCGAGGGTAACGTCAAGGAGGGTAACGTCAAGTAATCGGGTTCAGCGGCGCTTGAACAGCGCCGCTGTATCCACCAGCGCCGCGATCGCCACCCCGGCCGTATAGGCGATCAAATCGCCCCAGCCGAAGGTGGAACCGAGCACCAGGTGCCCCAGCGGATGGGCGCGCAGCGCGACGAGCCAGGGCGCCTGGACCAGCTGGCCGAATTCGACGGCAAAACAGATCAGCAGCGCTATCAGCGCCAGCGGCCACGTGCGCATGCGCGTAGCGATGGCGCCCAGGGCAAAGACGATCATCATGGCCCACAGGGCGTCGCCCGGATACTTGCCGAGCGCGGCGGGAACGAATTGGGGAAAGGCGCGCGAGGCCAGGCCCAGCGCGATGACAGCCACGGTCGCGCCCAGCTGCAGCAGGCGGCGGCGTTCAGGTTTTACCAGGAACATATTTCCATTCAGAGACACGATACGGGCCGAACCATTGCGGACCGTATTTGTTGTATGCCGATATTGTACTGCGCGGCCGTGTCCGCCTGTAGCCTATTGCGCCTGGGCACGCTCACCCCAGGTCGACATGTTCCGCCAGGAAATCGAGGAAGATGCGCACGCGCAGCGGCACGTGCCCGCCCTGCCCCACGAACACGGCATGCACGTCCTCGCTGTCGCCCGGGTTGTACGCCTCCAGCAGCGCCAGTAGCCGCCCGGCGGCGATATCGGCGCGCACCTGGAAGGCGGCCAGGCGCGCCAATCCCAGTCCCGCCAGCGCCAGTTGCCGCAAGGCTTCGCCATCGCTGGCCTGGGCATTGCCAATGACAGGCACGACGATGTCGCCGTCGGGCAGGCGCAGCGGCCAGCCCGAACGGGCGCGCGCGTAATTAGCGTCGAGCAAGTTGTGCGACGCGAGATCGGCGGGCACCCGCGGCGTGCCGCGCCGCGCCAGGTAGGCGGGCGCTGCCACGATCGCCATGCGCGTCTGGCCCAGCTTGCGCGCCAGCAGGCTGGAGCTTTTCAGGGGGCCGGCCCGCACGGCCACGTCCGTGCGCTGCTCGAGGATATCGACCACGGCATCGGTCAGCACGATGTCGAGCGTCACCTCGGGATAGCGCTCCAGGAACAGCGGCGCCAGCGGCAGCAGGAAATGCTGGCCGAAGGGCACGTTCGCATTCACCTTGATCTTGCCGCGCGGTACATCCTGCACGCCGGCGCAGCGCTCGGCCTCGTCCAGCGCCGCCAGCACCTGCGTGCCACGTTCATACAGGCCGCAGCCCTCGGCCGTCAGCTGCAGCTGGCGCGTGGAGCGGTTCAGCAGGCGCGCGCCGAGGCGCTCTTCCAGCCGCGAGACAAGCTTGCTGACGGCCGACGGCGTCATGCCGCAAGCGCGCGCGGCGGCGGAAAAGCCGCCCAGCTCGACCACGCGCACGAACACTTCCAGCTCGCCGGAACGGTTGACATCCAGTCTGGCCATTGTGAATTCAACTCATAAATGTTCTTCAATGAGATAGTCTAGTACATAAATGGCTTTGCTTGCATCATGCGTCCATTCCCCTTGATGAAGCGAGCCGCCATGCAACGATATTCCCTCCTCCCCGCCGCCCTGCTGGCCTTGGCGCTGAGCACGCCCCCCGCCCATGCGGCCGAACCCGCACCCGCCTGGCTGGCCAGCTGGACGGCCAGTCCGCAAGCCGTGTGGGACGCCGCTTTCCTCTTCCCCAGCAACGTGCCCGCCGTGCTGCACGGGCACACCGTGCGCCAGGTGGCGCGCATCAGCGTGGGCGGACCCCGCGTGCGCATCGTGCTGTCGAATGCCTACGGCAAGGTGCCGCTGCACGTGGGCGCGGCCACCGTGGCCCTGGCGGACGGCGCATCGGCGATCCGCCAGGGCAGCCTGCGCACGCTGACCTTTGCCGGCCAGCCTGCGGCCACGGCAGCGCCGGGCGCGCCCCTCGTCAGCGACCCCGTCGACCTGTCCGTGCCGGACCTGGCGCGGCTGACGGTGAGCATCCACCTGCCACAGCCCAGCCCGGTATCCACGTTTCACTGGGATGGCCGCGAGACGGCGTGGATCGCCCCGGGCGAGCAGACGCGGGCCACCCGCATCGATGCCGCGCCCGGCGTGCAGACCACCACGGCGCGCCTGCTGCTCAGTGCCATCGACGTCGAGGCCACGCCGGCGGCGCAAGCCGTGGCCATCCTCGGCGATTCGATCACCGATGGCGCCAGCGCCAGCCTGGGCCAGGATGCGCGCTGGCCCGATGTCCTGGCCGAACGCCTGGCGCCGCATGGCGTGGCCGTGCTCAATGCGGGGATTTCCGGTGGACGGCTGTTGTCCGACGGCATGGGAGAGAGCGCCCTGGCCCGTTTCGGGCGCGACGTGCTGGACCAGCCTGGCGTGCGCGCGGTGATCGTCTTGATCGGCATCAATGACATCAGCTGGCCCGGCACGGCGTTTGCGCCACGGGTACAAAGACCGACACTGGAAGAATTAACCAGCGGCTACGCGCAGCTGGTGGTGCAGGCGCGCCGCCGCGGCGTGCGCGTCATCGGCGCCATCCTGACGCCATTTGCAGGCGCCCTGCCCGGCACGCCCCTGGACGACTATTACCAGCCTGATAAAGATGCGCTGCGCCAGCAGCTCAATGCGTGGATACGCGCCAGCGGCACGTTCGATGCCGTGCTCGACTTCGATGCGTGGGCGCGCGACCCGGCCCATCCGCTGCGCCTGCTGCCCGCCTACGATTCGGGCGACCACCTGCACCCGGGCGATGCGGGCAACCGGGCGCTGGCGGAAAAGATAGACCTGTCGCTCCTGTTTGATGAGGATCAGTCGCCCAGTCCCGCGTACAGGGCCGTGCTCAGGTAGCGTTCGCCGAACGAGGGGATGATGGTGACGATGGTCTTGCCCGCGTTTTCCGGACGGCGCGCCACTTGCAGGGCGGCCCACAGGGCAGCGCCCGACGAAATACCCACCAGCAAGCCTTCATCGCTGGCGGCCAGACGCGCCGTGGCAAAGGCGTCGTCGTTCTTGACGCAGATGATTTCGTCGTAGATGGCCGTGTTCAGGATCTGCGGCACGAAACCGGCGCCGATGCCCTGGATGGGGTGCGGTCCTTTCGTGCCTTTCGACAGCATCGGCGACGCTTCCGGTTCCACGGCAATCACTTGCACGCCGGGCTTGCGCTCCTTCAGCACTTCGCCCACGCCGGTAATGGTGCCGCCCGTGCCCACGCCGGCGACGACGATGTCCACCTGCCCGTCCGTGTCGCGCCAGATTTCCTCGGCCGTCGTGGCGCGGTGGATGGCGGGATTGGCGGGATTGTTGAATTGCTGCAGCATCAGGTAGCGCGGGTCGGCCGCGACCATTTCCTCGGCCTTGCGGATGGCGCCCAGCATGCCTTCGCTGCCGGGCGTGAGCACCAGCTCGGCGCCGTAGGCGCGCAGCAGGATGCGCCGTTCGCGGCTCATGGTATCGGGCATGACGAGGGTGCAGCGGTAGCCGCGCGCGGCGCACACCATGGCCAGGGCGATGCCCGTGTTGCCGCTGGTGGGCTCGACGATGATGGTGTCGGCATGGATCTTGCCGGCGCTTTCCGCGGCGACGATCATGGACAGGCCGATGCGGTCCTTGACGCTGTGCGCGGGATTGTAGAATTCGAGTTTGGCGAGGATGGTGGCCACACTGCCGGCGGCGATGCGGTTGATGCGCACCAGGGGGGTATTGCCGACCAGTTCAGTGACGTCGTTGGCGATGTTCATGGGGATCTCCACAGCGGTATCAGAAAATCCCAGTCTACCGCTTTTTCACGGCAGCGCACGTGGTGCGCTGCCGAAACTGAACAATTACTTAACGTCCAGCAATTCCACGTCGAAGATCAGTGCCGAGTTCGGCGGAATGTCGCCATTGCCGGCGCCACGGGGACCGTAGGCCAGGTCGCCCGGAATGATCAGGGTGCGCTTGCCGCCCACTTTCATGCCGGCCACGCCCTGGTCCCAGCCCTTGATGACCATGCCCTTGCCCAGTTGGAAGTCGAACGGGCCACGGCCCACGGAGCTGTCGAACTGCTTGCCGCGCGAATTTTTCGCCAGCGGACGGTACAGCCAGCCCGTGTAGTGCACGACGACGGTATTGCCGGCCGATGCTTCCTTGCCCGTGCCGACCTTGTTGTCGATGAGGATCAATTTATCGGCGGCGGGGCCGGGGCTCATCGATACGGCGGAGGCGGGAACAGGTGCCGGCGCCTGTGCCTGCGCCAGCGACGCGGCGACGGAGCAGATCAGGGCAAACAAAACGGAGCTACGCGTCATGATGTATTCTTTCAGTGAGTGTCGGTGAGATCCCTGCAAGCGCCGGTGAGCACGGCAGGGAAGGCCAATGATAGCAAACCGCCGCAACGATAGGAAAAACTTGTCACCCGATTCACACTTTCCCCGCCTGTTCTACGCCCTGTGGCCCGATGCGGCCACGCGCGCGGCCCTGGCCGCCTGGCAGGCCCGCTTGCCCGGCAAGCCCGTGCGCGCCGACAAGCTGCACCTGACCCTGGCCTTCCTGGGCCAGCGCCCGGCCGCCGAGCTGCCCGCCCTGCTGGCCATTCTGGAGCACTTGCCGGCGCGCCCCATGCGCCTGGCATTCGATCACGCCAGCCACTTCCCCAAGCTGGCCCTCGCCTGGGCCGCGCTGGCGCAGCCCTCGCCCGCCCTGCTGGACGTGCGCGCCGCCTGCATGCAGGCGCTGGCCGGACAGGGCCTGGCGCCCCGTTTCGAGCACGACCGCTTTACGCCGCACGTGACCCTGGCGCGCCAGGCGCCGCCGCCGCCCGTCCTGGACCTCGCGCCCATCGCCTGGCAGACGGACGAACTGGTGCTGGTGGAATCGTTCAAGAGCAGCGGCGACTACCGCATCGTGGCCAGCAGGAAACTGGCTTAGGCGGCGTGGCTTAGGCGGCGTCCGGCACGGGCGCCGGCACGGCAGCGGCTTGCTCCTGGCGCAGGCTTTTCAGCGCGTGCGCGGCCGCCACCATGCCAAAGCTGGCCGTGACCACCACGCTGGAGCCGAAGCCGGCGCAATTGAGGCCCGTCACGCCGGCAACCGTGCCGTCGATGGCGCACGCTTCGCCGCTCTCGGGCGTGCTCAACGGCTCCATGGAAAACACGGCATCGACATTGAACTTGTTTTTCACGCCACGGGGAAAACCATATTCCGTGCGCAACAGCTTGCGCACGCGCTTGAGCAGCGGCTCCTGTTCCGTCTTCGACAGGTCGCGCACGGCGATCAGGGTCGGGTCCGTCTGGCCGCCCGCGCTGCCGATGGTCAGCATGGGAATGTTACGCGCGCGGCAATACGCGATGACGGCCGCTTTCGCCTTGGCATTGTCGATGGCGTCGACCAGGTAGTCGAAGTCGCGCCCGCCCAGCAATTGCTCCAGGTTATCGGGAGCGATGAAATCCTCGATCTGCGTGACCTGGCAGGATGGGTTGATCAGTTCGATGCGTTCGGCCAGGGCCGTAATCTTGGCCTGGCCGATGGTGTCGCTCATGGCCTGGATCTGGCGGTTGATGTTCGATTCGGCAACATTGTCGAGGTCGATCAGGGTCAGGCGGCCGACGGCGCTGCGCGCCAGCGCTTCGACGATCCAGGAACCGACGCCGCCCACGCCGATCACGCACACGTGGGCGGCGCGAAAGCGCGCCAGCGCGGGGGCGCCGTACAGGCGGGCGATGCCGCCGAAACGCCGGTCAAAATCGATCTCGGTCAAGTCCATGGAAATTTGTTCATTGGTGGAGGTATGCATGCCGCCATTTTAACGGACACTGCGCCGGCGGATATTCTAAAATAGCCGGATAGACAGAGCGACAAGAGCAACTGTCGCCGTGCCCCCACACTGCCCACCACGAGAACTCGCCATGACCACTCCCCTGTTCGACTCCGTTCCCGGCTTTGACCAGCCTATCGCCGTGCTCAAGCATTGCCACGACAAGATCCGCAAGCAGCTGGCCACCCTGCAAGGCTTGCTGGCCCACCTGGCGCAGCACGGCAACACGGCGGAGGCGCAGCAGGCGGCCAAGGCAGTGTTGCAATATTTCAATAAAGCCGCCCATCTGCACCATGACGATGAAGAGCAGGACCTGATGCCCATGCTGCAGGCGACGGCCACGGGCGACGATGCGGCCGTGCTGGCCAGCCTGGTGCCGGAAATCCTCGCCGACCACCAGCGCATGGATGACGCCTGGCTGGCCCTGCGCCCGGCCCTGGACGCCATCGCGGCCGGCACGGGCACGCAGCTGCCGGCCCATGGCGTGCGCGACTATGTTGCCGCCTACCAGGCCCACATGAGCAAGGAAGAGGGCCAGCTGGCGCCCATGGCCAAGCGCCTGTTCAGCGCGCAGCAGATGGAGCAGTTGGGCACGGCCATGCAGCGCCGCCGCGGCATCGCGCCCGATGCTGCCGAGACGCCGGACCCGGCCGCCGCGCTGGCCGCCATGCGCACCGATTATGCCCAGTCCAGCCTGAGCGAGACGGACGTGCTGGCCGATCCCGTCGCCCAGTTCCAGAAATGGTTCGCCGAAGCCGTCCAGGCCCAGGTCGTCGAGCCGAACGCCATGGACCTGGCAACCGTCAGCCCCGACGGCAAGCCCAGCTCGCGCATCGTGCTGATCAAGCAGTTCGACGAGCGGGGCTTCACCTGGTACACGAATTACCACAGCGACAAGGGCCGGCAGCTGGAACACAACCCGCATGCGGCCCTGCTGTTCTTCTGGCGCGAGTTGGAGCGGCAGGTGCGCATCGAAGGCACGGTGGTGAAGACCTCGGCCGCCGAGAGCGACGAGTATTTCAATGTGCGTCCCGTGCAAAGCCGCCTGTCGGCGATTGCGTCGGAACAGAGCGCGCCCATCGCCAGCCGCGCCGCGCTGGAAAGCCATTACGCAGCCGTGGCTGCCGCCATCGGCGACGCCCCGCCGCCCCGCCCCGAGCACTGGGGTGGCTATCGTTTGCAGCCGGAGCGCATCGAATTCTGGCAGGGGCGCCGCTCGCGCTTCCACGACCGCATCGTCTACACGCGCGGGGCGGACGGGCAATGGCGCATGCAGCGCCTGCAGCCGTGAACACCTGGCGCAAAGCAGGCCGGACAATATAGGTGTAGGCTATGAGGTGTAGTACTTGGATCATTGTTTCTCAATTTGCGGCCGCAAGCAGCTGCCGCTTCATTGGAGGCCATTTTGTTTGTACAAAACCAACTCAAGTCCTGGATTGCGGGCATCCGCAGCAAGACCGCCCTGCCCTTGCGCATCGAATTGTGGAACGGCCAGCATGTCGACCTGTCCAATGAAGCGCCGCGCGTCACCATCCGCCTGCCCACGGCCGCGTCGGCCCGCTACCTGCTGAACCCGTCGCTGGCCAACCTGGGCTCGGCCTACGTGGAAGGCAATATCGAGGTCAAGGGCACGGCCATGGACATGATTGCCATCTGCAACGCGCTGGCGCGCAACACGCTCAAGCCGGAAGGCAAGCTGGCCCGCATCGTGCGCAGCTTTACGCACGACAAGAGCAAGGATGCCGAGGCCATCCGCTACCACTACGATGTATCGAACGCCTTCTACGAACAGTTCCTCGACCCCGCCCTCGTGTATTCCTGCGCCTACTTCGAACACGGCGATGAAACCCTGGAACAGGCGCAGGTCAAGAAGATCGACCACATCCTGAAGAAAATCCAGCTGCAGCAGGGCCAGACCCTGCTCGACATCGGCTGCGGCTGGGGCGCCCTCGTCATCCGCGCCGCACAGCAATACGGCGCCCGCTGCGTGGGCGTGACCCTGTCGGAAAACCAGTATGCGCTGGCGCGCGAGCGCGTGGCGGCGGCCGGCCTCGAGCACCTGATCGAGATCCGCCTGCAGGATTACCGCGACGTCACGGGCCAGTTCGACCGCATCACCAGCGTGGGCATGTTCGAGCACGTGGGCCTCAAGCATTTGCCCGAGTATTTCAGCATCATCAACAGGCTGCTGGCGCCCGATGGCATGGCGATGAACCACGGCATCACTTCCACCGACCCGGACAATGGCGAAACGCCGTATGGCGGCGGCGAATTCATCGAGAAATATGTGTTTCCGCACGGCGAACTGGCCCACATCGGCAATGTGCTCAAGACCATGCAGCAGGGGGGACTGGAAGTGCTGGACGTGGAAAACCTGCGGCGCCACTATGCGCGCACCTGCGCCCTGTGGACGGAAAATTTCGAGGCCCATGCCGAGCAGATCCGTCCGCTGGCGGGCGAGCGGCGCTTCCGCATCTGGCATGTCTACCTGGCCGGCTGCGCCTATGCCTTCGAACAGGACTTGATCAGCCTGTACCAGATCGTCTGCGTCAAGGCGGGGCGGCGCTCGTCCACCCTGCCATGGTCGCGCAACTACATGTACGAGCAGGCCGCCAGCCCGGCGCCCGTGCTGACGGCGTGAACGGCGGGACGCGCCCGGCCTGGCGCCGGGCGCCTCACTTCAGGCGGTGCGCATACATGGCGCGGAATTTTTCCACCTTGGGCGCGACGACGCAGGCGCAATAGCCCTGCAGCGGATGCTGCTCCACGTAATGCTGGTGGTATTCCTCGGCCTTGTAATACGGCTGCGCCGGCGCCAGTTCCGTGACGATGGGCGCGTCCCACACGCCGGCCATCTCGGCGAGCACCTTGCGCGCCACCTTTTCCTGCTCGGCCGACTGGTAGTAAATGACGGAGCGGTATTGCGTGCCCACGTCGTTGCCCTGCCGGTTCAGGGTGGTGGGATCATGGATCGTGAAAAATATTTCCAGTATGTCATGATAACTGATGACGGCCGGATCGAATTCCAGCCGCACCACTTCCGCGTGGCCCGTGTCCCCCGTGCAGATCTGCTCGTACGTGGGATGCGGCACGGCGCCGCCCGTGTAGCCCGCCTCGACGTGCGCCACCCCGCGCGCTTCCTGGTACACGGCTTCCAGGCACCAGAAACAACCGCCCCCCAATACCGCCACGTCCATCCGTCCATCCATGATGCTCTCCCGCAAAGAATCGCTTCAGGCCAGCCCATCCCGCCCCGCGAGAAGCGGAAAATACTTGCCTCTTCCACCACTGTAGCGCAAAGCGGCATGGCTTGCAGCGCCGCTTGAAACGGCGCGCCATGGCCCGCACATCGGGGCATGCCGGCCAGGATTGCGCTGGCATCGCCGATTTTTGGCATAATGGCAGCAAATACACAGGCCTCCCATGAACACACGCTCTCCCCGCGCGCCAGCGCAAGAATTCGATACCACCCATTTCCGCCAGGCACTGTCGCAGTTCGCCACCGGCGTGACGGTGATTACCACGCGCCTGGCCGACGGCAGTTTCCGCGGCCTCACGGCCAGTTCCTTCAATTCCGTTTCGCTGTCGCCGCCGCTGGTCCTGTGGAGCCTCGGTTCCGTGGCCAACAGCATGCCCATCTTCAGCGGCAACTCGCACTACGTCATCAACGTGCTGGGCGCCGACCAGGCCGAACTGGCGCAGCGCTTTGCGCGCCGCACGCCCAACCCCTTCGACGACGTCGAGTACGAACTGTCGCGCACGGGCCAACCCATCCTGAAAGGCGTATCGGCCTGGTTCGAGTGCCACAACCGCAGCCGCTACCCGGAAGGCGACCACGTCATTTTCGTGGGTGAAGTGGAACAATGCGCGTTTGCGGCGCAAGCGCCCTTGATCTTCCACAATGGAAAGTTCAATATTCCGCCGGCCTGAGCAGGAACAAAAAAAAATCCGCCGAGGCGGATTTTTTGTTTTACAAGGTAAATTTATACCCGATGCTGACACTCACGGCGAGCGGGTCGAGCTTGATGTCCTGCGTCTGCCCCGTGGAGAATTTCGCCTTGGTCTTCAGGAACGTCTTGACCACGGCCACATCGGCAAACCAGCGCTCGTTGATCGTCACCGTGCTGCCGGCCACCAGGCTGCCGGCCAGCTTGTTATCCATGCGGTAGGTGACGGGCGCGCCACCCGGGTCCAGCAAGGCCGTCATCTGGCCCGAACCCGTTTCCTTTTGGAAATAAGCATACGTCAAGCCCGCGCCCACGTAAGGACGGATCATGGCATTGGGCTGGAAGAAACGGTACTGGATGAAGGCCGTCGGCGGCAAGGCTTCCGCCGTGCCCAGCTTGCCCGTGCCCTTGATGGCGCCGTCGCCGATCAGGTCATGCTTGTACGGCACGCCCAGGATCATTTCAGCGGAAATATTGTCCGTGATCATGTAGGCAAAGGTCAGGATGGGCTTGGTATCCGCCTTGACGTCGGCTTTCGTGCCCGGCAATGCCGGCGCGGAAATGTCGCCGCTGTCCACGTGGGGCGTGATCTTGTTGATGCCGACCTTGGCCATCCAGGTGCCTGCGCTTTGCGCCGAAGCGCCCGTCGCCATGGCCATCGCGGCAGCTGCGGCCAGCACGCGCACAGCGGTATTCAAACGATTCTTCATCTTGTCTCCTGATTCATTATGTGCGGAGTGTTCCGCTATCGAGTCTTGTCGCTGCCAGCGCCAGCCGCATCGCGGGGATGCCGCTGGCGCGGCCATCCCTTACAGCCAGCCCCGCACGACCATTTCCTTGGCCACATAGCGGGCCAGCAGCAGGTTGTTGAACGGCGTAGGATGCACGTCGTCGGCATAGGCGTAGTGGCTGACGTCGCCGGTCTTCAGGTTCTTGCCGGTGCACACCAGCGAGCTGCCCAGGAAGTTCTTCGCCGGGGTCAGGTCGCACGCCGTGTCCGTGACATTCGTCAAGCCGTAAGGGCCGGGATTGACGCCCTGGTCATGGCTGACGGCAAACACGTCGACCAGCAGGACTTTCGCATTGCCCGCCAGGCCGGAGCTCAGTTCGCCGTTGAAGGCGCTGACCATGGCATTGATGAGCGCCTTGGTATTGGCATCCTTGCTCAGGCCCGATGGCGTACCGGCCACATCCGGCAGGTTGTTGACCACCACGTAGTTGGCGCCGTTGGCGATGATCTTGTCCTTGACCAGCGCCACCAGCTCGGTGCCGGCCTGCTTCATGGCGGCAATCAGCAGCGGGCCCTGGGCGGCGGCGTAATCGGCACCGGCCTTGGCGCCGGCGGCGGCGCCGGCAGCATTGCCCGTGACGGTGGCATCGGCTTGCGCCTTGGCCACCAGCGGACCGTACACGGCTGGCGAACCGACTGCCGTGTTGCCGGCAACCACCGCAGCCTGCACGGCGGCACCCACGATCGATGCGGAGGTGGCGCCCGGCGCCGCACTGGCGGCGGCCACGGCCGCGCCGATGGCTTGCGCTGCCGTCGCAGGATTCGGGGCGCCGGCCGCGAAGGCCGCGACCAGGTTCGTGGCAAAGGCTTTCGCGCCGGCATCGGCACCGGCGGCCGCACCGGCCGCCTGGCCAGCAGCCGTCGCGCCCGCCTGCAGCGCACCCAGCTGATACAGCACGTCGTTACCGCCGGCCATCACGAAGACGGCTTCCGTGCCGCTGAACTTGCCACCGGACACGGCCAGGTGGTTGGCGATCTGCGTCACGACGGGCACGGTCAGCGCGCCCAGCGCGCTGCCCGTCAGTTTGTTGTTCGGGCCGACGGGATTGGTCACGCGCGAGCCGCCCATGGCGTAGCCGTAGCAGCCGGCGTGCTTGACGCGGGGCGCGGACAAGCCCACGGAAGCATCGCCTTCCAGTCCCGTTTCCGCGGCGCATGGCGCCGGCAGGCTGAATTGCGCAGCCATGTGTTCGGTCCAGTTCTTGCCCGTCAGTTCAGGATTGATGGCCGTATTGTCGCCATTGATGGTGAACTTGCCGCCACCGCTCGCGGCCACGGCCCCGACGGCATACGACCCCACGTCGGACAGGCTGTCGCCGAACGACACCTGCGCCGAGTATTTGACTTTCAAGGTTTGATCGCCGCCAGTGGCGCCGCCGCAACCGGCCAGGACAGCCGCAGCCAGCACGGCCAGCGCGAATTTTGTTTGATGCATTTTGTCTCCTCGGGTCTTTTTCTGGTTTCTAAACGAACGGGCGTGCTATTCGCTACCCAACTAATATGCCATCGTTCCTCGGGCTTGTATAGAAATTACGTTTTAAAAATCAGCCAAATTACAACAACGCCGGCACCCTGTCACGACAGGGCGATCTGCTGAATTATGGGGGATTTAAGATGTTTCGTGGCAAGCATCTCTATTGCGCTGCATCAAGAAAAAGCCCCTTGCGGGGCTGTTTTCAGGCGGACAGGAATTGCTGCAAGATACCACTTGAGCCGAAGGCGGCACGCCGCAGACGGTCATTGATGCCCAGCCAGGCGGGGCCGGTGGGCGGCGCCTCGACGAGGATCAGTTCGGCACCGACCTGGTCCATCGTGCGCAGCGAGGCGTACAGCGCATGTGCGTAGCTGTGCGGGTCCGCTTCCAGGCGCACGCTGGCACTGGCCGGCGGCAGGTCCGAGTAATGGATCAGGGCCACGCGGCGCCCGTCGTTGAGCAGGCGGTTCAGCGTCTCGCCCAGTACATCGCTGTGCTGCATCGCAACAGGCGTATGTGGCGCATAGTGCGATTCCAGCGTGCCCGAGGCGCGCGGTGCGGCCGCGTCTGCCACTGCGGGCAGGCGGCCGATGACGGCGGCAATCTGCGCGCTGCTGATATGGCCGGGACGCAACAGCACGGGGCCGTGCGTGGCCAGGCGCGACAGGTCGACGATGGTCGATTCGATGCCGACGGCGCTCTGTCCGCCGTCGAGCACGGCGCCCAGCAGGCCGCTATCGAGTTCGGCCGCGAATTCATCGCGCACGTGCTGCGCCGTGGTGGGGCTGACATTGCCGAATTTGTTCGCCGACGGCGCCGCCAGTCCTCCCTTGCCGCCCTTGAAAGTGCGTAGCAGTTCGATAGCCACCGGGTGCGACGGGCAGCGCAGGCCCACCGTATCCTGGCCGCCGGAGACGGCGTCGGGGATGTGCGCGGCGCGCTTGACGATCAGGGTCAGCGGGCCCGGCCAGAAGGCGGCCACCAGTTGCTGCGCTTCGACGGGAATATCGTCGGACCAGTGCGCCAGATCGGCGCCGGGCGCCACGTGCACGATCACAGGGTGATCGGAAGGCCGCCCCTTGGCTTCATAGATGCGCGCCACGGCGGCCGGGTTTTCCGCATCGGCGCCCAGGCCATACACGGTTTCCGTGGGGAATGCGACGAGGCCGCCCGCTTCCAGCACGGCGGCGGCGGCCGCCAGGTCATGTGCAGGCACGCTCACGGGGCGATTCCCAGGATCAGGCAAGCGTCGCGCAGGCGCTGCTGCGCCTCTTGCAAGGTCGCCGCGATGAAGGTCAGATGCCCCATCTTGCGGCCCCGGCGCGGGTCGTCCTTGCCGTACAGGTGCAAACACGCGCCCGGCAGCGCCAGCACCCGGTCCCAGGCCGGTTCGCTGGCGGCATCGCTGCCGTCGGCAAACCAGGCGTCGCCGAGGAGGTTGAGCATCACGGCCGGCGAATGCTGGCGCACGTCGCCCAGCGGCAAGCGCGCCATGGCCCGCACCTGCTGCGCGAACTGGCTGGTGACGCAGGCATCCATCGTGTAGTGACCGCTGTTGTGCGGACGGGGCGCCATTTCATTGACCACCAGGCTGCCGTCTTCCAGCACGAAAAATTCGATGCACAGCACGCCGACGTAGCCAAGCTCGGCCACCATGGCCTGCGCCGCCCGCTGCGCCCTGGCGGCGCAGTCGTCCGAGACGTTCGGCCCCGGCACGGTGGTGGTAAACAGCACGCCGTCGCGGTGCACGTTTTCGGCGATCGGATACACGACCGAGGCGCCGTCCACGCCGCGCGCCGTCAGCACGGACACTTCATAGGCCAGCGGCAGCATCTTTTCCAGCAGGCAAGTTACTTCGCCCATTTCCGCGAACGCGGCGCGCACGTCGTCGCGGGTGCGCACGCGGTACTGGCCCTTGCCGTCATAGCCCATGCGCACGGTTTTCAGGATACCGGGCAGCAAGTCGTCGGCGATGGCATCGATGTCGGCCGGCGTGGCGATGACCATATGCGGCGCCGGCAGCACGCCGGATTTCGCGGCGCAAGCGACAAAGAAACGTTTTTCCGCGATGCGGTCCTGCGCCACCGACACGCCGTGGGCGTTGGGAGCCACGAACACGCGTTCGGCCAGGCGCGACAGGCTGCCGGCCGGGACGTTCTCGAATTCCGTGGTGACGGCCAGGCATTGCGCCGCCAGGGCGTCGAGCCCGGCGGCATCGCTGTAGCCGGCGTTGACCAGGCGCTGCGCCACCTGCCCCGCAGGGCAGGCATCGGACGGTTCCAGCACAGCCACCTGGTAGCCCATGCTCTGGGCGGCCTGGGCAAACATGCGGCCAAGCTGGCCGCCGCCCATCACGCCCAGCCACGCCGGTGGGTTGGCGGCGGGCAGCAATGGGGAAGTCGATTTACTATTCATTATTTCTCAAACATATTAGTCAGGCAAGACCATGGCCTTGGCGGCGGCCGTCTGCGTGACGCGGAAGGCTTCGAGCTTCTCGGCCAGGACGTCGTCGTTGGCGGCCAGCATGGCCACGGCCGTCAGCGCCGCATTCGCCGCGCCCGCTTCGCCGATGGCGAAGGTGGCCACCGGCACGCCCTTGGGCATTTGCAGGATGGACAGCATGGAATCCTCGCCGCGCAGGTATTTCGACGGCACGGGCACGCCCAGCACGGGCACGATGGTCATCGCGGCCACCATGCCAGGCAGGTGGGCCGCGCCGCCGGCGCCGGCGATGATGGCGCGCAAGCCGCGCGCGCGCGCACTTTTCGCGTAGGCATACATCTCGTCGGGCATGCGGTGCGCGGAAATGACTTGCGCCTCGTAGGGCACGCCAAACTGCTTCAGGATGGCGACCGCGTTCTGCATCACGTCCCAGTCCGAGGACGAGCCCATGATGACGCCGACCAGCGGCTTATTCTGCTCAGTCATCTCAGGCCTTCAGCTTCTCGCCCGTCAGGCGCTCGATGGCTTCGAAGTACTTGGCCTGGGTTTTTTCGATGACGTCGGCCGGCAGCGCGGGCGCCGGTGCGGTTTTGCCCCAGGTCAATGTTTCCAGGTAGTCGCGCACGAATTGCTTGTCGAACGACGGCGGCGAAATGCCGGGCTGGTAGGAATCGGCGGGCCAGAAGCGCGAGGAATCGGCCGTCAGCACTTCATCCATCAGGTGCATGACGCCGTTGTCGTCCAGGCCGAATTCGAATTTGGTGTCGGCGATGATGATGCCGCGCGTGGCGGCGTATTCGGCGGCCGTCTTGTACAGTTCAATGGCGACGTCGCGCATCTTGGCGGCCAGGTCGGCGCCGATGCGCTCTTCCATTTCCGCAAAGCTGATGTTTTCGTCATGTTCGCCCAGCTCGGCCTTGGCCGCCGGGGTGAAGATCGGCTGCGGCAGTTTTTCCGCCTGTTGCAGGCCGGCTGGCAGCTTGATGCCGCAGATGCTGCCCGTATCCTGGTAATCCTTCCAGCCCGAACCGATGATGTAGCCGCGCACGACCGCCTCGACCATGATGGGCTTCAAGCGCTTGGCCACGACGGCGCGGCCCTTGACCTGCTCCACTTCCTCGGGCGCCACCACGGATTCCGGCGCGATGCCCGTCAGGTGGTTCGGCACGATGTGGCCCAGTTTCTCGAACCAGAAGTCGCTCATCTGGTTGAGGACCTTGCCCTTGCCGGGAATCGGCTCGTTCATGACGACATCGAAGGCCGACAGGCGGTCCGTGGTGACGATCAGGATCTTGTCGTCGCCAACGGCGTAGTTGTCGCGGACCTTGCCGTGGCCCAGCAATGGCAGGGAGTGGATGGAAGTCTGATAGAGGCTGTTCATAGCGGGGGAATAGTTGGATGAAACGAAACCGGCAGGCAGGGGGCGCCTGCCGGTCGAGAAAATCGGGCGGGAGCGATGCTCCCGGCCCGTTCCAGACAGAATTTTACTTCACAATCTGCGACAGCTCGCCGGCCTTGTAGCGCTCGGCCATTTTTTCCAGCGGAATCGCCTTGATCTTCGACGCCTGGCCTTCGCAGCCGAAGGCCTGCATGCGGGCGCGCACGATCTGCTCGGCGGCCAGGCGGGCTGGCTTCAGGTAGTCGCGCGGGTCGAATTTCGACGGATTCTGGAACATGAACTGGCGGATCGCCGCCGTCATCGCCAGGCGGATGTCGGTGTCGATGTTGATCTTGCGCACGCCGTGACGGATGCCTTCCTGGATTTCCTCGACTGGCACGCCGTAGGTTTCCTTCATGTCGCCGCCGAATTCACGGATGATGGCCAGCAATTCCTGCGGCACCGACGAGGAACCGTGCATCACCAGGTGGGTGTTCGGGATGCGCGCATGGATTTCCTTGATGCGGTCGATGGCCAGGATGTCGCCCGTCGGCTTGCGCGTGAATTTATAGGCGCCGTGCGAGGTGCCGATGGCGATCGCCAGGGCGTCGCACTGGGTGCGCTGCACGAAGTCGGCCGCTTGCGCCACGTCCGTCAGCAGTTGTTCGCGCGTCATGGTGCCGTCGGCGCCGTGGCCGTCTTCCTTGTCGCCCTTCATGGTTTCCAGCGAACCGAGCACGCCCAGTTCCGCTTCCACCGTCACGCCGATGGCGTGCGAGAATTTCACCACTTCACGCGACACTTCCACGTTGTACTCGTAGGAAGCGACCGACTTGCCGTCCGCTTCCAGCGAACCGTCCATCATCACGGACGTAAAACCCGAGCGGATGGCGGCCATGCAGACGGCCGGCGACTGGCCGTGATCCTGGTGCATGACGACGGGAATGTGCGGGTAGGCTTCGACGGCAGCATCGATCAAGTGGCGCAGGAACGCTTCACCGGCGTACTTGCGGGCGCCGGCGGACGCCTGCATGATCACCGGCGAGTTCAAGGCGTCGGCGGCGGCCATGATGGCTTGCACTTGTTCCAGGTTGTTGACGTTGAAAGCAGGAATGCCATAACCGTTTTCGGCGGCGTGGTCCAGCAGTTGACGCATGGATACGAGAGACATGGTAATACTCCAGATAACAATAGAAACCGTTGCGGCGCTTCGCGGCTCATGACCGCGCCGGCGCCTGAATTTTTTCGATCAGACCAGTACCGGGTCAAGTTCCCCCACCTTGACGATTTTCAAGGCATTCGTGCCGCCTACCTGGCCCATCGGTTCGCCCCAGGTGACGACGATCATGTCGCCCTTGCGGACGATGCCCTGCGCGACCAGCAGGTCTTCCGCCTGCTTCAGCACTTGCGCGCTGGGGGCGTTCTGCATCAGATGATACGCCCGAACATTGCGGTACAGCGCGGCTTTGCGCAAGGTTGTCACACTGGGCGTGAGCGCGTAAATGGGCGTGTCGATGCTGTGGCGGCTCATCCACAGGGCCGTGGAACCGGATTCCGTCAAGGCCACGATGGCTTTTACGCGCAAATGGTGGGCCGTAAACAGGGCGCCGTAGGCGATCGACTGGTCGATGCGGGTAAACGTGACGTTGAGGAAATCGGCGTCGAGCTTGTTGTATTCGGACTGCTCCGCCTCGACGCAGATGGCGGCCATCATTTCCACCGTCTCGATCGGGTACTTGCCCGACGCCGTCTCGGCCGACGTCATGACGGCGTCCGTGCCATCGAGCACGGCATTGGCCACGTCGGACACTTCCGCGCGCGTCGGCACGGCGTTGACGATCATCGATTCCATCATCTGCGTTGCTGTAATAGCAAGCTTATTCGACGCGCGCGCCATCTTGATCATGCGCTTTTGCAGGGCCGGCACGGCCGCATTGCCCACCTCGACGGCCAGGTCGCCGCGCGCCACCATGATGCCGTCGGAGGCGTCGAGGATTTCTTGCAGGGCAGGAATGGCTTCCGCCCGCTCGATCTTGGCGATCATCATCGGCTTGTGGTGGTACGGTTCGCCCGCGATATTGGCCAGCTGGCGCGCCATTTCCATGTCGGTCGCGCATTTCGGGAAGGAAATGGCCAGATAATCGGCCTGGAAACTCATGGCCGTCTTGATATCTTCCATGTCCTTCGCCGTCAGGGCCGGCGCCGACAGGCCGCCGCCCTGGCGGTTGATGCCCTTGTTGTTCGACAACTCGCCGCCGATCTTGACGGTGGTATGGATTTCGCTGCCGTGGATGCGCTCGACGATCAGCACGATGAGGCCGTCGTTCAGCAGCAGCACGTCATGCTTGTGCAGGTCGCGCGGCAGGGCCTTGTAGTCGAGGCCGACCCGCTCCTGGTTGCCCAGTTCGCCGTTTTCTCCCCACTTGGCGTCGAGGATGAACTTGTCGCCCGCCTCGAGCTGGATGCGGGTATTTTCAAACTTGCCGACGCGAATCTTCGGCCCCTGCATGTCGGCCATGATGGCCACTTCGCGGCCGCATTCGAGCGCGGCCAGGCGCACCAGCGCGGCGCGGTCGATATGGTCTTGCGCCTTGCCGTGGGAAAAATTCAAGCGCACCACGTCGACACCCGCGCGTATCATTTTGACCAGGATATCGAAGTCAGTGGAGGCGGGGCCGATTGTTGCTACGATTTTTGTACCACGTGGCATAGGATTCCTTGTGCGCCGACAAGACGCTAGCTGAGCAAGACCTGGCGGCTGTGCCGCCCGGCAAGGTAAAAGCGCAGCGGTCAGGCTGCGCTTGGTACTGAACTGCTAACTGCTGCGCCTCAGGCGGCGCGCTGCATGAGGATTTCGACCGCGGGCAAAGTCTTGCCTTCCAGGAATTCCAGGAAAGCGCCGCCGCCCGTCGAGATATAGCTGATTTTATCGGTAATATCGTATTTGGCAATCGCCGCCAGGGTGTCGCCACCGCCGGCAATCGAGAACGCCTTCGAGTCGGCAATCGCCAGGGCCAGGGTCTTGGTGCCGTTGCCGAACTGGTCGAATTCGAACACGCCGACGGGGCCGTTCCACACGATGGTACCGGCCGCGGCGATCTGGCCTGCCAGCAGGGCCGCCGTTTTCGGGCCGATATCGAGGATCATGTCGTCGTCCGCCACGTCGGCCACGTCCTTGACGGTGGCGGCGGCTGTCGGCGAGAACTCCTTGGCGCACACGACGTCGACGGGAATCGGCACTTGCGCGCCGCGCTGGGCCATGATGTCGATGATGGCACGGGCTTCCTCGACGAGTTCCGCTTCCACCAGCGACTTGCCGACGTTCAAGCCGACAGCCTTCATGAAGGTGTTGGCGATGCCGCCGCCGACGATCAGGTTATCGACCTTGTCGGACAGGGCTTTCAGGATGGTCAGCTTGCTCGATACTTTCGAGCCAGCAACAATAGCCAGCAGCGGGCGGGCCGGCGCGTGCAGGGCCTTGCCCAGCGCGTCCAGTTCGGCGGCCAGCAGCGGACCGGCGCAGGCGACGGGCGCGAACTTGGCGATGCCGTGCGTGGAGGCTTCCGCGCGGTGGGCCGTGCCGAACGCGTCATTGACGTAGATATCGCACAATTTGGCCATCTTTTGCGCCAGCTCATCGCTGTTTTTCTTTTCGCCCTTGTTCACGCGCACGTTTTCCAGCAAGACCACTTGGCCGGCAGCCAGGGATTCCAGGCCCACGCCATCGACCCAATTTTGCTTCAATGCAACTTCCTGGCCCAGCAGCTCGGACAGGCGGGCCGCCACGGGCGCCAGGCTGTCGGCCGGCTTGAACTCGCCTTCCGTCGGACGGCCCAGGTGCGACGTCACCATGACGGCGGCGCCAGCATCGAGGGCGGCGCGGATGGCCGGCACCGAGGCGCGGATGCGCGTATCTTCGGTAATCTTGCCACTGTCATCCTGCGGGACGTTCAGGTCGGCGCGGATGAATACGCGCTTGCCTTGCAGTGCATTTTGGGCGATCAAATCTTGCAGACGGATGAAGTTGAGAACAGCTGACATGGCGATCCAGATGACGAGTGGAAGGAAGTGCGCTATTTTACCGCAATGACCAGACCAAATCGCCGATTTGTCCTGCTTTACTGAAAAACATGCAACAGTCGCAAGCCCGTGAAAACCAGCATGCCGAAGACGATGGTTTGCAGCATATTGCGGCGGATCACAAAAAAGAGCGTGGCGGCAATGCCGGACAGCAGTTTCAAATTGGATAACTCCAGGTGTACCTGCTGCCCTTCCATCAGCATGTCGGGCGCGATGATGGCCGCCAGCGCGCAGGCGGGCGCATAGCGCAGCATTTCCCCCACGCGGCGCGGGATGCGGATGTGATGGCCGACCAGCCAGAAGGTGCTGCGCGTGGCGGCCGTGGCCACCACCAGCACGGCAATGGCGATCCACACGTCGGCCCGGCCCCAGTCGATACTGTCAAACATGGCGTTTTGTCCATTTTTCCGTCCATTCTTCCACGGCCATGGCCGTGACCATGCCCACCACCACGGCCACCAGCAAGCCCAGCTTGTACGGCAAACCGTAGGCCAGCACGGCCACCGTGCCCGCCACCAGCACGCCGCACAGGGCGGCGCGGCCGAGGATCAGCGGTATCGTCACGCACAGGATCGCCAGGGTGCCCGCAAAACCCAGGCCCCACTCGGCCGGCACGACGGCGCCCAGCATGATGCCGATGAAGGAACCGCTTTGCCAGGCCAGCCAGTTGGGGTAGATCAGGCCTTTCAGGAAGGGCAGCTTGGCCGGGTCCGGCGTTTCATGCGGGTAGCGCTGCAGAAACAGGCCCACCGTGATATCCCCGGCAACATAGCCGAGCGCAAAGCGCTGGCGCCACGGCAGATGGGCGAAATGGGGCGCCAGCAGCACGGAAAAAATGACAAAACGCAAATTGACGACGAGGGCCGTGGCGAAGATCACCCACACGGGCGCCTGCGCGGCCAGCAGGGGCAAAGAGGCGAGCTGGGCCGAGCCGGCAAAGACCAGCAAGGTCATGGCCCCCGCCTGCGCCACCGTCAGGCCGCTCTTGACCATGGCCACGCCCACCACCATGCCCCAGGCGGCGATGCCCAGCAGGCTGGGCGCGCCCAGTTTCAGGCCGGCGCGCCAGGCATCCTTCAGCACGCCCTCATCGTGGGCGGAGACGGCGGCGTTCACGCGGCGCTCCGGCGCGGGGACTGTGGTAAATGCACAACAATGGTGCGCCGCGACAGGGGCGGCAACGGTGACACGGGCAAGGCAAATCCAGTCCAGGTGGCGGTGGCGCGGCGGCGGCGGCGCAAAAAAGCGCAACGCGGGCACCGCTGGTGAAGGCGCCATTTTAGCCATGATTTTTGCTGTCTGCCCGAATCCGTTAAAATCGTGCTTTTGGCAGCAGCCGACTTCCTTCCATACAGCCTCACGGAGCATGACAAGATGACAAAATCCACCCAGCCAGCGGTCGAACTCGACAGTAAAGACTTGCCAGCCCACTGCCCTAACCCGGCCATGCCGCTGTGGTCGTCGCATCCCCGCGTGTTCCTGGAATTTAACAAGGACGGTGTCGCCAAGTGCCCATATTGCGGCACGGCCTATACCCTGAAGGAAGGCGCCAGCGCCGGCCACCATTAAACTGCCCAGCGGCGCGCCACCAGCGCGCCGTTTTTAATTGCAGCATTTATTTGCCCTACCGATCCAGCCCGGAGTCGTCATGAAACGTCTGAAGGAACTCAATGGCAGCGCCGCGGAAGTCGAAGCGGCCTTCTACGATGCGCTGCACCGCGCCGACCTCGAGGCGCTGATGGCGCTGTGGGCCGACGACGAGGAAATCGTCTGCATCCACCCGGGCGGCGCGCGCCTGATCGGCCATGCCGCCATCCGCGCCTCGTGGGAAACCATCCTGGCCGGCGGCGGCCTGCACATCGTGCCGGCCCAGCTGCATGAAACGCACAATCTGATGAGCTCCGTGCACACGGTCATCGAAGGCGTCACGGCGGGCGACGACGGCCCCGCGCACCTGCTGGCCACGAATGTGTACGTGAAAACGCCGCGCGGCTGGCGCATCGTGCTGCACCACGCCTCGATCGCGCCGGGCGGCGCGCCGGCGGACGCCACGGGAGCGCAGATCCTGCACTAAACGCCGAACGATGACTTATACCGCCCCATTCTGGTTGCCTGGCGGCCACACGCAAACGATTTATCCGGCCCTGTGCATCGGCAAGCCGGCCGTGGCCTTCCGTCGCGAACGCTGGCAGGCGCCCGATGGCGATTTCGTCGACGTCGACCTGGTCGACGGCCAGCCGGGCCTGCCCTTCGTGGTGCTGTTCCACGGCCTGGAAGGCTCGTCGAACAGCCATTACGCGCGCGCCCTGATGCGCGAGGTGGCGGCGCGCGGCTGGTCCGGCGCCGTGCCGCACTTCCGCGGCTGCTCGGGCGAGCCCAACCTGGCGCCGCGCTTCTACCATTCGGGCGATGCGCAGGAAGTCGACTGGGTGCTGCGCCGCCTGCGCCCGCGCGCGACAGGCAAGTTCTACGCGGCCGGCGTCTCGCTGGGCGGCAATGCCCTGCTGTGCTGGCTGGGCCAGTGGCAGCACGAGGCAGAGATCGTCGATGCGGCCGCCGCCGTGTCCGCGCCCCTTGACCTGGCGCAAGGCGGCAAGGCCCTGTCCTCGGGCGCCAACCGCCTCTACACGCGCATGTTTTTGAACACCCTGAAGCCGAAATGCCTGGCCAAGCTGGAACAGTTTCCCGGCCTGTTCGCGCGCGACGCCATGCTGGCCGCGCGCGACCTGCACGCCTTCGACGACGTCGTCACGGCGCCCCTGCACGGCTACCGCGACGCCGACGACTACTGGCACCGCGCCAGCGCCAAGCACGTCCTGCACGACATCACCGTGCCGACCCTGGTGCTCAATGCGCAGAACGACCCCTTCCTGCCGGGATGCTTCCTGCCGTCCAGCGCCGCGCCGAACGTCACGCTCGAGTATCCGCGCCACGGCGGCCATGTCGGCTTTGCCACCGGCACGCCGCCGGGCAGCCTCGCCTGGCTGCCGCAGCGCCTGCTTTCCCACTTTGAAGACGGCAGCGCGGCGCCGTCTTCGCCGCAAAGCTGTCACGCTGACGGCTTGCGCACTGCCTCGGAAAACGCCTTACATGGATGATCTCGTCAAGCAAGCCCTGGCCAAATGGCCGAACGTGCCCCACTGCTACGGCTGGCTGGGCCTGGACGCGCGCGGCCACTGGCGCATGCGCGACCAGCAGGCCCAGCAGCAGCAATTGCCGGGCGACAAGATTGCCCACGCAGCCCTGTTGAGCTTTATCAACCGCAATTACGGCCACGATGAACGGGGCTGCTGGTTTTTCCAGAACGGCCCGCAGCGCGTGTATGTCAAGCTGCAGGCGACGCCGTACATCGCCCGCAGCGATCCGCAGCACGGTTTTGTCCTGCAGACAGGGGCGCCTTTGGCGCAGCTCGAACAGGTGCATTGGTGCGACAACGGCGCGCTGATCTTGCGCCACGGCGATATCGTGGCCCAGGTGGACGACCGTGACATGGCACAGGTGCTGGCGTGGCTGCGCCTCGATGGCGAGACGGCAAGCGATGAAGCGCTGCTGGCCTGGCTGGACGACGGCAAGGGCAAGCTGACCCTGGCGCATGCCGGCCAGGACATCGCCGTGCAGCCGCTGGCCTATGCCGCGATGCCGCTCATGTTTGGCTTCCAGCAGGCACCAGCAGCCGAGTAAGCGCTAACCTTTCTGTTCCTTCAACTGTTCGCGGCGCTTTTCCTGCAATTCCCGCTCGCGCGCATCGATCACGGCCTGGTCGTAAAAGGTCGCGTCCGTGGATTTGCGGGCGATCGTCAGCTGGTCCAGCGCGGCCATGGTGGCGCCCTGCAAGACGTAGGATTCGGCCAGGGCCATGTGCTGCAAGGTCATCTTGCCCTGGTCCGCGTAGGCTTTCGCCAATAAATCGTAGAGTTCCGGCTCTTCCTTGTACAGCTGCACCTGCTCGCGCAGGTACAGGGTTGCCTGCTCCAGCTTGCCTGCTCCCATCAACGCTTCCGCATACTGGCGGGCAATACCGCGCGACAGGGGAAACTGCTGGCGCGCCGCATCGGCCGCCGTCAGGGCCTGCTGCGCCACTTCCTTCTTTTGCGCCGGCATCAAGAGCACTTCCAGGGTCATCGCCGCCAGCAGCGAATTCGGCCCCTGCGTGCCGCCCGAGGTAAACACGTTCGGCCCGGCCGGCTGGTGCAGGGCGGCATAGGCCGCGTCGAGTTCCTTCTGCGCCTGCGCCGGCTGGCCCTGCTTGATGGCGACGAAGGCCAGGCCGTAATGGGCGGCCGTCACCTGGAAGCGGCTCTGTTGCTCCAGCTGCGTCGTGAAGACGGCCTTGGCATTGAGCAAACCCTGCACGCTTTCATCCTGCAGCACGCGGGCGCGGGCGCGGGCCAGGTGGAAATTCAGGCTGTCCGGACGCTGCTTGTAGGGCTGTTCGCGGATGCGCGCCTGGATGTCGGCGATGCGCTCCGTCGTCAGCGGGTGGGTCTGCAGGTAGGCGGGCATCAGGTCGCTGTACGAGCGGCTGGCCGCCTGCATGCGGCCGAAGAAGGCCACCATGCCGGTGGTATCGAAACCGGCTTCGCCCATGATCTGGAAGCCGATGCGGTCCGCCTCGCGTTCGGCGTCGCGGCCGAAATTGAGCTGGCGCTGGATGGCCAGGCCCTGGCCGGCGGCAAACACGCCCATGGCCACGTCGCCGCCCGCGCGCGAGGCCAGCGCCGCCAGCAGCATGGCGGCCAGCGGCATCAGTGCATCCTGGCGCTGCTGGCCCAGCATGCGGGCGATATGGCGCTGCGCCACGTGGCCGATCTCGTGCGACAGCACGGACGCCAGTTCCGCCTCCGTTTGCGCCGCCAGCAGCAAGGCCGAGTGCACGCCGATGAAGCCGCCAGGCAAGGCGAACGCGTTCAACTGGGGATCGCGCACGGCAAAGAAGAAATAATCGTAGTTCGTTTCGCCGCGCACGCTGGGCCGCGCCGCCACGAGGGCGTTGCCGAAGGTATTCAGGTATTCCAGCAGGGGCGCGTCATCGAGATAATCGCGGTCGCCGCGGATGCCGCGCATGATTTCCTCGCCGATCTTGCGCTCCATCGCGGGCGACAGGTCTTCGCGCGAGGTATCGCCCAGGTTCGGCAGGTTGGGCGCGGGCGGCACGGCCAGCTGCGTCCAGGTGCTGGCCGGCTTGGCCGCCGGATTGACGGCCGGTGCCGCAGGCGCGGACGTGAAGGTTTGCGCCAGCGCAAAGGGGGAAGCCAGCCATAAGGCGGCCAGCACGGGCGCGCGCCAGGCCGCGCGCGGCAATGCCGCGACGGCGTCGTGGAGCGCGGTCTGGAGGGGAGTTTTTGCATTCACGGGTGCTATCATACCTTGTTAGCGGCGCCGTTTCCCACGCGACAGGCACGCGATATGCTTGTGACATGCCCGGCTGCGCCAGCGCGCCGCGCCCTCCATCCTCACCTACTTTGACGCCATGACTACAGCAGACCAGCAAGCCCCCGCCGGGGAACTGACCCATTTCGATGCCGCGGGCCAAGCCCATATGGTCGACGTGGGCAGCAAGGACGACACGCGCCGCAGCGCCGTGGCCGCCGGCACCATCCGCATGCAGGGCGCCACCCTGGCCCTGATCATGTCCGGCAATGCAAAGAAGGGCGACGTGCTGGGCATCGCCCGCATCGCCGCCATCATGGGCGCCAAGCGCACCAGCGACCTGATCCCCCTGTGCCATCCCCTGGCCATCACGCGCGTGACCGTCGATTTTGAAGTGGACGCGGCCGCCAACAGCGTGCACTGCCGCGCCCAGGTCGACACGACGGGCAAGACGGGCGTGGAAATGGAAGCGCTGACGTCCGTGCAGATCGGCTTGCTGACCATCTACGACATGTGCAAGGCCGTCGACCGGGGCATGGTCATGACGAATGTGCGCGTGCTGGAAAAGCATGGCGGCAAGTCGGGCGACTGGCACGCCGAGGTTTGATCAGGCTGCCTGACGCGCCAGCTGGCCCTGGGCATGGCGCAAGTCGCACAGCAGCCACACGGCGCAGGCCAGGCACAGCACGATGATGGCCACCGACAGGGGCAGGTGGAATTGCTCCAGCCCTGCCAGCGCGAAGCCCGCGTGGATCAGGCCGGTGCCTATGCCCAGCGCGGCGCACACGCCTGCATAGCATCGCGCCCGCGAGGTTGCCAGCAATACGTGCCGGTAGCCCGCGAGCACCAGGGCAATGGCCGCCAGGTTGAACACCAGGAACCCCTGGATGCCGCCCGGCACATGGAACATTTCCCACTCGTGCCAGTAGGCAGCGTCGATTTGATGCAAGATCAGGAACAGCATGGTCCAAAAGTAGCTGTGCGTCATCACATTTAGATTCGTCAATATTGACGCAATTATAAAGCCTGGACGGCAGGCAGGAAGGATGTACCGGCATTTATTCATGCGCATGTGAATTTCATTGATATAAATGCTTTTTAACCAAGAAATCATGCATACTGCACTTCGACCCCATCACGATGAGCATCGCATGACAAGTAACAAGCCCGCCGCGGCAGCCACGCTCCAGGACTTCGAATTCGAAGCCATGAACCTGCAGGTGGGCGGGCGCATCCAGTTCATCACGCACCGCACCATCAAGCCCATCCAGCATTTCTCGACCGTGATCGGCTATGTGAAGGATGAGTATCTGATCGTCAAGGTTCCCCTGGAAAATGGCGTCCCCATCGTCCTCAACGAAGGCGACAAGCTGACCATCCGCGTGTTTTCCGGCGTCACCGTGTGCTCGTTTTCCTGCAGCGTGCTGCGCATCTTCGGCCGTCCCCTGCACTATGTGCACCTGAGCTTTCCCGACGCCATCCAGGGCACCAGCCTGCGCACGGCCATGCGCGTGAAAGTGGAGATTCCCGCGCAGCTGAGCTACCGCGACGTGGCGGCCGTGCCCGTGTTCATCGTCAACCTCAGCGTGTCGGGCGCGCTGATCGAGTCGCCCTGCATGCTCACGCCCGACGACGACGGCGTGACGCTCAGCTTTACCCTGCTGGTGCAGCCGAACAAGCACCAGATGCGCCTCAATACGCGCGCGCGCATCCAGAACGTCAGCGTGGGCAAGCCCTCGCACGGCCACGCCGCGCAGGTGGCGGAAATCCACACGTACGGCGTGCAATTCATCGACCTGGAGCCGACCCACTACACGCTGCTGCAAAACCTCACCTATGAAGCGCTGATCGCGGACCGGCAAAAGATCGTCTGACGCCAGGCGGGCAGGCTCACTGGGTCGCCGCCGGCCCCCTCGCCGGCGGATTGTCCTTCAGGATGGCTTCGGCCGCGGCCGCATTCGTGACGGTGGTACTGTTGAGCCAGCTCAAGCTGCTGGTGCCCGGCTGCAAGGTCATCTTCACGATCTTGCCTGCCATGCCCGCGCCCAGGCCGGGGGCCAGTATCAGTTCGATATCGCCCGTGGTGACCTTGGCGCTGGCCACTTCGCGCGTCGCCGTAAACAGGGGAATGGGGCCGGGAACATTCTCGGTGGGCGTGCTGCAGGCGGCCGCCTCGCCGCCATTTTCCTGCACGCACAGGGCCACGGCCGTTTTCAAGGGCGCGGCGGCGGCCAGCACGTTGCTGACCTTGGCCCGCATGGTGTAGTCGCCGTACTGGGGAATGGCCACGGCCGCCAGGATGCCGGCGATGGCCACGACGATCATCAGTTCTATCAGGGTAAATCCGCTCTGCCCGCGCATCGTCTCCTCCCAAGGTGCTTTGCTCACGTCCTGCACGGTGCAAGCGCCATGCCAGCGGCGCTCCCGGGCAGCGGCGCCACAGGTGGAAAGAAAAGCGACACTTTCCGGCAGGCGCGGCCCTGCCGTGTCAGCTGGCGTCCGCGGGCAGTCCTTTCTTTTCCGCAAAATAAGGATAGGCCAGCGGCAACAGCAGCAAGGTAAAGAAGGTGGCCGAGACGATGCCGCCCACGATCACGACGGCGAACGGACGCTGGGTTTCCGAGCCGATGCCATGCGACAGCGCCGCCGGCAGCAGGCCCAGACCCGCCATCAGGGCCGTCATCAGGATGGGCCGCAGGCGCGCCACGGCGCCGGCGATGGCGCTGTCGACGGCGCTGGCGTCATGCCGGGCGATCTCGACGATCTGCTCGACCATGATGACGCCGTTCTGCACCGAGATGCCGGCCACGGCAATGAAGCCGACGGCCGCCGAGACGGAAAAATGCAGGCCGACGAGCGCCAGGCCCAGGATGCCGCCGATCAGGGTAAATGGCACGATGGACAGGATCAGCATGGCCTTGCGCACGGAGCGGAAGGCCCAGAACAGCAGCGAAAAGATCATCAGCGCGGTGATCGGCACGATCACTTCCAGGCGCTTCACGGCGCGCTGCTGGTTCTCGAACTGTCCGCCCCAGGTGATCTGGTAGCCCGGCGGCAAGTGCACGAGGCGCGCCACTTTTTCTTGCGCTTCAGCAACAAAACTGCCCTGGTCGCGGCCCAGCAGGTTGGCCTTGACGGACGCATTGCGCCCGCCCGCTTCGCGGCTGATGCGGGCCGCGCCCTGGCGCACCTCGATATGCGCCAGCTCGGCCAGCGCCACCGTGCCGGCGCCGCCCGGCAGATTGACCTGCAGGGCGCCGATGGCATCGACGGAATCGCGCGCCGCCTCCTTCAGGCGCACGGTGATGTCGAAGCGCCGGTCGCCTTCGAAATACGCGTTGACGGCGTTGCCCGCCAGCGCCGTCTGGATTGCCGTGTTGACATCGGCCACGTTGACGCCCAGGCGGGCGATGCGCTCGCGGTCGATAACAATGTCGAGTTCGCTCTGCCCGCCGATTTTCACGGCGCCCACGTCGGCCGCGCCCGCAATGCCGCCCAGGATGGCGGCGATCTGCTCGCTCTTTTGCGTCAGCACGTCCAGGTCGGGGCCGTAGATCTTCACGGCGATCTCGCCCTTCACGCCGGACAGCGCCTCTTCCACGTTGTCCTCGATGACCTGCGAAAAGTTCGTCGGCACGCCGGGCAGGCTGCGGATCTTCGCCGACATGTCGGCCACCAGCGCGTCCTTGTCCGCAAAGCGCCAGCTGCCGCGCGGTTTCAGGTCGGCCAGGATTTCCATGTTGTTGCTGCCCTTCGGGTCGGTGCCGTCGTCGGGCCGGCCCACGTGCGAAATGACATTGCCCACTTCCGGGTAGGACAGGATGATGGCGCGCACCTGCTGCTCCACGGCGCGCGTCTTTTCCAGCGAACTCGAGGTCGGCAGGCTGACCGTCAGCCACAGGTTGCCCTCGTCGAGCTTGGGCAGGAATTCACTGCCCAGCAGGGGCGCCAGGGCCAGCGTCACCACCAGCGCCAGCACCGAAGCGAGCATGACGAAGATGCGCTGGCGCTGCGCCGCCGCCAGCAGGCGGCCGTAGCCGTCCTGGATGCGCTGCAGCCAGGCGCTGTGCTGCTCCGCCATCGGATGGCGGCGCATGGTCCAGGCAAGCAAGGTCGGCACCAGGGTCATGGTCAGGATGATGGCGCCCAGCATGGCAAAGCTCAGCGTGAAGGCGACGGGCGAGAAGATCTTGCCTTCCACGCGCTGGAAGGTGTAGATGGGAATGAAGGCGACAATGATGATGGCCTTGGCAAACAGGATGGGGTGGCCCAGGTCGACGACCGTCTGCTTCAGGGTGCGCTCGCGCAGGGCGGAATCGTGCCGGCCCGGCTCGCCCAGCAGCGCCAGCCGCACCAGCAGGGCTTCGACCAGCACGACGGCGCTGTCGATGATGATGCCGAAGTCGACCGCCCCCAACGAAATCAGGTTGGCGGGAATGCCGCGCGCGTCGAGCATGATGAAGGCGAACAGCAGCGACAGGGGAATCACGGCCGCGACGATGAGGGCGGCGCGCCAGTTGCCCAGGAAAATCACCAGGATGGCGATCACCAGCGCCGCGCCCAGCAGCAGGTTTTCCGCCACCGTGTGCACCGTGTGGCCGATCAGTTCCGTGCGGTCGTAGATCGTGCGCAGGTGCACGCCTTGCGGCAGGCGCGCGTCGAGGCCGGCGATGGCCAGCTTGACGTCGGCCACAACCTTGGCCGCGTTGCTGCCCTTGCTCATCTGCACGATGCCTTCCACCACGCTGTTTTCGCGGTTGAAGGCCACCACGCCGGAACGGGGACGATTGCCCACGGTCACCTCGGCCAGGTCCGACACGAGTACCGTGCGCCCGGCCTTGGCGCTGACGATGACACGGCCGATATCATCGATGCTGCCGAAGATGCCGATGCCGCGCACCACCAGCGCCTCGTCGCCGCGGCGCACCAGGCCGCCGCCCACATTGGCGCTGTTGTTGCTCAAGGCCGCGCTGAGCTGGTCGATGGTGACGCCGTAGCGCTGCAGGGCGGCCGGGTCCACCTGCACCTGGTACTCCTTGACGGTGCCGCCGAAGCTGACGACGTCGGCCACGCCGGGCACGATGCGCAGCGCGGGACGCACGACCCAGTCCTGCAAGGCCCGCACCTCGTTCGCATCCATGCCCGGGGGCGCCTCGATGACGTAGCGGAAGATTTCGCCGACCGCCGTCGACAGCGGCGCCAGGCTCGCCTGCACGCCCGTGGGCAAGTTAACGTTCTGCAATTTCTCCAGCACTTGCTGGCGCGCAAAATAGTCGTCCGTGCCATCGGCAAACGTCAGCGTCACGACGGACAGGCCCGTGATCGTCACGGAACGCAGCTGCGTCTGCTGCGGCACGCCGCTCATTTCCCGCTCGATGGGCAGGGTGACGTTGCGTTCGACTTCCTCCGGCGCCTGGCCCGGATACTGCGTGACGATCTGCACCTGCACGTCCTGCACGTCGGGAAAGGCTTCGATGGGCAGGTTGCTCAGCGCGCGGTAGCCGAAGACGGCCAGCGCCGCCGTCAGGATCAGCACGAAGACGCGCTGCGCCAGGACAAAATCGATCAGCTTAGCGAGCATTGCTGGCCACCTCGGCGTTGAGCAGGAAGGCGCCTTCCGTGACGACCCGTTCACCGGCGCTCACGCCCGCGTCGACGAAGCTGCTGTCGCGGCCCTTGACGCGCACGTTGACGCGGCGCTTTTCAAACGTGCCGGGCTGTTTTTCCACGAAGACATAGCTGTACATGCCTTCGGCGAACAGGCTGGTATTGGGCAGGGCCACGGCCAGCGTGCTGCCGTCGCCGGCCAGGAAGGCGGCGCGCGCGAACATTTCCGGCTTCAGGGCGCCATCGGCGTTATCCAGCGTGCAGCGCACCTGGATGCGCCGCGTCTGCGGGTCCAGCACCGGCGCCACGTGCGCCACCGTGGCGCTGAAGCGGCGCCCCGGGTAGGCATCCGTCTCGACGCTGACGGCCTGGCCCTGGCGCACGCTGGCCAGGGCGCTTTCCGGCACGTCGACCAGCAGCCACAGACGGCGCAGGTCGCTGATGACGAACAGGGGCGCGGGGGCGTCGGGGCGCACTTCCTGGCCCGGATTGATCTGGCGGTCGGCGATGGTGCCGGCCAGCGGCGCGCGCAGGGCGAAGCGGCCATTGTCGCTGCCGGCCGCGTTCAGGCTGTGCATGCGCAGGGCCGCGCGCCGCGTCTCCGCGCGCGCCTGCTGGAAGTCGGCATCGGCCGACTCGTAATCCTTGCGCGCCAGCACCTCGCCGCGGAACAGCGTGTCGGCGCGCTGGTAGGCCAGCTGCTTGCGCACTTCGTCGGCCTGCGCCTTGCGCCAGTCGGCTTCGGCACTGGCCAGGTCGGGCGAATCGAGGTCGGCCAGCAGCGCGCCGCGCGCCACCTTGTCGCCGCTGTCCGCATGCAGGGCCAGCACGCGGCCCAGCACGGGCGAACTGACGCGCGTGGTGACGTTTTCATCATAGGCGATGCGTCCGTTCAGGGCGGCGCTGGCCGGCAGCGGCACGGCGCTCACGGCGGCGATCTTCAGCGTCGCCATCTGCGGCGCGTTCGCGGCAAAGTGCAGCACGCCGCTCGCGGCAACGCTGGAGGCCACGGCGGCGGCCGGCAAGGCGGCGGCGTGCGCCCGCTGCAGATACTGCACGCCCGCGGCGGAGCCGCCGCACAGCAGGATGAACAGGGCGCCATAGGTCAGGGTGCTGCGCGATATCATGGTGTCGTTCTTTCAAGGGATGCACTGGGGAAAGATGTCTGCCAGGCGGCCAGCGCCTTGGCATAGTCGCTGCGGGCGGCCAGCGCGTCGAGCTGCACGGCGCGGTAGCTGCGTCGCACGTCGAGCACGTCGGCGATGGACAGGGCGCCGTGCTGGTAGGCGAATTCCGCCGCCTGGGCCGACTTGCGCGCGGCCGGCAGCAGGCTGTCGTCGATGCGCTGCAGGCGCTCGCCGTTGCTGCGCACGTCGAGCGCGGCACGCTCCAGTTCCGCCCTGGCCAGAATGCGCGCCTGCTCCAGGTTTTCCTGCGCCAGGTCCAGCGCCGCCTGGGCGCTGCGGATCTCGCCGTCATACTGGTAGCGCAGGAACAGCGGCACCTGCAGGGAAATGCCGAAGCTGTTGCCGCTGCCCTGCGGATTGCCGGCGCTGGCCGGGTAATGTTCGGCCTGCACGCCGACGGACACGTCGCGCGTGCGCGCGGCCAGCGCCAGCTTATGTGCGGACGTGGCCGCCGCCACCCGTGCCTGCGCCGCCATCACGTCGGGCCGCCGCGCGATGGCCGCATCGCTGGCCGCGCCGGCCGGCCCGGCCTGCGCCAGCGTGCCGGCGGCAACCATGGCCGGCCAGCCATCGGCCAGCGGCAGCTGCGCCTGGCGGCTGTCGATGCCCGTCAGCAAGGCCAGCGCCTGGCGCGCCCGCGCGACCTCGCTGCGCGCCTGCAGGGCATCATTGCTGGCGCGCAACGCTTCGACTTGCAGCCGCGCCACGTCGGCCGGCGACAGGTCTCCCGCCTTGCGCTGCGTCTGCGCCACGTCGACGGTGCGCTGGTACAACTGCGCCGTCTCGCCGAGGATGGCCTGGCGTTCGCCCGCCGCCAGCGCATCGTAATAGGCCTGGCTGACGGCGAGACGCAGCTGGCGCCGCGCCTCGCGCACGTCTTCGCGCGCGCCCTCCTCCTGGTGCTGGGCGCCATCGCGGCGCAGGCCGCGCTTGCCGCCCCGCTCCAGCAACTGGTCGATGCGCACGCTGCTGTCGACCGTCTTGCTGCGCAAGCTGCCGGCGCCCACGCCCAGGCCGGGATTGATGTTCATCGTCTGCACCGTCAGCATGGGATTGGGCGCGGCGGCGGCGCTGGTCACGGCAGCGGCGGCACTCTCCGCCGCCAGGGCGGAGACGCGCACGTCGTGGTTGCGCTCGAGCGCAATGCGCTGCAGCTGCTCCAGCCCCAGGCTGTCTGCCGGCGGGGTCTGCGCATGCAGGATCAGTGGCAGGCACAGGGGCAGCAGCGCTGCGGGCCAGCGGAAACATTTCATGGACATGGTGGGCACTTTCGCGTTCTCTTGCAATTAATTGCTGTCTGCAGGCAACAACTTGGAGATGCGCGACAGATGACCCTGCCCGCAATCTTCCGGCCACAGCTCTACCTGCACCCCGGGCCTGGCGTCGATATCGGGCGGCACCTCGGCCACGGCCGTGCGCATGACCCGCACATGGCGGTAGCGCAGCTCGACGAAATGGCGGCTCGCCAGCTCGGCGTCGGACAGGCGCGCCAGGCAAACCGGCAACTCGGCGGCGCGTGCGGGCGCGTATGGCGCGACGATCCAGGCGCGCTTCGCGCCCCGCTGCCAGTCCACCCTGGGCGCCTCGGCACAGGCGCATAACAGCAGCAGGCATAGCGCGGCTACGCCCGGTTTCATGGCATCCATAGCTAGGGTTCCGAAGTAAAGAGTAGGCGCGCACGGGGCGCGCGACGATGGTGCTGACAGGCCGAATCATAGGCGCGCGCTACGCCGAACGGTGTTACAAGTTGGTAATGTCACATGCCTGTCATGGCCCGTCCGGACGGCCACGGGAACGGCCATGGCGCGCGGCGAAAAAGGGGAAGGCGGGCGGCCGGAACGGCCGTGGCACGGGGAAGCGCGGGACGAAAAAAAAGGAGCCGAAGCTCCTTTTCTTGTGCTGCATCAAAACCTGGCTGAAATTACAGCATGGCTTTCAGCAGACGCGCCATTTCGGACGGGTTTTTGGTCACGGTGATGCCGCAAGCTTCCATGATTTCCAGCTTGGCTTGTGCCGTATCGGCACCGCCCGAGATCAGCGCGCCGGCGTGGCCCATGCGCTTGCCTGGAGGAGCGGTCACACCGGCGATGAAGCCGACGACCGGTTTTTTCATGTTGTCCTTGATCCAGTACGCCGCGTTGGCTTCGTCCGGACCGCCGATTTCGCCGATCATGATGACCGCGTCGGTATCAGGATCGTCATTGAACATCTTCATGATGTCGATGTGCTTCAGACCGTTGATCGGGTCGCCGCCGATGCCGACTGCCGACGATTGGCCCAGGCCCAGTGCGGTCAGCTGACCCACTGCTTCATAGGTCAGGGTGCCCGAACGGGAAACGACGCCGATACGGCCCTTCTTGTGGATGTGACCTGGCATGATGCCGATCTTGATTTCGTCTGGCGTGATCAGGCCTGGGCAGTTAGGGCCCAGCAGCAGGGTTTTGCTGTTGGCTTTGGCCATGCGGTCTTTCAGGGCCATCATGTCACGGACAGGAATGCCTTCGGTGATGCAAATGGCCAGATCCATTTCCGCTTCGACAGCTTCCCAGATCGCCGCTGCCGCGCCTGCTGGCGGCACGTAGATCACGGAAACGTTGGCGCCGGTTTCTTTTTTCGCTTCGGTCACGTTAGCGAAAATAGGAATGCCTTCGAAATCTTCGCCGGCTTTCTTCGGGTTCACGCCTGCCACGAAGGCAGCTTTGCCGTTCGCGTAGTCGCGGCAACCGCGGGTGTGGAACTGGCCGGTCTTGCCGGTGATCCCTTGGGTGACAACTTTGGTATCTTTATTGATCAGAATGGACATGTTGATTCCTTAATTAAGCTTGACCGGCAGCAGCGGCAACGACGCTCTTGGCTGCATCTTCCATGGTGTCGGCTGCGATGATAGGCAGACCGGAATCGGCCAGCATCTTCTTGCCCAGGTCTTCGTTGGTGCCCTTCATGCGCACCACCAGCGGTACGTTCAGCGAAACGGCTTTCACCGCGGCGATGACGCCTTCGGCGATCACGTCGCAACGCATGATGCCGCCGAAAATGTTCACCAGGATGGCTTTCAGGCCTGGGTTTTTCAGCATGATCTTGAACGCTTCGGTCACTTTTTCTGCCGTGGCGCCGCCGCCGACGTCCAGGAAGTTGGCAGGCTCGCCGCCGAACAGTTTGATCGTGTCCATGGTGGCCATGGCCAGGCCGGCACCGTTCACCAGGCAACCGATGTTACCGTCGAGCGAGATGTAGGCCAGGTCGAATTTCGACGCTTCGATTTCCGCTGGATCTTCTTCGTCCAGATCGCGCAGGGCGACGATTTCCGGGTGACGGAACAGGGCGTTCGGGTCAAAGTTGAACTTGGCGTCCAGGGCGATGACCTTGCCGCTGCCGGTGACGATCAGCGGATTGATCTCGGCCAGCGAGCAGTCGGTTTCCCAGTAGGCTTTGTACAGGCCTTGCAGGTTGACGCGTGCGTCGACGATGGAACCGGCAGGCACGCCGATTTTGGTCGCGATGTCGTCTGCCTGGGCATCGGTCAGGCCAACGCTCGGCTCGATGGTGACGTGGTGGATCTTCTCCGGGTGGCTCTCGGCCACTTCTTCGATGTCCATGCCGCCTTCGGACGACGCCATCAGGACGATCTTCTGGGTAACGCGGTCGGTGACCAGCGAAACGTACAGTTCTTGCTTGATGTCGGCGCCTTCTTCCACCAGCAGGCGGTTGACTTTCTGGCCTTCGGCGCTGGTCTGATGCGTGATCAGCTGCATGCCCATGATCTGGTCGGCGTATTCCTTGACCTGTTCGATCGATTTTGCCACTTTCACGCCGCCGCCCTTGCCGCGGCCACCTGCGTGGATCTGTGCCTTGACGACCCACACCGGGCCGCCCAGGGTTTCCGCAGCCTTGACTGCCTCGTCGACGGACATGCACGGAATACCGCGTGGTACCGTCACTCCGAATTGCCGGAGGATTTCTTTGGCTTGATACTCATGGATTTTCATGCTGGCTTCCCTTCTGATACTGATGTGTAAAAATACGGTTAGTGGTGCAAAAAAAACAGGAAAAACAGCGCAGGGATCACGCTTTGGCTACCCAGCGCGGGTAATACTGTGCCACTGCCCCGCCATCGGTGCGCAGGGCGTGGCATTTGTCGAGTTGAAACGGCTTTTCATGCGGCAAATCAGCATTCTCACCGTCGCGGGTCGACCAGACATCGCCGGCAAATGCCTGAACTGTCGCAGTCGGCAAGACTTGCGCCAGTTCGGTCAAATGGGTACAGCCGGCGATTCCCGCCAGGCGCTGTTTCAAGTCGCGGCGGAAATTCTTCAATAAATTCAAGCCGATCAGCGCCCGGTAAGCGGGGCCGATGGTATCGCAAAAACCGGGATAGGGCACGGCATCGGAGGCGGCTTCGGCCTCGACGATGGTCAGTTCGCGATCGACGGTAATGCGTAAATGGAGGTCATGCAGAGGGGTGCCGGCGGGACGGGGGCCGGAGGCCAGGGTCGCGTCGTAGCTTTTGATGTCGGTAATACGGGCGTCAATATCCCACAGGCCGTCCTCGCGCACATACGCTTGGACGTCGATAACGCGGGAGTGCCGTAGGGCGCGCCGGGATACGGGAGTTGACAGGGGCATAAGACCGATGCCGCTTGCGCGGCCAAAATTTAGTAAGCAGCCATGTGCATAAAGCACGCCGTTCGCAGCTTCTACGAACGGCAACCGCACCTGCGGCGCCGCAAAAACCCTAAAAGTGTAGCACACTGGACGCCGGTTGCGCCGCAACATAATTTTTCATTGTTTCGTTAAAAACGTTTCAAATTATAAATAGATGCGGCGCTTTTCGGCAAAGTCATTCACGATGCGAATGACCGATATCAAAAATCCATGCTTCTGCCGGCCCGGCGGGAACGGCTACTCGGCCACGCCCAGCGACTGCAGGATCGGCAGCGTGCTGGCACGGAAGCTTTCCGCATGCACGGCCAGTTCGGCCAGGTTGTCTTCATCCGTCGTCAGCACCGTGCCATTGCGCACCACGGTTTGCTGCAATGCGCGGAAATACGGCCACGCAAATGCCACCCAGGCCTCCGGCGTGTCGTGCCCTTCCAGCCTGGCCAGCAGAAATAACTGTTGCAAATGATACACACCCATGCCGCCGCCCGTCACGGGACTGGCCAGCGCAACGAGGTCGGTACGCCCGCGGGCCTTGTTCAGCAGATGGCGGTTCAGCCTGGCCGTGACCGGCCGTGCCAGGGCGATGGCGGCATCGTCCTGCACCGACACTATGCAGGCCTTATGCGCCAGCACCAGCAGCATCTGCAGCAAGGCGCCCAGTTCCGCCACATTGGCGGGCAAGCGCTGCTGCAACTCGCCTATCGTGTGCGGCTGGTAATCGGCCAGCAGTTCCAGCAGCGGGCCATAGACGGCCTGGTCCATGTCGGCCTCGCCCAAGGCCCCCGTCACCTTCATCGTGATCTGCGCGACCGGCGCCACCAGGATGATGCGCACGGCGCGCAGCGCGCTGGCCTGTTCAAAGGCATTGAGCTTGCGGCTGCCCTTGACCCAGTAATCCTGGCGGAACTGGCGGTTGATGAGGAAATCGGCGGTGGTCTCGCGGAAGGTGGCGTCCGGAATCTGCGCCAGGAACGCCATGTGTTCGGGCGACAGGTTAAGCGGCGGCACATGATCGTGGTAGGCGGCCGAGCCGGCATACTCCAGCTTGACCGCAGCCAACACCGGCTGGATGGCTGAAAACGACACCGGTTCCCAGTAATGATTGAAGTATTCGTGGGACAGGTAATTCGGGTCCTGTTCGCTGATCTGCTGCAGCCGCAAGGCGACCGTGGGGTTGGCCTGCAGGTAGCGCGGCTTGGTCTCCATCATGCTGTTGACGAAGGACAGCGCGCTGCCCACGCGCGCCAGGGCATCCTGGCCCGGCGCGCTCATCACGCGGCTATGCTGCGCCATCAGGTCGCGCAGCGGCGTCATCGCCGCCCAGCCCGCCTGCGTGTTGTAGCTGATGTACAGCACGCCACCCGGCTTGAGCTTGCGCGCCAGAAAATCGGCGATATGCGCCTGGTTTTCCGGCGAGATCCAGCTCCAGATGCCGTGCAGGGCGATGTAGTCGAAGTCCGGCAGGTCGCTGCGGGCGCAAAAATCCTGGAACGACTGTTCCGACAGCACGGCCCCGTTGCCCGACACCTCGGCCAGTTCCTGCGCAAAGGCAGTCTGGGCCGGATTGAAATCCGTGCCATACCAGCGCGTGCCGGATGCAGCGGCATGGATATTGACGGTCATGCCCTGGCCAAAGCCCAATTCGCATGCCGTGCCTATGCCGGGTGGCTGTATCCCCCGGCTCAGCAGCAGCAACTGCGTGCGCAAAGGATTCAATTCCGTGTAATAGCCGTAGGTATATGCGGTTTCAAAGGTATAGCCGGCATGCCAGTTGCTCATCAGGTGTCCCGTATTCCATGGAAATAAGTGCCATTGCGCACCATGCGCGCGGCCATGGCAGAATAACTGATCCTTGCTGGCAAGTTAACAACTATTCCTCGTCGGGGTCCAGGCCTTTCAGGGCCACCTGCACGGCGCGCTGGGAAAAACCGCGCTGCATCAGGAAGCGCATCTGCTTGTTGCGCTGTTCCGCATCTTGCGCCACCTGGCCGAATTTGCGGCGCCACACCTCGCAGGCGCGGGCAATTTCGCCTTCGGCCAGGCCCGCCTTGAGTTCCTGCAAGGCTTCGCCGCCTATGCCGTGGCTTTGCAGCTCCGCCATGATGCGGCTGTTGCCGAAACGGGCCGAGCGGCGATGGATCAGGGACTCGGAAAAGCGTTCCTGCGACAGCCAGTTGGCTTGCTCGAGGCTGTCAAGCAGGGCTTCCACGTCATCGCCTTCCTGCGCATGCCGCTGCAGCTTGCGCCGCAATTCCATGCGGCTATGTTCGCGCATCGATAAAAACCGTAGCGCCCTGCCCTTCAGGCTCAGTTGTACCGCTGCCATACCCATACCCCATCTTTACTACACCGGATTTACTACACCGGACTGTAAACACAATTGCCGCCAGGCGCACAGGCGCAGGGCGGCAATCATTGTAGATCGTTTGTGCGACCAAATATGGCGCACCATGGATCGCAGTCCATCACAAACAAAACCAGCTACCGCTGGCCACGCGAGCGCAGCTGGTACTGAATAGTTACCTTCACAACGCCTAGCAAAACCGTAGCGAGCGGAAGAAAGGCCTGGCGCCGCCGTTGGCTTGAGAAGCGCAACTGTACGATGGTACGGGGACGCCGAGTCAGCGAGCATCGCAGAGCGCAAATTTCGACGCGCAGCAGGTTTTGATAGGTGTAATCGGCGTAACTACTCGGCGGCCTTCGCTTCCGCAGCCTTGGCTGCCTTGTCGACCGCCTTATCGGCTTTTTCCGGCTTTTCAGCAGCCAGCGGCGGCAGTTCGCGCACGCCCAGCGAGGCGCGGACCTTGTTTTCGATCTCGCGGGCCAAGGCCGGACGCTCTTGCAGGAAGGCACGGGCGTTGTCCTTGCCCTGGCCGATGCGTTCGCCGTTGTAGCTGTACCACGAACCGGATTTCTCCACGATCTTGGCATCCGAACCCAGGTCCAGGATTTCGCCTTCGCGCGACGTGCCGGCGCCGTACAGGATGTCGAAGTGCGCTTCCTTGAACGGTGGCGCGATCTTGTTCTTGACGACCTTGACCTTGGTTTCGTTGCCGATCACTTCATCGCCGGACTTGATCGAGCCGGTGCGGCGGATGTCCAGGCGCACGGACGCGTAGAATTTCAGGGCATTGCCGCCGGTGGTGGTTTCCGGGCTGCCGAACATCACGCCGATCTTCATGCGGATCTGGTTGATGAAGATGACCAGGGTATTCGTGCGGTTGATGGAACCGGTCAGCTTGCGCAACGCTTGCGACATCAGGCGCGCTTGCAGGCCCGGCAGGGAATCACCCATGTCGCCTTCGATCTCGGCGCGTGGCGTCAGTGCGGCCACGGAGTCGATGACGACGAGGTCGACGCTGCCCGACCGCACGAGGGCGTCGCAGATTTCCAGCGCCTGCTCGCCCGTATCCGGCTGCGAGATCAGCAATTCATGCAGGTTCACGCCCAGCTTTTGCGCGTAGCCAACGTCCAGCGCGTGCTCGGCATCGATAAAGGCGCAGGTGCCGCCCAGTTTTTGCATTTCAGCAATGGTTTGCAGGGTCAGCGTGGTTTTACCCGACGATTCTGGACCGTAGATTTCCACCACGCGGCCGCGCGGCAAGCCGCCCACGCCCAGCGCGATATCCAGGCCGAGCGAACCGGTCGACACGACTTGCACTTCTTCAATCGGTGCGCTGGCATCCATGCGCATGACCGAACCTTTGCCAAACTGCTTCTCGATCTGCGCCAGTGCGGCGGCGAGCGCCTTGGCTTTTTCCGATGCGGGTACTACAGCTTTTTTATCGTCCATATGTTCTTTCAGCCTGACATTTAGCGCGTCGGTTAAATTCCGTGAGTTAAATTCAGCGCGGGGGTTAAATTCGTTACAGACACCACTGTATAAAAAAACAGTGATCAATGCAAGCGGAACGTGGATTTGTTTTGAAACAGATCAATACAGCCCTTGTTTTTCACAAAAACTCGCCACCTTGCGGAAAATGAAACACAATATAGACTTCTGATGTCCCGATGTTGCAAGCAGAGGAAGCCTCACCATGCGTATTTTACTTGCCGAAGATGACAGCGTCCTGGCCGATGGGTTGACCCGTTCGCTGCGCCAGTCCGGCTATGCCATCGACTACGTCAAGAATGGCCAGGAAGCCGATACGGCCCTGTCCACCCAGGAATTCGACTTGCTGATCCTCGACCTGGGCCTGCCGAAGATGTCGGGGCTGGAAGTGCTGCGCCGCCTGCGCGCACGCGCTTCCCTGCTGCCCGTGCTGATCCTGACGGCCGCCGATTCCATCGAGCAGCGCGTCAATGGCCTCGACCTGGGCGCCGATGATTATATGGCTAAGCCGTTCGCCCTGTCGGAACTGGAGGCAAGAGTGCGCGCCCTGACGCGCCGCGGCGCCGGCGGCGGCGCCACCATCATCAAGCACGGCCCGCTCAGCTATGACCAGGTGGGCCGCAGCGCGTATATCAACGACCAGATGCTCGATTTGTCGGCGCGCGAACTGGGCCTGCTGGAAATCCTGCTGGGTCGCACGGGCCGGCTCGTTTCAAAAGAGCAACTGGTCGACCACCTGTGCGAGTGGGGCGAAGAGGTGTCGAACAACGCCATCGAAGTGTATGTGCACCGCCTGCGCAAGAAGATCGAAGTGGGTGGCGTGCGCATCGCCACCGTGCGCGGCCTGGGCTACTGCCTGGAGAAATACTCGGAAGCGCGCCTGCACGCCGAGGCGGCCGACTCCGCTGCTCCCTCCAGCAAGTGAAGGGACCCGAGGCGCCGCCGGACGAAGCCGTCGACGACGACTGGTTCGAGCCGCCCACGACGGAGGAGGACGACACCATCGAGCACTCGCTGTTCGGCGAAATCCTCGACTGGATGCTGGCGCCCCTGCTGCTGCTGTGGCCGATGAGCATCGCCATCACCTACCTGGTGGCCAAGAGCATCGCCAATCAGCCCTTCGACCATGCGCTGGAAGACAGCGTCACCGTGCTGACCCAGCAGGTCAAGCAGGCCGACGGCGAAATGCTGCGCCGCGTACCCGACAAGCACAGCAGCAAGCAGGGCCGCGACTTCCTGCGCGGCGACGATGTCGATACCCTGTATTACCTGGTGGTGGGCGCGCGCGGCGAATACCTCGACGGCGACCGCGACTTGCCGCCGCCGCAGGACCCGGACAAATACCGCAGCGGCACGGTGCTGTTCCGCAACGACACCATCCACGGCGCGCCCGTGCGCGTGGCCTTTACCTATCTCGACATGCCTTCCAGCACCGAGGACGAACCGCGCCGCGCGCTGGTGCAGGTGGCCGAAACGCTGGAAAAGCGGGCGCAGCTGGCCAATGAAATCATCAAGGGCGTGATTTTGCCGCAGTTCATCATCCTGCCCGTCATCCTGGCCCTCGTCTGGTTTGCCCTGGCGCGTGGCCTGTCGCCGCTGGCGCAGCTGCAGGAACGCATCCGCGCGCGGCCACCCGACGATTTGTCTCCCATCGAATCGGGCCAGGTGCCCGAGGAAATCACGCCTCTGGTCGGTTCGCTCAACGAGATGCTGGCACGGCTGTCGCTGTCGATCGACATGCAGAAGCGCTTCATCGCCGACGCGGCGCACCAGATGAAGACGCCGCTGGCCGGCATGCGCATGCAGTCGGAACTGGCCTTGCGCCAGACCGACCACGACGAGATCCACCGCTCGCTGCTGCAACTGGCGAAAAGTTCGGAAGCGGCCACGCGCCTGGTGAACCAGCTGCTGGCCCTGGCGCGCGCGGAAAACCAGCCGCAGGCGGGCACCGCCTTCGAGCCCATCGAACTGGGCGAACTGGCGCGCGGCGCGGTGCAGGACTGGGTGCAGGCCTCGTTTGCCCAGCATATCGACCTGGGCTTCGAGCAATCCCCGTATTCGATCATGATTTCCGGCAATGCCATCATGCTGCGCGAGCTGCTGAGCAACCTGATCGACAATGCCCTGCGCTACACGCCGTCCGGGGGCAGCGTCACCGTGCGCGTGCGCAGCACGCCGGAGCTGGCCATCCTGGAAGTGGAGGACACGGGACCCGGCATACCGCAGACCGAGCGGGCGCACGTGTTCGAACGCTTTTACCGCATTCTTGGCAGCAATGCCGAAGGCAGCGGCCTGGGCCTGGCCATCGTGCGCGAAATTGCCCAGCAGCACGGCGCCGAAGTCGACATTTTTAACAATCCGCGCGCCACCTCGCCGAAATTGCCGGGCACCCTGCTGCGCCTGAGCATCGCCCTGCTGCTGCCGGACGCCCCCGAAGAGGATGACATCACGTATGGATAAGCCCAGCCCTCCCGCCGCGCCGGCGCGGCCGCCGCAGGTGCCCGGCCCCGCGTTGCAGCAGCGCCGCGCCGCACATTGGAAGAAAACCCGGCGCCTGACGGCCATCCTGCTGGCCATCTGGCTGCTGACGGGATTTCTGACCGTCTTCTTTGCCCGTGAACTGCTGCACCTGAACCTGTTCGGCTGGCCGCTGCCCTTCTACATGGCGGCCCAGGGCGCCTCGCTGGTGTACCTGGCCATCATCGCCTTCTATGCCTGGCGCATGCGGCGTCTCGACCGGGCTTTTCATGCCGAGGAACAGGCATGAGCGGACAACCCACCTTCTTTGCCCGGCTATGCCGCTACTACCTGCTGTTTTCCGCCGGTTTCGCCGCCTTCCTGCTGGCCCTGACGGTGCTGGAACAGGAAGGCATGCCGCGCGCGTGGATCGGCTACCTGTTCATGCTCGTCACCATCACCCTGTATGCCACCATCGGCGTCATCAGCCGCACCTCGAATGTCACCGAATACTATGTGGCGGGACGCCGGGTGCCGGCCATGTTCAACGGCATGGCCACGGCTGCCGACTGGATTTCGGCAGCCAGTTTCATCAGCCTGGCCGGCGGCCTGTACCTGAACGGCTTCGACGGCCTGGCCTTCATCATGGGCTGGACGGGCGGCTATTGCCTGGTCGCATTGCTGATCGCGCCCTACCTGCGCAAGTTCGGCCAGTACACCATCCCCGATTTCCTCGCCGCCCGCTATGGCAGCGGCCGCGATGGCCGCGGCGCGGCCGTGCGCGTGGTGGCCGTGGCAGCCACCATCATCGTCTCGTTTACCTATGTGGTGGCGCAAATCTATGCCGTCGGCCTGATCGCCTCGCGCTTCACGGGCGTGGATTTTTCTGTCGGCATCTTCCTCGGCCTGGCCAGCATCCTCGTCTGCTCCTTTCTTGGCGGCATGCGCGCCATCACGTGGACGCAGGTGGCGCAATACATCATCATCCTCATCGCCTTCCTGATTCCCGCCATGTGGCTGTCCGTCAAGCATGCGGACAATCCCGTGCCGCAGATCGCCTACGGCAAGGTGCTGCCCCAGCTGAGCGCGCGCGAGCACGTGCTGGAGAGCGACCCCAGGGAAATCGAGGTGCGCGCCATCTTCCGCCAGCGCGCGCAAAGCTACCAGGCACGCATCGACGGCTTGCCCGGTTCCTGGGAGCAAGGCCACCTGGCCGCCCAGCGCCAGCTCGATAACTTGCGTCAGCGTAATACCTCGCTGTTCGACATCCGCAATGCGGAACGCGCCCTGATCGCCTATCCGAAAAGCCCGGAGGAAGCGCGCGTGCTGTGGCAGGCGGCGCAGGCGAACAACCAGAAACGCGCCGAGCCGATCACGCCCCATGCGCAGCCCTTCCCCGCGCCGGACCGGGCGCAGTCCGACATCAAGCGCAACAATTTTCTGGCCCTCGTGTTTTGCATGATGCTGGGCACGGCTGCCCTGCCCCACATCCTGATGCGATCCTACACCACGCCGTCCGTGCACGACACGCGCGTGTCCGTGTTCTGGACCCTGTTCTTCATCCTCTTGATCTACCTCACGATTCCTGCGCTGGCCGTGCTGGTCAAGTACGATATTTACTCGGCGCTCGTGGGCACGCAATACAGCAACCTGCCCACCTGGGTGTCGTACTGGGCCAACGTGGACAAGCTCAGCCCCCTCATCAGCATCGTCGACGTGAACCGTGACGGCATCGTGCAGCTGGCAGAAATATCCATCGACGCGGACGTGCTGGTGCTGGCCACGCCCGAGATCGCCGGCTTGCCGTATGTCATTTCCGGCCTCGTGGCGGCGGGCGGCCTGGCCGCCGCCCTGTCGACGGCGGATGGCTTGCTGCTGGCTATTTCGAATGCCTTGTCACACGACATTTATTACAAGGTGGTCGATCCCACCGCCTCGACGCAAAAGCGCGTGACCATTTCCAAACTGCTGCTGCTGGCCGTGGCCTTCATCGCCGCCTATGCGGCGTCACAGAAGCCCGCCGACATCCTGTCGCTCGTCGGCATCGCCTTTTCGCTGGCCGCATCGACCCTGTTCCCGCCCCTGGTACTGGGCGTCTTCTGGCAGCGCGCCAACCACCAGGGCGCGCTGGCCGGCATGTTCACGGGCTTTGGCGTGTGCCTGTACTACATGCTGCACACGAGCACCATGCTGGGTGGCAATGCGAGTGGACAATGGCTGCATATCGCCCCCATTTCCGCCGGCATCTTCGGCGTACCGGCCGGCCTGGCGGCCGCCATATTGATCAGCTGGCTGACGCCTGCGCCGGGCCGCCGCAGCACGGGGCTGGTCGAGCATATCCGGGCGCCGGAATAATTACCAGGGAGACTGGTAAAAAGGACGGCCAAATGATAGCCTGAGGGAAACAGTGTTCAAAATAAATACTGTATTTAATAACCCCCGACAGGAGCATCCATGCAGTCCAGCCTGGCCCGTTTCACTTTGTCACTCAGCACCCTTTTCCTTGTCACCTCCACCAGCCTGCCAGCCTACGCCGATACGGACGCCAAGGCCGCCAGCAGCGCCGCCATCCCGATCGGCGATTTCTTCAACAACAACGCCTTCAGCGGCGCCGTGATGTCTCCCGACGGGCGCCACCTGGCCGTGCTCGTCAGCGCCAAGGGCGGGCGCGTGCAGCTGTACACCGTCGAGCTGCCGAGCATGAAAGTGAGCGGCCTGACCTCGTTCGAGGATGCCGATATCGCCAGCATCGCCTGGGTCAATGACCAGCGCGTCATCTACAGCGTCGCCGACCGCAACATCGCCCAGGGAGACGTGCAGTACGGTCCCGGCCTGTATGCAATCAATATCGATGGCAGCGGCTATCGTCAATTGGTCAGCAATACTTTTTCGAGAAAGAATCTGAACAGTTCGCGCGCCATGCTGACCGCAAATACGCGCCTGCTCAGCACCAGCAACATGGCCGGCACGGACGACGTATTTGTTACCCAGACGCAATGGAGCACCTCCGGCAAGCCATCCAACACCGTACACCGCCTCAATACGGTCACGGGCATCAGCAAGCTGGCCGCCTCGCTGAACGAGGCGCAGGGCTGGATGATGGACAAGCATGACGAAGTGCGCATCGCCACGACGTCCGACGACAAGAAATCGACGATTTACTATCGTGACAATGCCGAGACGCCATGGCGCAAGCTGCATGAAAGCGACATCTTCCACGCTGCCAAAGGCGACTTCACTCCCGCTTTCTTCGATGCCAGCGGCAATTTCTACGTGCGCGCCGCCTATAAGGGCGTCGAAGCGCTGTACCTGTATGACTTGCAAACGGCGACCATCAGGCCGACACCGCTGGCCGATACGCCCGGATATGATTTCAACGGCCAGCCCGTAAACAATGACAAGAAGTTACTGGGGCTGCGCTATGAAACGGATGCGGAGGGCACCCTCTGGTATGACAAGGACATGAATGCCATCCAGGCCAAGATCGATACCCTGTTGCCCAATACCGTCAACATCCTCTCCGTGCCGACCCGTGCGCAGACGCCGTTCGTGCTGGTCAGCGCCTCGTCCGATATCGAACCGGGTGCCGCACTGATCTACAACAAGGAAACGGGCATGCTCATGCCGCTGGGCGGCAGGCAACCGGCCATCGACCCGCTGCGCATGTCGCCCAAGACCATGGTGCGCTACAAGGCGCGCGATGGCCTGGAAATCCCTGCCTACCTGACCCTGCCCAAGGGCCACGGCGGCAAGAACCTGCCCATGGTCGTGATGGTTCATGGCGGACCGTGGATGCGCGGCGGCCACTGGAACTGGGACGCCGAAACGCAGTTTCTCGCCTCGCGCGGCTATGCCGTGCTGGAACCCGACTATCGCGGCAGCCTGGGCTACGGCGCGGCACACTACAAGGCAGGCTGGAAGCAATGGGGCTTGAAGATGCAGGACGACATCGCCGATGGCGCCCGCTGGGCCATTGCCAAGGGCTATGCGGACCCGCAGCGCATCTGCATCGCCGGTGCCAGCTATGGCGGCTATTCCACCCTGATGGGCTTGGTCAATGATCCCGAGCTGTTCAAATGCGGCATCAACTGGGTCGGCGTGACCGACATCAACATGATGCGCGATGGCCACTGGACCGGCGATTCCGACCTCAGCGATTCCTATAAGAAATTCGGCATGAACGACATGGTGGGCGACCGCGTCGCCGATGCGGCCCAGTTGAAAGCCACGTCGCCACTGGAACAGGCGGCCCGCATCAAGCAACCCTTGCTGCTCGGCTACGGCGGCGCCGACACGCGCGTGCCGATCAGCCATGGACGCGCCTTCCACGATGCCGTGAAGAAAACCAATTCCCAGGTTGAAATGGTGGTGTACCAGGAGGAAGGCCACGGCTGGGCCTTGCCGAAGAACAATATCGACTTCTGGACCCGCGCCGAGAAACTGCTGGCGCGCAGCATCGGCCCCGCAGCGGCGGGCACGTCCGGTGCCGCAGCCACCACGGCACCGCCAGCCGCACCATAAGCACATGCCGGGCGCTGCGGCATGGGCGCCCGGCCCTCTTCCCTGGAGCAATACTTTGCCTGCCGCCTCTGCCGGCCCAGCTGGCCGCCCACGGCAACGCAATGGCGGACTGCTTGCACGCACATTCACACACTGACGTTTCTTCGTCATCACGATCCAACAAGGAAAACATGCTTGCCAAACAGCTGTACACAGCACTGCTCGCCTCGCTGTACGCCCTGACTGCGGCACCAGCAGCATGGGCGGCCGATGCGCCGCCAGCCGCGGCTGCCACGCCCGCCACCACAGCGGGCGCCATGATACCCATCGAGGTTTTTTTCGACAACAGCGCCTTCAGCGGCGCCATCCTCTCGCCCGACGGCCGCCTGCTGGCCGTGCGCGTGGCCCCTCCCGGACAGCGCGTACGCCTGGCCGTGCTGGAACTGGCGAGCATGCAAGTCAAGGTCGTCGCCTTTTTCAGCGATGCCGACGTCAATACGTTTCGCTGGGTAAATAATCAACGCCTCGTCTTCGACCTGGCGGACCGGCAGCTGGCACAGGGCGCCTTGCGCTACGGTCCTGGCTTGTACGCCGTCAATGCCGATGGCAGCAATTACCGGCAACTCGTCACGCGCACCGATGTGCGGCAAAACAAGCGCGCCATATTGATGCTGCCGTGGAACACTTTCTTACTGGAAAGCATTGGCGACCAGCAATCGGACGACGTGTTCGTTGCCCAGCCGGAATTCACCCGTCCCGGCGAAATTAACGACCTGGCGCTGCTGCGCCTGAACACCAGTACCGGCATCGCGAAGACTGTCGCGCAGCCGCCCGGCACGCGCAGCTGGCTGTTCGACAAGCAAGGCCAGCTACGCATCGCACAGGTGCGCAACGGCGCGCAGGAAGAAATCCACTATCGCGACAATAGCGATGCGCCATGGCGCAAGCTGCTCCAGTTCGATGCCTATGGCGGCGGCAAGGAAGCCTTCACGCCCGCCTTCTTCGCCCCCGACGGCACGCTGTACGTGCATGCGCAACATGGCCGCGACAAGCTGGCGCTGTACCGCTATGACCTGGCGAAGAATCGCCTGGATGACACGCCCCTGGTCGCCTCGCCCGACTTCGACGTACAGGCGGAAATGCTGGGCGGCAGCGGCGGCCTGCTGGGCTTGCGCTATGAAACCGATGCGCAAACCACGCTATGGTTCGATGAAAAGATGCAAGCCATGCAAAAGCAGGTCAACGCCTTGCTGCCCATGAGCATCAACAGCCTGTCCACCGGCTGGCGCTCGGCCACGCCTTTCATCCTCGTGCGCAGCGTTTCCGACACCATGCCCATCACCTACCACCTGTTCAACAGCGAGACGGGCAGCCTGAGCGTACTGGGCAGCGCCCGTCCCGCCATCCTGCCATCGCAAATGGCCAACAAGGACTTGCGTCATTACAAGGCCCGTGATGGTCTCGACATTCCAGCCTGGCTGACCATCCCCAAGGGAGGGGCAAAAAAGCGCCCCATGGTAGTGCTCGTGCATGGCGGCCCCTGGGTGCGCGGCAGCTGGAACTGGAATGCCGAGAGCCAATTCCTGGCCTCGCGCGGCTATGTGGTGCTGGAACCGGAATACCGGGGCAGCACGGGCTACGGCCAGCACCACTTCCAGGCAGGCTGGAAGCAATGGGGTTTGAAAATGCAGGATGACATCGCCGATGGCGCGCGGTGGGCGATAGCCGAAGGCATCGCCGACCCGCAGCGCATCTGCATCGCCGGCGCCAGCTATGGCGGCTATGCCGCCTTGATGGGCCTGATCAACGACGCGGACCTGTACCGCTGCGGCATCGACTGGATCGGCGTCACCGACATTGAGCTGCTGCGCAATGGCAGCTGGGGCGGCTACTCGGACGTGTCCGAGCACTACCGCCAATACGGCATGCCCATCCTGATCGGCGACCCGGTCAGGGATGCGGCCCAGTTCAAGGCCACCTCGCCGTTGCAGCAGGCGGCGCGCATCACGCAACCCTTGCTGCTGGCCTATGGCAGCGCCGACCAGCGCGTGCCGCTGCCCCATGGCCGCCAGTTCTACGATGCCGTGCGCAAGACCAACGCACAGGTGGAATGGGTGGAATATGCCACGGAAGGCCACGGCTGGGCCTTGCCGGCCACCCGCTACGATTTCTGGCAGCGCGTGGAGAAATTTCTGACGCGCCATATCGGGCCTGGCGGCGCCAGCCAGTAACGTCCTGCAGCAGTTGGGACTGCTCCCTATGCTGTCACGAATCACCGAGGAATGGAAAGAATGAAGTTACCAATGTTGCGCGTGCTCTCCTCCTGCGGGCTGTTCTCCCTCGCGCTCGCGCTCGCCGCCCCGCCGTTTGCACAGGCACAAGGCAGGGCAACGGCAGTTGCCGCTCCGGCCGCCGCGCCCGCACTGCCGGCAAGCCTGTTCTTTGCGCCCCGCTCGCTGAGCGGCGCCACGCTGTCGCCCGATGGGCGCTCTCTGGCCATGCGGGTCTTGCCGGCCGGCGAGCGTCAGCGCGTGCGCCTGAGCGTGCTGGACCTGGCAAGCATGCAAGCCACGGTGGTGGCTTACTTCAACGATGCGGATATCGCCAACTTCCAGTGGGTCAATAACGAACGCCTGGCCTACGGTCTGGTGGACAGGCAGCGCGGCCAGGGACGGCAACGGTTTGCTTCAGGTATGTTTGCCGTGAACAAGGATGGTAGCGGCTATCGTCAACTGGCCACCCGCGAAGGCATCGTGCGCGACAAGCCTGGCATGCTGCTGCAGCCATGGTCGACCTTCCTGATCGATGACATCAGCGCGCAGCGAGGCGATTTCGTGTATGTCTGGCGCACCCATCTGAGCGCACTGAACTCGATCGCCGACACCTCGACCGGCCGTCTCAACACGCTGACGGGCGGCTACGAAACCGTGAACATGCCGCCAGACCTGCTGTACTGGATGAGCGACTCAGGCGTCGCCTGGCGCATGGACAAGGAATTCGCAGCCAAGCGCAACATGGCCTACACCTTTGACCGGCCAGCCGGCACTTGGCGCAAACTGGCACAGGCAATACCGCAAGATCCCGCCGGCGAAGCCATCGCCCCCGCGTTCCTGGCGCCGGACGGCCAGTTGTACGTGTATGCGCGCAATGGCGGCGACAAGCTAGCGCTATACCGATTCGACCAGCAAGGCCAGCGGCTCGATGGCGCCCCGCTGCTCGCCTCGCCCGACTATGATATCGAGGCCACCATGGTGCATGACGATACGAAGTTACTCGGTATCCGCTACCGGACCGATGCGGAAACCACCTTGTGGCTCGACGCGGATATGCAGGCCATGCAGCAAACCATCAATACGCGCCTGCCCGCTACGGTCAATACGCTGAGCGTGGCGCTACGCGCCGACGCGCCCTTCGTGCTCGTATCGAGCTGGTCCGATGTCCAGCCCCCCATCTATCGCTTGTTCGAACGGGCCAGCGGCAAGCTGATCCCCTTGGGCAAGGCTTTCCCTGCCGTCGCCGCCGAGCACATGGCGTCAAGACAATTGATGCACGTCAAAGCCCGCGACGGCCTGACCATGCCCGCCTGGCTGACCTTGCCCAAGGACGGCAACCGCCAGTTGCCGCTCGTGGTGCTGATTCATGATGGTCCCTGGGAGCGGGGCGCCTGGGGATGGAATCCGCCCAGCCAGTTTCTGGCATCGCGCGGCTATGCCGTGCTGGAGCCAGATTACAGGGGCAGCACGGGACTGGGCGCGCGCCATTTCCGCGCCGGCTGGAAACAATGGGGCCTGGCCATGCAGGACGATATCGCCGATGCAGCGCACTGGGCCATTGCCGAAGGCATCGCCGATCCGCAGCGCATCTGCCTGGCCGGCGGCGGCTACGGCGGCTATGCCACGCTGATGGGACTGGGGCGCGATCCGGCCCTGTTTCGCTGCGGCATAGCCTGGTCCAGCATCCCCGATTTGCGGGAACTCAAGGATGAAGTCAACTGGTGGCTCGATGACGCTTTGCGTAACAGCAATGAAAGCTATACGCTGGCCATGCTGCTGGGTGATGCGGACAAGGACAAGATCTTGCTGCGCGATAATTCACCGCGCCAGCAGCCTGCACGCATCCGCGCCCCGCTGCTGATGGCCCACGGCTACACCGACCATATCGTGCCCCTGTCCGAGGCGCGCGCACTATTCGATGTCATCCGCAAGACCAATGCCCACGCCCAATGGATAGAGTATGGCGAGGAAGGGCACGACTGGGTGCTGCCGCAAACCCATGCCGATTTCTGGCAGCAGAGCGAACAATTCCTCGATAAACATATCGGAAAATCCAGCGCTCCGGCAAAAATGGAGTAGGCTGGAGGGCCATTCTAGCCCCGAGGAGTTCCCATGCCGTCTGGAAAAATTCTTGTCGCCCAGGGAGGCGGCCCCACCGCCGTCATCAACCAGTCGCTGGTGGGCGTGGTGCTGGAATCGCGGCGCTTCCAGCACGTCACGCGCGTGTATGGCGCGCTGCACGGCGTGCGCGGCATCGTCAATGAAGAATTCGTCGATCTGACGCAGGAAACCAGCCACAACCTGGAACTGGTGGCCGCCACACCCTCGTCGGCGCTCGGTTCCACGCGCGACAAGCCGGACATCGCCTATTGCCAGCAAATCTTCGCAGTCTTGCGCGCGCACGAGATCGAACACTTCTTTTACATCGGCGGCAATGACTCGTCCGACACGGTGCGCATCGTCAGCGAGGAAGCGCACAAGGCCGGCTACCCGCTGCGCTGCATCCACATCCCGAAAACCATCGACAACGACCTCGTCGGCAGCGACCACACGCCCGGCTTTCCCTCCGCCGCGCGCTTCGTCGCCCAGGCCTTCGCCGGCGCCAACCTCGACAACGCGGCCCTGCCCGGCGTCTACGTGGGCGTGGTGATGGGCCGCCACGCGGGCTTTCTGACGGCAGCCTCGGCGCTGGGCAAGAAGTTCCCCGACGACGGTCCGCACCTGATCTACCTGCCCGAACGCGTCTTTGCGCTGGATCAATTTCTCGCCGACGTGAAAGCCACCTATGAAAAGTATGGCCGCTGCGTGATCGCCGTCTCGGAAGGCATCCACGATGCGTCGGGCGAGCCGATCGCCAGCCTGCTGGCCAAGGAAGTGGAGCGCGATGCGCACGGCAACGTGCAGTTGTCCGGCACGGGCGCGCTGGCCGACCTGCTGTGCGACGAGATCAAGGCCAGGCTGGGCATCAAGCGCGTGCGCGGCGATACCTTCGGCTATCTGCAGCGCTCCTTCATCGGCTGCGTCTCTGATATCGATCAACGCGAAGCGCGGGAAGTGGGCGAAAAGGCCGTGCAGTTCGCCATGTGGGGCGAGCGCGACGGTTCCGTGGCCATCAAGCGCACGGGTTTTTATTCCGTCGATTACGAACTGCTGCCCCTTTCCGACGTGGCGGGCAGGACGCGCACCATGGAAGACGAATTCATCAGCGCCAGCGGCACGGACGTGACCGATGCCTTCCGCCTGTATCTGCGTCCGCTGCTGGGCTCGGGCATGCCCGATGCGTTCCGCCTCAGGGCGGCCAAGGTAGCAAAGGTCCTGAAACCCTAGCTGCTTTCTGCCAGCAGCAGCGGCCGCAGCTTGACGGCCGCTTCTTTTAATTGCGGCACATGTTGCAGCAATTGCTCCACGGACTTTCTCGCCACGGGCGCGTGGCAGGCGACGGCCGCCACGATGCGTCCGTCGGCCGCGCAGATGGGCACGGCCACGGCCACCATGCCGTGCACGAATTCCTCGTCATCGATGCCGATGCCCAGCCGCGCGATGCGCACGATCTCGCGCTCGAGCAGCACGGGATCCGTGATGCTCTTCGGCGTGCGCGCCTCCAGGGTCAGCATGGCCAGCAATTCGCGCCGCTCCAGCAAACTCATGTGCGCCAGGAACAGCTTTCCGCTGGCCGTGCAATGCATGGGCGCGCGCGTGCCCAGCACCAGGTGCAGCCGCAGCGGCTCCTGCGTTTCCACCCGGTCCACGTACACGATCGCATTGCCCTCTGGAATGGCCAGATTGCACGTCTCGCCCGTGGCCGCCACCAGGCTGCCCAGGATGCTGCGGCTGACGCGGATCAGGGCATTGTTGCGCAGGGTCGCCAGCGCCAGGTTGGTGGACGCGGCACCGGGCACATAACCGCGCCCCACGGGGGTGCGCAGCACATAGCCGTGCTGTTCCAGGGTGTCGAGCAGGCGCATCATGCTGGCCTTGGGCACCTGCATGCGCGCGGCCAGCTGCGACAGGGTCAGCGGCTGGCTGGCGCTGGCCAGGTGCTCGATCAGGCGCAGCACGCGCAAGCCGCGCGCCTCGTCGCCATGACTGGCCGCGGCAGCGGCGCCTGTCTGTCCACCCGCCGCACCACTCTCTTCGGCCTCGGCCGGCCGTTTTTGAAACGCATCATGCATGTTCTGTTTCACCTCTCGCGTATGCGGCTTTTTCCGCTTGTTCCGGTGCTGCACGTCTTTTATAAATGGAACCAGACGTTCCAAAAACAATTAATAAAGACCAGTGTATCGCAAAAAACGCCCGTCGAGGCGGCTGCGATGCCGCAACGCAGGAGACAAGCACCATGTTGCAAACACACTACGATTACATCGTCGTCGGCGCCGGTTCCGCGGGCTGCGTGCTGGCCAACCGGCTGTCGCACGACAGCCGTAACCAGGTATTGCTGCTGGAAGCGGGCGGCAAGGACAACAATCCGTGGATACACGTGCCGGTCGGCTATTTCAAGACCATGCACGACCCGAAGCTGGACTGGTGCTACCGCACTGAAGCGGACGCCGGTATCGCCGGACGCCAGCTGCAATGGCCGCGCGGCAAGGTGCTGGGCGGCTCCAGTTCGCTCAACGGTCTGCTGTACGTGCGCGGCCAGAAAGAAGACTACGACCGTTGGGCCGAACTGGGCAACGCAGGCTGGAGCTATGCCGAGGTGCTGCCCTACTTTAAAAAATCGGAAGACCAGGAACGCGGCGCCAGCGATTACCACGGCGTGGGCGGCCCGTTAAAAGTGTCGGACCTGCGCCTGCGCCGTCCCATCGCCGAGCATTTTATTGCCGGCGCCACGGAAAGCGGCATCCCCTTCAATGCGGACTACAACGGCGCCACGCAGGAAGGTGTCGGCTACTTCCAGCAGACGGCCAGCAACGGGCTGCGCTGGAGCACGGCGAAAGCCTTTCTGCGCCCGGCCCGCAAGCGCGCCAACCTGCGCGTGGAAGTGCGGGCGCAGATCACGCGCGTGCTGTTCGAGGGCAAGCGCGCCGTCGGCATCGAGTACCGGCAAGATGGCCAGCTGCGCCAGGCGCGCGCCAGCGGCGAAGTGATTTTATGCGCGGGCGCCATCGGCTCGCCGCAGATCCTGCAATGCTCGGGCGTGGGTCCGCGCGCCCTGCTGCAAGAGGTGGGCGTGCCTCTGGTGCACGATTTGCCCGGCGTGGGACAGAACCTGCAAGACCATTTGCAGATCCGCCTGGTCTTCAAGACGCGCCTGAAAACCCTGAACGATGAAGTCAACAGCCTGTGGGGCAAGCTGTGGGTGGGCATGCAGTATGTGTTTTCGCGTTCCGGCCCCTTGACCCTGGCGGCCAGCCAGGTGACGGTATTTACCCGATCCTCGCCGGAAGTCACGCGGCCCGACATCCAGTTCCACATGCAGCCGCTGAGCGCCGACAAGCCGGGCGAAGGCGCGCATCCGTTTTCCGCCTTCACCTCGTCCGTGTGCCAGCTGCGCCCGCACAGCCGCGGCCACGTATCGATCAAGTCCGCCGATCCCTTCGCCTATCCGGGCATTTATCCCAACTATCTGTCCGACCCGCGCGACCAGCAGACGGCGATCGCCGCCCTGCGCGTGGCCCGAAAAATCGCCGCCGCGCCGTCGCTGGCGCCGCACATCATTGCCGAATTTGTGCCCGGCCCGCAATTCGAGACGGACGCGCAGCTGCTGGACGCGGCGCGACGCTTCAGCCAGTCCATCTACCACCCCAGCGGCACCTGCAAGATGGGCCATGACGCCATGGCCGTCGTCGATGCGCGCCTGCGCGTGCACGGCATGCAGAACCTGCGCGTCGTCGATGCGTCGATCATGCCGGAAATCGTCTCGGGCAACACCAACGCGCCCACCATCATGATCGCCGAAAAAGCCGCCGACATGATCCTCGCGGACGCCGTGCGGCTGCCGCAGGCGGCCTGACCCGCCCCTCGGCGATCCCATTCCACCGAATTCCACCTGACCAAGGAGGATGCCAGCGGCGGGCAACCGGCCCGCCTGTACCGGCCGCCGCGCCATCCGCGCGGCGGCAGCAAGCCAACCATCTAAAAAAAATACATAATCGATATCGATTGGAGACTAGATATGGACAACAATCCGAACCATCCGAAAAAGGCCAGAGAGCTGCGGAAAGTCGTGATGGCCAGCGTGATCGGCGCCACCATCGAGTGGTACGACTTTTTCTTATACGGCGTCGTCGCCGGCATCGTGTTCAGCAAGCTGTATTTCCCGGGCGGCGATCCGCTCGTCTCGACCATGCTGGCCTACGGCACCTTCGCCGTGGGCTTTCTGTCGCGCCCCATCGGCGGCGTGATCTTCGGCCATTTCGGCGACAAGATCGGCCGCAAGAGCATGCTGGTCATGACCCTGATGATCATGGGCATCTCCACCTTCCTCATCGGCGTGCTGCCCACCTATGACCATATCGGCTACTGGGCGCCCGGCCTGCTGCTGTTCCTGCGCGTGCTGCAGGGCATCGGCCTGGGCGGCGAATGGGGCGGCGCCGTGCTGATGGCGTACGAATACGCGCCGCCGAAGGACCGCGGCTTCTATGCCAGCCTGCCGCAGATCGGCCTGGCCATCGGCCTGTGCCTCGCTTCCGGCGTGGTGGCGATCCTGTCGTACAGCCTGACGGATGCGCAGTTCCTGTCGTGGGGCTGGCGCGTGGCCTTCATCCTGTCGGCGGCCCTCGTCTTCATCGGCATGTGGATACGTTTGAACGTGATGGAAACGCCGGAATTCCAGGCTGTGAAGGAAAAGAACGCGGAGACGCAGATCCCCTTCTTCGACCTCTTGAAACGCTATCCGGGCAATGTATTAAAAGGCATGGGCGCGCGCTATATCGACGGCGTGTTTTTCAATATCTTCGGCGTCTTTTCCATCACCTACCTGACCAACACCATCAAGATAGACCGCACGGAAGCGCTGATGGGCGTGATGGCGTCGGCCGTCGTGATGTGCTTCTGCATCCCCTTCTTCGGCCGCCTGTCGGACCGCATCGGCCGCAGCAAGGTATTTTTCTGGGGTTCGCTGATCACGGGCGTGTCGGCCATTCCCGCCTTCTGGATCATGCTCAACCACGCCGACAATCCCCTGCTGCTGTGGTGTTCCGTGATCATCCCGCTGGGCGTGCTGTATTCGGCCGTGTATGGCCCGGAAGCGGCCCTGTTCTGCGACCTGTTCGACGCCAAGGTACGCTACACGGGCATCTCCTTCGTGTACCAGTTCTCCGGCATCTTCGCCAGCGGCCTGACGCCCATCATCGCCACCTACCTGCTAAAGACAGGCAATGGCGAACCGTGGCACATCGTCGGCTACATCCTGTTCGCCTCCCTCGTCTCGGCCGTCAGCGTGGCCATGATCGGGAAAGGAGGCTCGCAGCCCGATGGCCGCATGAAGCCGGCGCACGCGCGGTAAGCGCGGTAAGAGATCGCGGCGTAAAAAAAAGGCAGGCCTCTTGCGAGTGCCTGCCTTGTTTGTTCAAGCGACAGCTTAGATAACAACTGTTTGATGCTCCTCGCCCACGCGGGCGCGGATGGTGCCGATGCGCGAGACGGTTTCGCCGGCCGCTTGCAACTGGGCGATGGCGGCGTCCGCGTTTTCCTGCGAGACGATGACGGTCATGCCGATGCCGCAGTTGAAGACGCGGTGCATCTCGGCGTCAGCCACGCCGCCGTGCTGTTGCAGCCACGTGAACAGCGGCGGCATGGTCCATGCCTTCGAGTCCAGCTCGGCCACCAGGCCGGGCTGCAGCACGCGCGGGATGTTTTCCACCAGGCCGCCGCCGGTGATGTGCACCATGCCCTTGACTTCCATGGCATCCATCAGCGCCAGCAGCGGCTTGACGTAGATGCGCGTCGGCTGCATCAGCACGTCGGCCAGCTTACGGCCATGGAAGTCGCCTTCCAGGTCCGGTTTCGCCACTTCGATGATCTTGCGCACCAGCGAGTAACCGTTCGAGTGCACGCCCGACGAGGCCAGACCCAGCACCACGTCGCCCGGGGCGATCTTGGTGCCGTCGATGATTTTCGATTTTTCCACGGCGCCGACGGCAAAGCCTGCCAGGTCGTATTCGCCGGCCGGGTACATGCTCGGCATTTCCGCCGTTTCGCCGCCGATCAGCGCGCAACCGGCCTGCTCGCAACCCTGGGCGATGCCCTTGATGACGTCGGTGGCAATCGCCACGTCCAGCTTGCCGCAAGCGAAGTAGTCGAGGAAGAACAGGGGTTCGGCGCCTTGCACCAGGATATCGTTGACGCTCATGGCGACCAGGTCGATGCCGACCGTGTCGTGGCGGTTCAATTCGAACGCCAGGCGCAATTTCGTGCCCACGCCGTCGGTGCCCGAGACCAGCACCGGTTCCTTGTACTTCTTGCTGATTTCAAACATGGCGCCAAAACCGCCCAGGCCGCCCATCACGCCTTCGCGCAGGGTGCGCTTGGCAAACGGCTTGATTGCTTCGACTAAAGCGTCGCCCGCGTCGATATCGACGCCAGCGTCACGGTAGGAAAGGGAAACATTAGAAGTCTGGTTCATGGTGTGGGGGCAGCGGAGGCGGTAAAATAGAAGGCGGATACCCGCCGGCACGCGCGCGCGTGGATGTTTTTGACACCCTGCGACAGGCGGCCAGCCGGTGAATTCGGTCGATCAAGACGCTATTTTATCAAACTGCCCCCACAATTTCGTAATTAACTGCCTTTTTTTAACGCAACAGCCCAAACCCCATGCCATTTCCGATCACCGCCGAACAGAAGCAAACAGCATTTTGGATCGCGGTCTGGCTGGCATTTCTGCTGTTGCTGGTCAGCCTGGGCCCCATCCTGACGCCCTTCCTGGCGGCGGCCATCCTCGCCTACGTGCTCAATCCCGGCGTGGACCGCCTGCAGCGCCTGCACTACAAGCGCCTTTATGTGCCGCGCCCGCTGGCCGTGCTGGTCATCGTGGTGTTGTTTTTCCTCGCCATCACGGCGCTGGTGCTGATCGTCGTGCCCGTGCTGCAAAAGGAAATCCCCCTGCTGCAGGCACAGATTCCCCAGTTTCTCAGCAAGGCGAATGACTTCCTGGCGCCAAAGCTGCGCGACCTGGGCATCCGCGTGCGCCTGGACGGCACGGGCATCAAGCGCATGCTGAGCCAGCAGATGGCCACCAGCGGCGATGAAATCTGGAGCACTGTGCTGGCCTCGGCCCGCATCGGCGGCACGGCCGTGCTGGGCTGGCTGGCCACCGTCGTGCTGATCCCCGTGGTGCTGTTCTACCTGTTGCTGGACTGGCACCCGATGCTGGCGCGCATCGCCGGCGCCGTGCCGCGCCGCTGGGTCGGCCGCACGGTGGGCATGGCGCAGGAAGTCGATACCCTGCTGGCGCAATACCTGCGCGGCCAGCTGCTGGTGATGCTGGTGCTGGCCACGTATTACTCGGTGGCCCTGGCCATCGCCGGCTTCGAGGTGGCATTGCCGGTGGGCATCATCACGGGCTTGCTGGTATTCATTCCCTACCTGGGCTTCGGCCTGGGCCTGATGCTGGCCCTGATCGCCGCCCTGCTGCAGTTTGCCGATTGGAGCGGCGTGATCGCCGTGGCCGTCATCTACGGCTGCGGCCAGGTCATCGAAGGCTTTTTCCTCACGCCGCGCCTGGTGGGCGAACGCATCGGCTTGAATCCGCTGGCCGTGATCTTCGCCTTATTGGCCTTCGGACAATTGTTCGGTTTCGTCGGCGTACTGCTCGCCTTGCCCGCTTCTGCCGTCCTGATGGTCGCTTTTAAGCATCTTCGGCGCCACTATCTATCCAGCACCTTCTATAATGCATAGTAAAAGCGGATATCATATCAACCTGGCAATACCAATGATGCACAAGCAGTAATGAAAAACAGGACAAGGCGTACGCCATGAAACAACTGGTGCTCGATTTAGGCACAGACCAGGCGCACAGCCTCGATACCTTCGAGGTGGGACAGAATGCCGAAGTGGCGCAGCTGATGCGCCAGTTCGCCGCGCGCACGTCGCGCGAGCATTTTGCCTATCTGTGGGGCGAACTGGCCGCCGGCAAGAGCCATCTGCTCAAGGCCCTGGCCAGCACCGAGCGCGCGCGCTACATTTCGCCATTCTCGATCGAGTCCGAATTCGTCTACTCGCCCGACGTGGATTTGTACCTGCTCGACGACTGCGAAAAGCTGTCGCCGCTGGCGCAGATCGACGCCTTTGCCCTGTTCAATGAAATCCGCGCCAACAAGGCTTACATGGTGTGCAGCGGCGCCGTGCCGCCCGCCGTGCTGCCCGTGCGCGAAGACTTGCGCACGCGCATGGGCTGGGGTTTGATCTACCAGATCCACGGCTTGACGGACGATGAAAAAATCGCTGCCCTGACCCAGGCGGCCGCCACCCGCGGCTTGACCTTGTCGCCCGGCGTGTTACCCTATCTGCTGTCCCATTTCCGGCGCGACATGCGTTCGCTGTCGACGATGCTGGACTCTCTCGACCTCTACTCCCTGGAAACCCAACGCCCGATCACCTTGCCTTTGTTGCGCGAGTTGCTGCAGGCGGAAGCGAAAGAATGATGAATCTGGCCCTGTTTGACCTCGACCACACCCTGCTGCCCATCGACTCGGATCACGAGTGGGGCGAATTCCTGGTACGCATCGGTGCCGTGGACGCCGCCGAATTCACCCGCCGCAATGACGAATTTTTCGCGCAATACCAGGCCGGCACGCTCGATCCGGTGGAATACCTGGAATTCTCGCTGGGCACCCTGGCGCAATTCCCGCGCGAACGCCTCGAAGCGCTGCACCGGCAATTCATGGCCGAAGTGGTCTTGCCGGCCATCCGCCCGGAAGTCGTGGCGCTGATCAAGCAGCACCAGGACGCGGGCGACCTGCTGGCCATCGTCACGGCAACCAACCATTTCATCACCAAGCCCATCGCCGACGCGCTCGGCGTCGAACACTTGCTGGCCGCCATGCCCGAATATGACGCCGAAGGCAATGTCACGGGCAAGCTGGTGGGCACGCCGACTCTCGGTGCGGGCAAGCTGACCCACACCCATGCCTGGCTGGAAAAGATGGGCAAGGAACTGGGACAGTTCGAGCGCAGCTATTTTTACAGCGATTCGCACAACGACATTCCGCTCATGTCCGTCGTGACCCACCCGGTCGCGACCAACCCCAATGCCGCCTTAAGCGCACACGCATCCCTCCACGGCTGGCCATCACTCCACTTATTCAATGATTAAAAAATTCATCCGCAAGATCCTCGGCGTTAAAAAAGAGGCAGTGCGCGACACCACGGCACCCATCGTGCTCGGTCCTGCGCAACACGGAATCGACCCGAAACTGGTATCGTCGAATGCCATCCGCGTCACCAGCAGCCTGCAGGAAGCGGGCTTCGAGGCCTTTGTCGTCGGCGGCGCCGTGCGCGACCTGCTGCTGGGCGTCAAACCCAAAGACTTCGACATCGCCACCAACGCCACGCCGGAACAGGTCAAGCGCTTGTTCCGCCGCGCCTTCATCATCGGCAAGCGCTTCCAGATCGTGCACGTGATGTTCGGCCAGGATTTGCTGGAAGTGACGACCTTCCGCGGCGCCGGCGCCGATTCGGCGCCCAAGGATGAACATGGCCGCGTCCTGCGCGACAACACCTTCGGTTTGCAGCACGAAGACGCGCTGCGCCGCGACTTCACCATCAACGCCATGTACTACAACCCGGCCACGCAGGAAGTGCTCGATTACCACGGCGGCGTGGAAGACATCCGCGCCAAGACCTTGCGCATGATCGGCAAGCCGGAAGAGCGCTACCGCGAAGACCCCGTGCGCATGCTGCGCGTGGTGCGCTTCGCCGCCAAGCTGAAATTCACCATCGAGCCGCACACGGCCGCGCCGATTCCCGTCATGGCGCCGCTGATCAACAACGTGCCGGCGCCGCGCGTGTTCGACGAAATGCTGAAACTCCTGATGAGCGGCCACGCGCTGGCCTGCCTGCAGCAGCTGCGCAAGGAAGGCTTGCATCACGGCCTGCTGCCGCTGCTCGACGTGGTGCTGGAGCAGCCGCTGGGCGCGAAATTCGTCACCCTGGCGCTGGACGCCACGGACCAGCGCATCGCCGCCGGCAAGACCGTCTCGCCGGGCTTCCTGTTTGCCTCGCTGCTGTGGCACCAGGTGCTGGAAAAATGGACGGCCTACCGCGCCGCCGGCGAGTCGACGATCCCCGCGCTGCACCTGGCGGCCGACGACGTGCTCGATTCGCAGACGGAAAAACTGGCCTTGCAGCGCAAGATCGGTTCCGACATGCGCGACATCTGGTCGATGCAGCCGCGCTTCGAGCGCCGCGTCGGCAAGGCGCCGTACAAGCTGCTCGAGCACCTGCGCTTCCGCGCCGGCTACGACTTCCTGCTGCTGCGCTGCGCCTCGGGCGAGATCGACGCGGACATCGGCGAATGGTGGACGGCCTTTTATGAAGGCGACGAGGAAACGCGCGAAGCGCTGCTCGTCAGCGCCAATGCCGCACCGGGCGCCGTCAAGAAGAAGCGCCCGCCGCGCCGCAGCACACGCAGCAAGACGGGCACAGGCGGCGGAAGCACCACCACCGGCAGCAGCAGCGGCGAATAATGTCAGTGATCGCTTACATCGGCATCGGGGCGAACCTGGGCGACGCGCGCGCCAACGTGCAGGATGCGATCGCGCGCCTGGCGCGCCTGCCCGGCGCCAGCTTGCTGGACGCCTCGGCCAGCTACCGCACGGCGCCCATCGATTCCAGCGGCGACGACTACATCAACGCCGTGGCGCGCATCGCGACCACCCTGCCGGCGGAGGAACTGCTGCAGGCCCTGCACGCCATCGAGGCGGCGCACGGACGCGAACGGCCTTACCGCAATGCCCCGCGCACCCTGGACCTGGACTTGCTGCTGTACGGCGATGCACAGATCGCCAGCGCCACCCTGACGGTGCCGCATCCGCGCCTCACCGAGCGGGCCTTCGTGCTGGTGCCGCTGCTGGCCCTCGCGCCCGCCATCTCCGTGCCCGGACTCGGCCCGGCGCAAGGCTATCTGGCGGGCGTGGCCGACCAGGCCATCAGCCAGCTCTGAGCCGCCGCGCCAGACATACACTACAATGCCGCCCCTGCACGCCGCCATATAAAGTACTACACTAGCGGCGTCGCAATAGCATCACCCCCCATTCACTCTAGAGAATACCTATGTCCGCTTATTTGCAAGGAACAGATCTGGCCGCAAAAGACAAGGCCGCCACACCGGCGCCGGCGCCATCCAAGCCTGTCGCCAACAAGGCCGTGACCATCCACACCCTGGCCACGCTGCGCGCCGCCGGCGAAAAGATCACCATGCTGACCTGCTATGACGCCAGCTTCGCGTCGCTGATGGACCGCTGCGGCGTGGAGATCCTGCTGATCGGCGATTCGCTCGGCATGGTCTGCAACGGCCTGAACTCCACCCTGCCCGTCACCGTGGCCGAACTGGCCTACCACACGGCGTCCGTGGCGCGCGGCAGCAAGTCGGCCATGATCCTGTCCGACCTGCCGTTCGGCGCGTACGGCACGCCTGAAACGGCCTATGCCAACGCCGTCATCCTGATGCAGGCGGGCGCGCACATGATCAAGATCGAAGGCGGCGCCTGGCTGGCCGAGACCGTCCGTTTCCTCACCGAGCGCGGCATCCCCATCTGCGCCCACATCGGCCTGACGCCGCAATTCGTGCACCAGCTGGGCGGTTATAAAGTGCAAGGCAAGAGCACGGAAAGCGCCGCCGAACTGAAAAACGACGCGCTGGTGCTGCAAAACGCGGGTGCCGCCATCGTGCTGATGGAAGCCATGCCGTCGCAGCTGGGCAAGGAAGTGACCGACATGCTGACGATCCCCACCATCGGCATCGGCGCCGGTCCCGACTGCTCGGGCCAGGTCCTCGTCATGCACGACATGCTGGGCGTCTTCCCAGGCCGCAAGGCGCGCTTCGTGCGCAACTTCATGGAAGGCGCGGCCAGCATCGACGACGCCGTCACCGGCTATGTGAAGGCCGTCAAGGATGGCAGCTTCCCGGCGCTGGAACACTGCTTCTGATGTAGTTTGTTTTACGTCCAAGTCGGCTTACGCGCTGCGCGCTAAGCCGACCTACGAAACCATCCACGCTATAGGTCGGGTAGGTCGGGTAGGTCGGATTAGGCCGCAGGCCGTAATCCGACAACACCGCAGGCGCAAATCCCTATCCCACCTGTATCCACGTCGTCTTCAGCTCCGTGTACTTGTCCAGCGCATGGAGCGACTTGTCGCGCCCGTTGCCCGACTGCTTGTAGCCGCCGAACGGCACGGTGATGTCGTCGCCGTCGTACTGGTTGACGTGCACGGTGCCTGCGCGCAGGGCGCGCGCCGTCTGGATGGCCTTGCTGATGTCCGAGGTCCACACGGCCGCCTGCAGGCCGTAGGGCGTGGCGTTGGCCTGCTTTACCGCCTCGGCGATATCCGTAAAGCCCAGCACGGACAGCACGGGCCCGAAGATCTCTTCGCGCGCGATCGTCATGCCGGCATCCACGCCAAAGATGGTCGGCTGCACGTAGTAGCCGCCCGTATCAAGGCGCACGGCCTCGCCGCCGCCGAGCAGCTGCGCGCCTTCGCTCTTGCCGGACGCGATATAGCCCATCACCGTTTGCATTTGCGTGGCGTCGACGATGGCGCCCATGACGGTGGCTTCATCGAGCGGGTCGCCCGGCTGGAAGCGGGGCAGCATGGCCAGCGCCTTGGCGAGGAATTCTTCCTTGATCGATTCTTCCACGAACAGGCGCGAAGGCGCATTGCAGCTTTCGCCCTGGTTGAAGAAGATGGAGCCGACGGCGGCCGCCACGGCCTTGTCCAGGTCCGGGCAATCGGCGCACACGATGTTGGCGGACTTGCCGCCCAGTTCCGTCCACGCCCGTTTCAGATTCGACTGGCCCGCCATCTGCACGATCAGTTTCCCCGTGCGCGTGGAACCCGTAAAACCGATGCAATCGACATCCATGTGCAGCGCCAGCGCGGCACCGGCCTCGTTGCCGTAGCCGGACAGCACGTTGAAGACGCCCGCCGGCACGCCCGCTTCCAGCGCGATGTCGGCCAGGCGCAGCGCCGTCAGCGGCGATTTTTCCGACGGTTTCAAGATCACGCTGTTGCCGGCCGCGAGGGCGGGCGCGATCTTCCAGGCAGCCATGATCATCGGATAATTCCACGGCACGATGGCGGCGACGACGCCCACCGGTTCGCGCGTGATCAGGGCCAGGCTGTTGGCGGGCGTCGGGGCGATTTCATCGTAGACCTTGTCGATCGCCTCGCCGTACCAGCGCAGGCAGTTGGCCGTGGCGCCCACGTCCACGCTCTGGCTGTACTTGATCGGTTTACCCATGTCCAGGGTTTCCAGCAGGGCCAGCTCGGGACCGTATTTCTGCACCAGGTCGGCGAACTTGATCAATACCCGCTTGCGCTGCGCCGGCGATTTACCGGCCCAGCGGCGGTCGTCAAAAGCGGCGCGCGCGGCCTGCACGGCCGCCTCCACGTCGGCGCCGTCGCAGCGGGCCACCTGCCCCAGCAAGCGCCCGTCGATGGGCGACAGATTGTCGAAAGTCCGGCCTGACCTGGCCGAGACCCGTTCGCCGTTGATGAAGGCGCGGCCATCGATCTTGATCTCTGCGGCCCGTGCATGCCAGCTGGTGTTTTCCGTCATGGTCGTCTCCTGTGTCAGTTTACAAGCAGCTTACTCCTGGTCCGCCGAATACGCCGCAGACATCTGCTTGCGGCGTCTGCGGTCGGCGCGCGCCAGCATCACGGCATACGCGATCACGGCAATCGTCACGACGAGGATGGTCAGCGCGGCGATGGCATTGACGCGCGGATCGAGCCCCAGGCGCGCGCGCGAGAAGATCACCAGCGGCATCGTCGTCGAACCGGGGCCGGACAGGAACGCGGAGAGCACCACGTCGTCGAGCGACAGGGTAAACGTCAGCAGCCAGGCCGAGGCCAGCGCCTGCGTGATGTTCGGCAGGGTCACGAGGAAGAACACCTGGTGCGCGCGGCAGCCCAGGTCCATGGCCGCTTCCGCCAGGGACTTGCTCATTTCCTGCAGGCGCGACTGCACCACCACGGCCGCATACGCCATGCCCAGCAGGGTGTGGCCGAGCCAGATGGTCAGCACGCCCCGCTCGGGAAAACCGAAGACCTTTTGCATGGACACCAGCATCAGCAGCAGGGACAGGCCGATGATCACTTCCGGCATCACCAACGGCGCGCTGACCATGGCGGAAAACACCGTGCGGCCGCGGAAGCGCTGGTAGCTGGTCAAGGCAAAGGCGGCAAACGTGCCGAGGATGACGGACGAAGTGGCCGACATGAAGGCGATCTTCAGGGACAAGCCGAAGCCCGAAATGATTTCCGCATCGCTCATCAACTCGCTGTACCAGCGCAGCGAAAAGCCGCTCCACACCATGTCCTGGCGCGAGCTGTTGAACGAGAAGACGATCAGCACGATGATGGGCAGGTAGAGGAACAAATAGCCCAGCGAGAGCCAGCCGCGCCCGAACCAGCGCTGCAGGAAGGTACGTCCGTTCATGTGCGCTCCTCCGCGTCCTGGTCGGTCTTGTATTTGTTAAAAATGGCCATCGGCACGAGGATCAGCAGGATCACCAGCACCGTCACGGACGAAGCCATGGCCCAGTCGTTATTCGTGAAATATTCATCCCACAGCACGCGGCCGATCATCAGGGTTTCCGGTCCGCCCAGCAGCTCGGGAATCACGTATTCGCCGACGGACGGAATGAACACCAGCATGGCGCCGGCGATGATGCCCGACTTCGACAGGGGCACGGTGACGCGCCAGAACGCCTGCAAGGGCGTGGCGCCCAGGTCGGCCGCCGCTTCCAGGAAGCGCACGTCCATTTTCACCAGGTTCGCGTACAGGGGCAGGATCATGAACGGCAGATAGGCATACACCATACCGACGACCAGCGAGAACGAGGTATTCATCATGTGCAGCGGTTCCTGCACCACGCCCAGCGCGATCAAGAGATCGTTGAGCAAGCCGTGGTTGGCCAGGATGCCCTTCCACGCATACACGCGCAGCAGGAACGAAGTCCAGAACGGCAGCATCACCAGCATCATCAGCACGGGGCGGATCGATGGCCTGGCGCGCGCCATGAAGTAGGCGAACGGGTAGCCGATGAACAGGCAAATGGCCGTGGTGATGGCCGCGTACTTGATGGAACTGAGGTAGGTGAGCAGATACAGTTCATCGGCCGCGATGAACAGGTAGTTGGCGATTTTGACCTTCAGCACGACGATGCCGTCGACGTACGACAGCAGGCCGCCAAACGGGCTGCCGGCCGTGTCCATGTCGGACAGGCTGATACGCAGCACGATCAGGAACGGTATTAAAAAGGCGGCCGTCAGGAACAGCGCGGGCACGGCGATGACGGCGGTGCGCCCAGTGACCCAACGCAGGGTGACGAGCTTGCGCAGCGATTGCAAAATGGACGTCATGATGGCCTCAGCTGGTCAGCACGACGATGTCGGCGCCATCCCACCACACCCACACGCGCTGTTCGCGCTCGAGGCGCGCGGCGTCGTGGCGGGCCGCGTTGGTGCGCGAGACTTTCACCACCGTGCCGCTGTCGAGGCGCACGTGGTAGCTCGTTTCATTGCCAAAATACGCCATGGCGACGATCACGCCCTGGGCACAGTTGTAGCCGTGTTCCGCTGGCGAAGCCCGCTCTTCCAAAGCGGGCGGCGCGATCTGGATGCCGATCTTTTCGGGGCGCACGGCCACCGAGACATCCATGCCCAGATTGCCCGTGATGCCATGCGCGACATAGTGGCGGCCGTCGGGCGTGTCGATGATCACGTGATCGGGTTCGTCTTCCGTGATGCGGCCATCGAACAGGTTGACGCTGCCGATGAAGTCGGCGACGAAGCGGCAATTCGGCGTCTCGTAGATTTCGCCCGGCGCGCCCACCTGCAGGATGCGCCCTTCGCTCATGACGGCGATGCGCGTGGCCATGCTCATCGCCTCGTCCTGGTCGTGCGTGACCATCACGCACGTCACGCCTACCTGCTCGATGATGTTGACCAGTTCCATCTGCGTGCGTTCGCGCAGTTTCTTGTCGAGCGCGCCCAGCGGCTCGTCGAGCAGCAGCAATTGCGGACGCTTGGCCAGGCTGCGCGCCAGCGCCACGCGCTGCTGCTGCCCGCCCGACAGCTGGTGCGGCTTGCGCTTCGCGTATTGACCCAGCTGCACCAGCGCCAGCATCTGCTCGACCCGCGCCGCCACTTCCGCTTTCGGCAAGCCGTCGCGGCGCAGGCCGAAGGCGATGTTGTCCCACACGGACAGGTGGGGGAACAGCGCGTACGACTGGAACATCATGTTGATGGGCCGCTGGTGCGGCGGCACGTCGACGATGCTGTTGCCCGCCAGGGCGATGCGCCCCGAGGTCGGCGTCTCGAAACCGGCCAGCATGCGCAGCAGGGTCGACTTGCCGCAACCTGAACTGCCCAGCAGGGCGAAGATCTCACCCTTGTTGATCGTCACGGAAATACCATCGACGGCGCGCACGCCATCGAATTCCTTGACCAGCTGATCAATCAGCAAGAAAGGCGCTTGGGCGTCGCTGGCCGACGCGGCAGGTGTTGCTATCGTCATGTGTGGGTAGCTTCTGGGTAAGAGGGTGTCAAAATGAAAAACTGGCCACTACAAGAGCGGCCAGGATGGAAGTTTAGCGGAACTGCCGCCATTGCGGTCCAAAAAATACGCAGATGGCGGCAAAATGGGGCAAAAACCTACACCCAGCCCTTCGCCTTCACCTCGTCATACGTCTTGTCCAGGCACAGCCGTATCAGCGCCACCATCTCATCGATCTGCGCCCGCGTCATGACCAGGGGCGGGGCGACGATCATGCGTTCGCCCACGGCGCGCATGATGACGCCGTTGTCGAACATGTGGCCGCGGCAGATCATGCCCACGCCCTGGCCCTCGTCGAACAGCTCGTTGTCGTGCACGGTGGCGCCCTTCCGGCGCACCAGGTTCAGGCCCGCGACGAGGCCGCAGCTGTCCGCATAGCCGACCAGCGGATGCTCGCCCAGGCTGGCGAAGCACTGCTTCAGGTACGGTCCCGTATCGTCGGCCACCTTGGCCACCAGCTGCTCTTCCTCGATGATGCGGATGTTTTCCAGCGCGGCCGCACAGGCGACGGGGTGACCGGAATACGTGAAACCGTGCGTGAATTCGCCGCCCTGCTCGATCAATACCTTGGCCACCCTGTCGCCCACCAGCACGCCGCCCAGCGGCACGTAGCCCGAGGTGACGCCCTTGGCAAAGGTGATCAGGTCGGGCTTGATGCCGAACAGCTCGGAGCCGAACCAGCGCCCCAGGCGGCCGAAGCCGCAGATGACTTCATCGGCGATCAGCAAGATGCCGTACTTGTCGCAGATGCGGCCGATCTCGGGCCAGTAGGTCGATGGCGGGATGATGACGCCGCCCGCGCCCTGCACCGGCTCGCCGATGAAGGCGGCCACCTTGTCGGCGCCGATCTCGAGGATCTTCTCTTCCAGCCAGCCAGCCGCCTTCAAGCCGAAGGCTTCCGGAGACAAGCCATGGCCCGATTCCAGGTAATTGGGCTGGCCGATATGCGCGATGCCCGGGATCGGCAAGCCGCCCTGCGCATGCATGCCGTCCATGCCGCCCAGCGATGCTCCCGCCACCGTGCTGCCGTGATACGCGTTATGACGGCTGATGATGGTGTGGCGCTCCTTGTAGCCGAGGATATCCCAGTAGCGGCGCACCATGCGCAAATTCGTGTCGTTGCCTTCCGAGCCGGAACTGGTGAAGAACACGTGCTGGAACTGCGGCGGCGATATCTGCGCCAGCTTGGCCGCCAGCTGCGCGGCCGGCACGTTCGTCGTGCCAAAGAAGCTGTTATAGAAGGGCAGCGTCTCCATCTGCCTGTACACGGCTTGCGAAATCGACGTGCGGCCATAGCCCACGTTCACGCACCACAGGCCCGACATGCCGTCGACGATCTTCTTGCCCTGGCTATCCCACAGGTAGACGCCGTCGCCGCGCACCATCACCCTGGCGCCCTTGCTTGCCAGGTCCTGGAAATCGGTGAACGGATGCAGGTAGTGGGCCGAGTCCATCTGCTGGATGGCGGCCGTGTCGTACACCTGCGGCGCCGCATTCTTTTGCGCCACGGACGATACAAAAGCGGCGCTCGGCGCCAGCGGATTGTTGGATGTGCTCATAGGTGATCCTTTATACGTGCAGTAAGAGATGCTCGCGCTCCCACGGACTGATGACGGTCATGAACTCCTGGTGCTCGAGGTCCTTGATCGCCGCATACACGTCGATGAAGCGCTCGCCCAGCACCGTGCGCAGCTTGTCTTCCGCGCGCAGCAGCTGCAGGGCCTCGGGCAAGCCTTGCGGCAGCTCGAATTTCATGTCGTAGGCGCTGCCCACCATCATCGGCGTCGCTTCCAGCTGTTCCGTCATGCCGAGATAGCCGCAGGCCAGGGTGACGGCCAGGGCCAGGTAGGGATTCGCGTCGGCGCCGATGATGCGGTTTTCCACGCGGCGGTCCTGCACGCCCGACTCGGGCACGCGGAAGCCCACCGTGCGGTTGTCCAGGCCCCACTGGATGTTGATCGGCGCGGCAGTGTGGCGTACGATGCGGCGGTAGGAGTTCACGTAGGGCGCGACGATGGCCATGGCCGACGGCATGTAGCGCTGCAGGCCCGCGATGTAATGCTTGAAGATGGGCGCGGCCGAACCGTCCTCGTTGCTGAAGATGTTCAGGCCCGTCTTCGCATCGACGACGCTCTGGTGCACGTGCATGGCGGAACCCGGCTCGCCCGCCATGGGCTTGGCCATGAAGGTGGCGTACATATCGTGTTTTAACGCCGCTTCGCGCAAGGTGCGCTTGAAGAAGAAGACCTTGTCGGCCAGGCCCAGCGGATCGCCATGCAGGAAGTTGATTTCCATCTGCCCCGCGCCGATTTCATGGATCAGCGTATCGACGTCAAGGTTCATCAGTTCGCAGTAATCGTAGATATCCTCGAACAGCGGGTCGAATTCGTTGACGGCGTCGATGCTGTACACCTGGCGGCTCGTCTCGGCCCGGCCGCTGCGCCCGATGGGCGGTTTCAAGGGCAAGTCGGGGTCGGTGTTTTTCGCCGTCAGGTAGAACTCCAGCTCCGGCGCCACCACGGGCTTCCAGCCCTTGTCCGCATACAGTTTCAACACGCGCCGCAGCACGGAGCGGGGAGCAAAATCGACCAGCGCGCCATCGGCAAAATAGCAGTCGTGGATGACTTGCGCGGTGGGGTCGGTAGCCCACGGCACCATGGTGATGGTGGTGGGATCGGCCTTTAAAATCATGTCGCGGTCGGTGCTGGAAATGGCGCGGTCGTAGCCGCCATCGTCGACCGGGTAATTGCCCGTCACCGTCATGCCCAGTACCGCTTCCGGGATGCGCATGCCGCGCTCCTGGGTGAATTTCCCGCGCGGCAGGATCTTCCCCCGCGCCACGCCCGTCAAGTCGGGGACCAGGCATTCGATTTCCGTGACGCGCTTTTCATTGAGCCACAAATCCATATCCGTATAGGTGAAATTTTCGCGTATTGCCATGTTTCCCTCTCGCTGGTCTTGATCAAACACCGCGTACTGCGGGCGGTGCGCCTGTCATTCTGTCTTTCTGTGCTGCTCCTGGTAATCGCGGCAAGCCTGGCCGAAGGCGCCGAACAGCCGCATGGACTGCGGATTGTCCTCGACCTGCCATTCCGGATGCCATTGCACGGCCAGCGCAAAGCCGGCGGCGCTGGCCACCGTGTACGCTTCCACCAGGCCGTCGTCGGCCAGCGCTTCCACCAGCAAGCCATCAGCCAGCCGGGCGATACCCTGGCCATGCAGGGAATTGACCATCATTTCGCTCTCGCCGCCCAGCAACCGTGACAGCACGCCGTCGGGCATCAGCTTGATGCGGTGCGCGGGCGCATACTGGCGCGCCAGCGGATCGAGCACGTTCTCGCGGTGGTCCTGCATTCCCGGCACCGCCTGCACGGCCTGGTGCAGGCTGCCGCCCAGGGCCACGTTGACTTCCTGGAAGCCGCGGCAGATGGCCAGCAGCGGCAACTGCGACGCCAGTGCGGCGCGGATCAGGGGCAAGGTGGTGGCGTCGCGCGCAGGGTCCTGCGGCAGGTCGGGATGCAGGATCTCTTCGCCATACAGGCGCGCGTCGACGTTCGAGGCGGAACCGGTCAGCATGACGCCGTCGGCGATCCGCAGCGCCGCCTCCAGGTCAGCATCGGCGCCCAGGGCCGGCAGCAGCAGCGGCATGCAGCCGGCGCCGCGCAGCACGGCGTGCAGGTATTTATCCTGCGCCATGTGCCAGGCATGGCTGCCCAGCTGGCGCTGGCAGGCGGGAACGAGAACGATGGGATGGCGCATGGTGCTACCTCGCTGGCGTGACGATCCAATGACAGCGCCATGACAGCGCTGCCGCTCGCTTCACTGTACAGCAGAGCCGGTAGAGTCGGCCACACCGATGGACGTGGCCACTGGCGGCGCACATCGCCTACACTACGGCTTTGCAATATTGCCTTTATTAAAATCATCATATGCCCGTCCGGCGCCAAACACCAGCGCCGCGGGCACAGTTGCCTACTTTCCCATGCATCCACACCGCTTTTCCGCTCTCCCGAACACCTTTTCCACCGTGCGGGGGCAGCCATGAAGCACATGCCGTGGCGCGACTTCTTCGCCCTCGTGGTCAGCATCGGCGTGGTCGGCCTGGGACTGGGCGCCACCATGCCGCTCACCGCATTGACCCTGCACCAGCGCGGCGTGGGCACGGACATCATCGGCATGATCACGGCCGTCAGCGCCCTCGGCATCCTGGCCGCCTCGCCGTTCGTCTCGGGCTGGGTGGGGCGTTTCGGCGCGCGCGCCACCATGCTGGGCGCCGTCTGGGTGGCCTCGCTGGCGACGATCGCCATGCAGTTCAGCGACCACCTGCTGGCGTGGAGCGTGTTGCGTTTCCTCTTCGGCGGCGCCATGGGCGTGCTGTTTACCATCGGCGAAGCATGGGTCAACCGCCTGGCGCCCGACAATTCGCGCGGCCGCGTGGTGGCCATGTACACCACCAGTTTTACCTTCTTCCAGCTGATCGGCCCCGCCCTCGTGGCCCTCTTCAACGACAAGATTGCGTGGAGCTTCGCCGCCTGCGGCCTGCTGTTTTTGCTGGCCGTGCCGGGCCTGATGCTGATCTCGAACAGCGGCCCGGAAAAGGAGCCGGAAGAACACGGCGTGAAATGGCCCCTGATCCTGCCGCGCATGCCGATGATCGTGCTCGGCGCCGCCTTCTTCGCCCTGTTCGACACGCTGGCATTGAGCTTGCTGCCGCTGTATGCGATGGAGCACGGCATCGGCACGGACCTAGCCCTGCTGTCGGCCACCGTGGTGCTGGTGGGCGACACGGGCCTGCAATTCGCGCTGGGCTGGATGGCCGACCGCTTCGGCCGCGCCAGGGTCCACGCGGGCTGCGGCGTGGCCGTCTGCCTGCTGCTGCCGCTGCTGCCGTTCGCCGTCGGCACGCCGTGGCTGTGGTGGACCTTGCTGCTGTTGCTGGGCGCGGCGGCGGGCGGCATCTACATGCTGGCCCTGGTGGCCTGCGGCGAGCGGTTTACGGGGCTGTCGCTGACCAGCGCCAGCGCCATCGTCAACGCCACCTGGGGCGTGACCAGCGGCGGCGGCCCCCTGCTGACGGGCGTCCTGATGCAATCGGCGGGCGTAAACGCCCTACCGGCCGTGATGTGGGTGTGCGCCGCCATTTTCGTCGGCAGCGCCGTGTGGGAACGCAGGAAGGGGATCGTGTAACGCGCTATTTCTTTTCCAGCCGCTGCCGCAGCTCCTCGGCCACCGGGTAGTCTGGATACGCCTGCCGGAAGGCCGTCCATTCCTCCTGCGCCAGCGTGCCTTCGCCCGCCTTGAGCAAGGCGTCGATCTTCACCAGCCACACGGAGGCATCCAATTTTGCCGACGGCGGCAGCGGCGCGGCGCGTGCCGCCACGGGAGTTGGCATGGCCAGCGCGCGCTGCACGGGCGCCTGGCGCTGCAGGCTCGATTCGGCCTGCATGGGCCGCTCCATCGCCGCGGCAGGCGCCGACGGGGGCGGCGGTGCAGGAGGGGCAAAGGGTACCGTCGCCGTCAGCCGGGGCTCCGGCCGCAAGGCAGGCACCGGCGACGGCTCAGCCTGCACCGCCGGACTGGGCGCCATCTTGGCCAGCGCGCGCGGTGCCGGCGCCGCGGGCAACGGTGCTGGCTGCGGCGCCGCGTCAGCGGCCAGCGGCGGGGCAGATGCCGTGACAGCAGGCGCGGGCATCACCTCCGGCGTGGCAGGTTCGCCGACCACGGGAAATTGCGCCGGCTTCGAACCGAACCAGTCCACGCCGATCAGGTTTACCGTCAACAGCACGGCCGCGGCCAGCCCCAGCGGAATGCGCCAGCGCTGCAGATAGTCGGGCGTCTTTTTTACCGGCAGGGTACGCAGCACGCCGTCGGCACTGTCGTTGGCCGCTGCCGGCTGGCGCAAGGCTTTTTCCGCGTCGGCGAGGATGGCCGCGTCCAGCGCGCTCGATGGCGCAGGCTGCGGCAGGCTGGCCAGCAACGCCTTCAACTCCACGTCCTCGGGTTCGTGATTCTGGTGTTCGTCGTGCGTAGTCATGCCTGCCCTCCCGTGCCTGGCGCGCCATCGAGCTGGGCGCGCAATTTCTGCATGGCGTAGCGCAGCCGGCTCTTGACGGTTTCCGCTTCCGCCCCCGTCACCACGGCGATATCCTGGATGCTCATGCCGCTGAACTGCTGCAGCACCAGCGCCTCCTTCTGTTCCACCGGCAGCGCGGCGATGGCCGCATGCAGCCGCGCGTGCTGCTGCTTCTGCTCCAGCGACTGCTGCGGCGAGGCGATTTCGTCCGCCAGTTCGCCCGCTTCGTCGTGTTCCTGTGCCTGGCGCTGGCGCAGCAAGTCGATCAGGCGGTTGCGCGCGATCTGGTACAGATAGGTGCGAAACGCCGATTGGGGCTGGTAGCCGGCGCGCGCCGCATGCAGGCTGGCCCAGGCATCCTGCACGATCTCGTCGACCCACGCGCGGCGCGGCGAACGCCAGGCCACGAAGCGGTACAGGCCCTGGCTATGACGCCGGTACAATTCGCGAAACGACGGCAGGTCGCCGGCGCCGTAGCGCAGCATCAGCTCTTCATCCGTGGCGGTCAATAAAGTGTCGGGCATGCGAAGCAGTGTAGCCGAACTGCACGGCAGCGACAATTTCCCTGCGCCTTCAGCGTAAAGTGGAGGCGATGGGCGCATAGCTGACGCGGCGCACTTCGCGGATCTGTCCATCCCTGAGCGCCCCTTCCACCAGTTCATAGCCCAGCAGGGCGAAGACGCGGCCCTGCAGGAACAAAGGACGCGCATTGCCATACCAGTCCACGCAGGACGCGCGGCAGCCGTCGTCCAGGGGCTGTCCGGGCCGCGCCGCCAGCGCGCCCAGCTCCGTCAATGTCAAGCCGCTGTTGCGCAGATAGAGGACAGAGGCGGAAGAGCGGTTCAAGCCAGGCCGTTCGTCCGCGCCCAGGATGGGCAGGCCGAGCAGGCCCTCGCCGGCCGTTTGCGGCTTGTAGAAAAAGCCGTGGCTGCGCGACTCGCCCTGCGCCGCATCGGCGCGGATATAGCGCGCGGCGATCGCCGCCTGTGCCCCCAGGCGGATGCTGCTGAAATGCAGCTCCCTGCCCTGCGCGCCGATCACCACGGCGTCATTGCCCAGCGCTTCGATACGTTCCACGCCGTGCGGCAGCGACAAGGATTGCACGCTGCCGCCCGCATCGGCCCAGCGCACGGCATACAGGGGCTGGCGCGGCCATGCCTGGTCGGCCTCGCGGCGCCCGGCATTGCCCGGATTGCCGTACAACAGATATGACCCCACATAGCGGTTCTGCAAGCCGTAGCCGCCACCGCCGGGCAGCGGCCGGTAGCTGCCGGCCGGCGCGCTGTCGCGGCCATCGGAAAACGACGCCAATGGCACGCGCAGCAGGGCCATGTCGCCCCGACCCCGCGCACCATCCCACATGGCGTCGCCCTGGCCCTCGGCGCGCAGCAGGACGTTCAGGTGGCCATCCATGCTTTCCAGGAAAGAGAACTGGTCGACGGGCGCCCCCGCCACCTTCAGGGCGCTGGGCGCCGAGCCGTCGAGGGGAATGCGGAACACGCCCGAGTCGCTGCCCCGGCGCGTGGTCCACACGAAAACGGATTCGCCCGAGACATAAAACACGCGCCCCTGCGGCCCCATTACGGCCGTCGCTTCGCAGCGCATGTCGCGCTGCGCCAGGTCGCACACGGTGACCGTATGCAGGGTCAGACCAAAGCCCGGTTCGGGCTCTTCATCGGTGCGGTAGATGCGCGTGGCCGGGGCGATACGCTTGAAGTCGGACGGCACGGCGTCGGGACGCCAGCGGCGCAGGGCGGGAAAGCCGCCGAACGGGTCACCCCGGCGTAAATCGAGCGACAAAGGAGAGTAAAACACCAGCTTGCTGCCGATCAGGCGGCTGGCGTAATTGCGCGAAGAGTAGTAATCATTCGAGCGCAGGTGATACGTGGAACGGTAGGCCAGCTTGCCGTCCGCGTGGATGTCGAACAGGCCGATCTCCGTGCCGCCCCGGCTGTAGCTGTAGCCGATCACCACCACCGTGTCCCCATCGATCAGCATCTCGTCGTACCAGCTGCCCGACGGGTCGCTGCCCGGCGCGTACGCGTCGAGCGAAGACATGAGCTGCAGGGCGTTGCCCCCCACCTGCACGGTGAACAGCTTGCCGCGCCGGAGCATCACCAGGTGCTTGCCATGCAGCTTGACGATGCCCCCTTCGTCCACGCCCGCCGTCTGCGTGTTGGTGACCGATTCGGCAGCATCCGCCGATTTTGCCGCCGCTTCCGCCATCGGCGCCGGCGCGGCTGGCGGTGCTGGCGGCGCCGCCATATACTGCGACTGCGCCGTGGCACGCTGCAGTTTCTGCTGCTTCAGCAGCAGCGCCTCCTGGCGCGCCTGCAACTGCTGCAGATAGCTGGCCAGCGCCTGCTCGCTGGAGAACGGCACCAGGGTCTTGCGCGGCGCCGTGCCGGCGGCATGGCTGCCTGCCGACAGCAGCAAGGACAGTATCACGGTGATCTTGAGGGCGCTGGACATCGCTTCTTCTCCGGTTGGCTAGGGTGTCCAACATGAAACGCAGCAGCGGAGAAAAAGGGGTTACATGCGCATAAAAATAGTCGCGCAGCTATCGCTACTCGAAACCCCGGATGCGGTCGCCGTTAAAATTCGGCAGGCGCCACTCGAAATGCAAGGCCAGGAAGCGGAACAGGAAGCCGGCGCCGATGGACGCCAGTTGCGCCACCGAACTGTCTACCTTGAAGTACAGCAGGGCCACGTACAGGCTGCCCGTAAACAGGGCCACGGTGGCATACACTTCGCGCTGCAGGACCAGCGGAATCTGGTTGCACAGGATATCGCGCAGCAGGCCGCCAAAGACGCCCGTGATCATCCCCGCCAGCACGACGATGGCCGGGTGCATTTTGGCCGACATGGCGATGTCGCAGCCGATCACGCAAAACGCCACCAGCCCCAGGCCGTCGACCAGCAGGAACACCGTGCGCAAATGGTGCAGGTAGCGCGCCACCACGGCCGTGACGACGGCGGCGCCCACCGTAAACAGCAGGTATTCGGGATGCGCGATCCAGCCCAGCGGATAGTGGCCCAGCAGCACGTCGCGGATGGTGCCGCCGCCGAGCGCCGTGACGGTGCCGATCATGCAGATGCCGAATAAATCCATGCCGCGCCGCATGCCCATGATGGCGCCGGACATCGCTTCGGCGACGATCGCCACCAGGTAAATCGTATATAACAGCATGGTCTTACTCTTCCAAAAATGATTTGAGAATTTGTTCGCGTTCGCGTGCTTCGCTCAAGGTGCGCGCCTCGCTCGTGGTTGTGCTGGAGCCGCCGTTGCCACCAGCGCCAGCGTCACCGTATGCCATACGCGTATCCGCTCCGCCGCTGGCGCAGCTGACGCTGCTGTGGATAAAGGCGAAGTTATCCTGCAGGCAGTCGCCGGCCAGGTACTCGGCGTACACGTAGTCGCCATCGAGCAGGGCCAGGCCTGGCGGTTCGGCCAGCACCTGTTCGCGGCGGCCCTGCACGGCCACCTGCATGTAATCGCGCCAGACGGGCAGCGCCAGGGTTCCCCCGGTAGCGTTGCCCAGGCTCTTGGGCTGGTCGTAGCCCAGCCACACGACGGAGACGAGGCCGGAGGAATAGCCGGCGAACCAGGCGTCGTACGCATTGTTCGAGGTGCCCGTCTTGCCGGCCGCGTCACCGCGTCCCAGCGCCAGCGCGCCGCGCCCCGTGCCGCTCTTGACGACGTCGCGCAGCATGCTGTCCATGACGTAGGCATTGCGCGTGGAGATGACCTGCGTGCCCCCTTTGGCGCGTGGCGCCGCATCGGAAAACAGCACCGCGCCGCTGCGGCTGCGCACTTCCTTGATCAGCTTTGGCGGCATCTGCACGCCGCCGTTGGCGAACACAGAATAGGACTGCGCCAGCTGCAGCGGCGTGACGGCGCCCGCCCCCAGCGCCAGCGGCAGGGAGACGGGATTGCGCGCGCCCTCGAAGCCGAAGCGCGTGGCGTAGTGCTGCACGTAGCCGGGTCCGGCCGCCTGCATCAGGCTGACGGCCACCAGGTTTTTCGAGCGCACCAGGCCGCGCCGCACGCTGATGAAGCCTTCGTAGTTGTTGCCGTAATTGCGCGGGCGCCACGGCTGCGCGCCCGTTTCCTGCGGCAGCAGCAGGCGCTGCGTGTCATCGACTGACGTGCCGGGAAAGTATCCCTTTTCCAGCGCCGCCGAATACACGAAAGGCTTGAAGCTGGAGCCGGGCTGGCGGTAGGCCTGCATAGCGTGGTTGTAGTGGTTGCGGTAGAAATCGAAGCCGCCCGCCATGGCGACGATCTCACCGCTGTGCGCCTCGACGGAAATGAGCGCGCCTTCCATTTCCGGCAGCTGGCTCACCAGCCAGCGGTTTTTCGCCGCGTCGTGCACCACGCGGATGACACTGTTTTCCACGATGGCGCGCTTGCCGTCGAGCGTCAACTTGGCGCCCAGGCGCGCATCCGAGGCCGTGAGCACGATCTCGTCGCCATTGCGCAGCTGCGCCGTGACCTGGCGCGCGCCGGTGGTCACCACCTTGCGCACGAGCGCGGCGCGCAGTTCGCCGCTGTCCGGGTAGGCGGCCAGCTGGCGCGCCACGCTGTCTTCCGAGGCGGCCAGGCGCGCTTCCGGGCCGCGGTAGCCGCGCCGCGCCTGCGCATTCAGCAAGCCATCGCGCAGCGCCTTGTCGGCCGCGATTTGCGGCGCCATGCGGATGGTCGTCGTCACGTCCAGGCCCATGCTGTAGGCACCTTCCGGATAGCTTTGCAGGATCAATTGACGCGCTTCCTCGACCGCATACGCGGCCGCATGCACGGAGCTGTTGCGGTCCTTGTTCAGGGCCAGCTTTTCCGCCACAGCCGCATCGTATTCGGCCGGCGTGATGTAGCCCAGTTCGCGCATGCGCTGCAAGATATAGTGCTGGCGCACGGTGGCGCGCTGCGGATTGGCGACGGGGTTGTAGGCCGACGGCGCTTTCGGCAGGCCGGCCAGCATGGCCGCTTCGGCGATACTCACTTCCGCCAGCGGCTTGTCAAAATAGATGTTCGAGGCGGCGGAAAAGCCGTAGGAGCGCTCGCCCAGGTAGATCTGGTTCATGTACAGCTCCAGCAGCTTGTCCTTGCCGTAGTGCTGTTCCAGCTTGTAGGCGAGCAGCATCTCCGTCAGCTTGCGCTGCACGGTCTTTTCGCGCGACAGGAAGAAGTCGCGCGCCACCTGCATGGTGATGGTACTGGCGCCCTGCGCGTGGTGGCCCGTGACGACGTTGGCCAGGGTGGCGCGCGTCAAGCCGTAAAAGTCCACGGCGCCGTGCTCGTAGAAGCGCGCATCCTCGATGGCCAGCAGCGCCTGGCGCATGCGCAGCGGGATCTCCTTCAGGGGCAGGAATTCGCGGCGCTCTTCGCCGTATTCGGCCAGCAGCTCGCCTTCGCTGGAGAGTATCCGCAGCGGCAGCGCGGGCTTGTACTGGGCCAGGTGTTCGACCGGCGGCAAATCCTGCCATGCCTGGCGCAGCCAGTAGCCGCCCGCCAGCGCGGCGGACAAGCCCAGTCCCAGAGTCAGTCCCAGGCCGAATTTCAGCTTGCGCGCCAGCGTCGACGGCGGCTTGCGGGGCTTTGTATCTTGCGCTTGTGCTTCCATGAGGTGACTCCCTTGCTGCCAGGAGGCCGCGCTGCATACGCGTACGCGGCACTCCATCAAAGAAGTATTGTGCACTGCAACACACCCATCCTTATGAAAAGTAAGTATTATTTAGTATTGATAAATTTTTCTTATGTTAGACACGCACCATGAACCTGAATCCCAAGCACACGGAAGCGTTCCGCGCCGTCGTCGAAACGGGCAGCTTCGAGCAGGCGGCGCTGCAGCTGCACCTGACCTCGCCCGCCATTTCGCAGCGCGTGCGGGCGCTGGAAAGCCAGCTGGGCAATGCCCTGGTCGTGCGCAGCCGTCCCGCGCGCGCCACGCGCATGGGCCAGCGCCTGATGCAGTACCTGAAACGGGCCAAGCTGCTGGAGGCGGACCTGGAAGCGGAACTGGCGGTGCAGCAGGATGCCCCGCTGACCCTGGTGCTGGCGCTGAACGCCGATTCGATGGGCACGTGGTTCTTCCCTGCCCTGTCCGAGGTGCTGATCCGCGAGCGCGTGCTGCTGGACCTGACCGTGGAAGACCAGGACCATACCTATACCTTGCTGGAGACGGGCATGGCCATCGGCTGCATCAGCACGGAAGCGAAACCCATGCGCGGCTGCACGGCCGAGCCGCTGGGCGTGATGCGCTACTGGCTGGTCGCCACGCCCGCGTTCCGCCAGCAGTGGTTCCCGCACGGCCTGACGCGCAAGGCGGCGCGCACGGCGCCCGTCGTCGCCTACACGCGCAAGGACACCTTGCAGTCGTCGTACCTGCAGGAGGCGCTGGGCTTGCCCGAAGGGGCCTACCCCTGCCATTACGTGCCCGGTGCCACCTCGCACTTCAACGCCATCCGCTATGGCCTCGGCTACGGCATGGTGCCCGAGTTGCTGCTGAAGGCGAACACGGATGGCGAACTGGTGGAAATGCTCACGCCCAAGACGCCGGCCGACGTGGCCCTGTACTGGCACACATGGAAGGTGCAGTCGCCGCGGCTGGAGCAGCTGTCGCGGCAGATCATCGCGGCGGCGCGCAGCATGCTGAAGTAACTACCGCTGCATGCCCCAGCGTTTCAGAGTCACGCGCTCCAGGCTGCGAAAGCCAAGGTTTTCCACGATTAAACCGATGACGATGACGGCTGCCAGGCCCGCGAAGACCTTGTCCGTGTACAGCTCGTTGCGGTTCTGGAAGATATACCAGCCCAGGCCGCCCTGCCCCGACGTGGTGCCGAACACCAGCTCGGCCGCGATCAGGGTGCGCCAGGCAAAGGCCCAGCCGATCTTCAGGCCCGAGACGATGGACGGCAAGGCGCCCGGCACGAGGATGTGCGGCACCAGGCGCAGGCCGTTCAGCCCATAGTTGCGGCCCGCCATGCGCAGGGTGTCCGGCACGCCCTGGAAGCCCGCGTACGTGTTCAGGGCCAACGGCCACATGACGGAATGGACGATGACAAAGATCAAGCTGGCCCGTCCCAGGCCGAACCACAGCAGGGCCAGCGGCAGCAGGGCGATGGCGGGCAAGGGATTGAGCATGGCCGTCAAGGTTTCCAGCACGTCGCGCCCCAGGCGACTGGACACGGCCAGCAAGGTCAGCACGAAGGCAGCCAGCACGCCCACCGCGTAGCCTTGCAGCAAGACGGTGAGGGACGCGGCCGTGCGCGTGAGCAACTCGCCGCTGGCGATGCCGTCGATAAAGGCCTGCGCCGTCGGCAGGAAGCCGGGCAAGAGGAGGTCGTTGTGCGTCCAGCGCGCCGCCCCTTCCCACAGCAGGGCCAGGCTGAGCAAAATAAGGACCTTGCGCCACAGCGCATGCTGGCCCAGGCGCTGCCAGCGCGACAGCGGCCGTTCGGCGGCCACGCCGGCCGGCGGCGGCGCCGCATAGACGAACTCCTGGCGGATCGGCGGCTCCAGCAACACGCTCATACGGCCTCCCTGAGCGTGGTCTGTGCCGGCGGGATGGCCACGGCGTCCTCGTCGAACAGCAAGCCGTGGATGCGCTGGCTGGCAGCCTGGAATTCTGCGCTGCCCGCGCTGTGCAAGCCGAACTGATGGCTGTTGAGTTCAGCGCGCACCCTGCCCGGATGGGGCGACAGCAGCAGGATGCGGTTGCCCACCACCAGCGCTTCCTCGATCGAATGCGTGACGAAGACGAGGGTAAAACGCAGCTCCTGCCACAGGCGGCTCAACTCTTCCTGCATCTTGCGCCGCGTCAAGGCGTCGAGGGCGGCGAACGGTTCGTCCATCAGCAGCACTTCCGGCTGCATGGCCAGGGCGCGGGCGATGGCTACCCGCTGCTTCATGCCACCCGACAAGGTATGCGGATGCGCATCCTCGAAGCCGGCCAGACCCACCTTGGCGATCCAGTGATGGGCGCGCTCGCGGGCCGCCTGCTTGTCCAGTCGCTTGCTGGCCAGCAAGGGGAACATGACGTTTTCCAACACGGTCTTCCATGGCGGCAACTGGTCGAATTCCTGGAACACGACGACACGCTCCGGCCCCGGCTTTGTGATGATTTTCGCCTGCATGGCGATGCTGCCCGCGCGCGGGGCGATGAAGCCGGCTACGGCTTTCAGCAGGGACGACTTGCCGCAGCCCGATGGACCCAGCAAGACGAAACGGTCGCCCCGGAAGACATCGAAACTGACGTCGTGCGTGGCGCGCACGGTACGCTGTTCCGTCCGGTATTCCAGGCTGACATGCTTTACGCTGAGCAATGGTTCTAACGTGGCCGGAGGACGTACCAGGTGAAAGGCGGGCGCGTGCATGTCAGCTCCCTTGCGTGATGGCAGGGTCTTCAAAGAAATAATCGCGCCAGCTGTCGGGCAGGTTGCGGATGGCGCTCACGCGGTGCAAAAACTGCGCTAGGCCATAGGTATTTTGCGGGGCGATCTTGAATTGCACTTGTGGATTGGCAAAGATTTTCAGCAGCAGGTTGCGGTCCACCTTACTCTTGTTGACCTTGATATAGATGTCGGCCGCACCCTGCGGGTTGCTGCTCGCATATTGCGCCGCTTCCGCCAGGGCGGCAATGAAGGCGCGGTACGTCTTGGGATTGTCCTTGCGGTATTTCTCCGTCGCGTACAGCAGGGTAGACGAGCTGGGCCCGCCCTGCACCGTGTAGGAATCGAGCACGATGTGCGCGTTCGGATTTTGCGCCAGTTCCTGTTCCTGGAACGGAGAGTTACCGAAATGGCCGCTCAATTCCGTGCCGCCGGCGATGATGGCGGCGGCCGCGTCCGGATGCGGCAAGGTTTGCGTGATCTTGTCGAGCCGGGCAAACTCCTTGTCGCCCCACTGTTTCGCCACGGCCATCTGCAGGATGCGCGCCTGCACGGAGACGGACACGGCGGGCAAGGCGATGCGGTCCTTGTCCGTGAAGTCCGCCAGGGTTTTCACCTTCGGGTTGTTGCTGATCAAATAGTAGGGAAAATTGCCCAGCGAGGCCACGCCGCGCACGTTCTGCCGGCCTTTCGTGCGGTCCCAGATGGTCAGCAGCGGCCCCAGGCCTGCGCCGGCGATATCGATATTGCCCGACAACAAGGCATCGTTGATGGCGGGCCCGCCGGACAGGGTGATCCACTCGACTTTCACATCGACGCCCTGCTGCTTGCCATGCTTTTCGATCAGTTTCTGTTCCTGCGCAATATTGAGCAAAAGAAAAGTGATGCCATGCTGGCCCGCGATGCGGATCTGTCCTTCGGCCCGGGCCATGGGCATCGCCATGCACAGCAGGACGATGGCGGCGAGCAGGCGGCGCGGGCGGGCAAAGGTCAAGATCGGCAACATGGACACTCCTTGGGTCAGATCAACAGTCAAAATCAGTACGGCGCATCGCCTTCGATGGTCGTGCGATACAACTTGCGGCGCTGGTCGGAAGGGCAACCCGTCGCCAGGTGCATCAGGGAGCGGTTGTCCCAGAACACCAGGTCGTGCGGCTGCCAGCGGTGCACATACAGGTGTTCGGGGCGCACGCTGTGGGCAAACAGTTCGTCGAGCACGGCACGGCTTTCATCGTCGGGCAAGCCAACGATGCGCGTGGTGAAGTGCTCGCTGACGAACAGGGCGCGGCGTCCCGTTTCCGGGTGCACGCGCACGACGGGATGGATGGCGGGCTTGACTTCATCGATCTGCGCCTGCGTCAGGGCGGGACGCCACGGATTGCGGCGGCGCAATTCCTCATACTGGCTCAAATAGCTGTGCTCGGCACGCGCGCCGCGCACGGCATGGCGCAGCGCGGCCGGCAAGCTTTCCCACGCCAGGTGCATGTTGGCAAACACGGTATCGCCGCCCTCGTCCGGCAACTCTTGCGCGTGCAGCATGGAGCCGAGACTGGGTACTTCCTTGTACGACAGGTCCGAATGCCAGAAATGGCCCGCGTCACCGAGGCCGATGGGTTGGCCATCCTCGACGATGTTCGAAATGATCAGCACTTCCGGCTGCGAAGGCAGCTGGAACTGGCGCAGCACGTGGATTTGCAGGGGACCGAAGCGGCGGCTGAATTCGACCTGCTGCCGCGGCGTGATGTGCTGCGCGCGGAACACCAGCACATGATGGTCGAGGTGGGCGTGGTGCAGGCGCTGGAAATCGCCGAGAGACAGCGGCTGCGCCAGGTCCAGCCCCAGCACTTGCGCGCCCAGCGGGGCATCGAACGTTTCGATACGGAAATGACTAGCGGAATGCGCGGGTTTCAGGACGGCCGACATAAGAATTCGCAAATAGTCAGGGGAAGTCCACTGTATGCCCGCCTGCGCGCCTTGCAAACGAAGCATTTCCGATATCCATATGCGCAAGGCGTTGCGCCAGCAAGCAACGGCGCCTGTCACACAATGGTACAGCTGCAATGCGCCAGGACAGGGCTTGCCCCGGGGCTGGGCTAGCACGCAACTTGCTTATCCATTCATTTTCAACGCCTAGACAGGAACGCCATGCCCGCTATCGCCCTCTTGCTCGCCTTGCTGCTCGCCACTCCCGCCCAGGCCCAGGATAGCCAGGATGAAGGCGATCTCAGCTACAAGGCCTATGTCCACAGCGACAAACGCATCAAGTGTCTGTACGGCTACGCGGCCGACAAGACGGGCGACCATGCGGCGGCCGTGGCGATCTTTGAAGACTGCATCCGGCGCTGGAACGATGTGTATTCGATGATTTGGCTGGCCCAGCTGTATGAAACGGGCATAGGCGTGCCCAGAGACCTGGTGCAGGCGACGGCGCTGATGCGGCGCGGCGCCCATACGAATGATGACGCCGCCTATGCGCGGCTGGCGCGCTACCACTATGGCGTGGCGCTGGCCGAAGGCCGGGGCACGCCCCGGGATCTTCCCCAGGCCAAGACCTGGCTGCGCCAGGCGGCGCAGGAAGGCGTGCGGGAGGCGGCCGAGTACCTGGACCGCCTGGAAGGCACCGCGCCGTAAGCGCCGTGCCAGCGTGGCTTATGCCGTCGCTTCGTAGCGGGCCAGGCGGGCCGCCATGCGCGGCGCCAGTTCGTGGCCGGCCGTGACCGTCACTTCCAGGTCGTTCAGCAAGCCATCCTTCAAGCCATACACCCAGCCATGGACGCTGAGTTCCTGGCCCCGTTCCCACGCATCCTGCACGACGGTGGTCTGGCACACGTTCAAGACCTGTTCCACCACGTTCAGTTCGCACAGGCGGTCGCCGCGCTGGCGGCTGGTCAGCACGTCGCCCAGGTAGCGTTCGTGCTTCTGGCCCACGTCCTGCACGTGGCGCAGCCAGTTGTCGACCAGGCCGATGCGCGTGCCCGTCATGGCCGCATGCACGCCCTTGCAGCCGTAATGGCCGACGATGATGACATGTTTGACTTTCAGCACGTCCACGGCAAATTGCAGGACGGAAAGGCAGTTCAGGTCGGAATGCACGACCACGTTGGCAATATTACGGTGCACAAACACGTCGCCAGGCGCCATGCCCAGCAGTTCGTTGGCGGGCACGCGGCTGTCGGAACAGCCGATCCACAGGTATTCGGGCGAGGTTTGCGCTTCCAGGTTCTTGAAGAAGTTCGGGTCTTTCGCCACCATCGAGTCGGCCCAGCGGCGGTTACGCTGCAGCAGTTCCGCCAGGGCCAGGCCATTTTTCGGTTCGGTCATATCGCTCCCATAAGGTAATTTCGGTTGAACAGCGCGCCGATCGCGTGCGTTAGGCTGCGATGCGCGCAGATGCTGAAGCAAGCTGGGTAAAAAAACGCCGGGATGTTTCAGCATCCCGGCGCATGGTATTACGTGTGCTTATTCAAAAAAATCCTTGACCTTGTCTTTCCAGGTCTTGCTCTGCGGGCTGTGCTTGGCACCGCCCTCGGTCGTCGATTTCTCGAACTCGCGCAGCAGGTCTTTCTGTTTTTCCGTCAGTTTGACGGGCGTTTCGATGGCCACGTGGCAGAACAGGTCGCCCGCGTAGCCGGAGCGCACGCCCTTGATGCCCTTGCCTTTCAGGCGGAAGGTCTTGCCCGACTGGGTACCTTCCGGGATCGTGAACGACACCTTGCCGTTCAGGGTAGGCACTTCGATTTCACCGCCCAATGCTGCCTTGGTGAACGAAATCGGCATTTCGCAATGCAGGTCGTCGCCTTCGCGCTGGAACACGGCGTGCGGCTTGATGTGGATTTCCACATACAGGTCGCCCGACGGGCCGCCATTCGTGCCCGGTTCGCCGTTGCCGGACGAACGGATACGCATGCCGTTGTCGATACCGACTGGAATCTTCACTTCCAGCGTCTTGTTGCGCTTGATGCGACCGGCGCCGCCGCATGGCGTGCAGGGGTCGGTGATGACCTTGCCGCTGCCATGGCATTTCGGGCAGGTTTGCTGGATGCTGAAGAAACCTTGCTGCATGCGCACCTGGCCGTGGCCACCGCAGGTACCGCAGGTGGTCGGCGACGTGCCCGGCTTGGCGCCGCTGCCGTGGCAAGTGTCGCACTTGTCCCAGCTCGGCACGCGGATGGTCGTGTCGAAGCCGTGCGCAGCTTGCTCCAGTGTAATTTCCAGGTTGTAACGCAAATCGGCGCCACGGTACACCTGGGGACCGGCATTGCGGCTACGTCCACCGCCACCGCCAAAGATGTCGCCGAAGATATCGCCGAAGCTGTCGGCAAAGCCGCCAGCACCGCCGCCGAAGCCGCCCCCGCCGCCCATGTTCGGGTCCACGCCGGCGTGACCGTAACGGTCATACGCATCGCGCTTTTCCGGATTGGTCAGCATCTCGTAGGCTTCTTTGACTTCCTTAAACTTTTCTTCCGATTCCTTGCTATCCGGATTGCGGTCCGGATGGTATTTCATCGCCAGTTTACGGTAAGACTTTTTGATCTCTTCTTCCGAAGCATTTTTTGCGACACCGAGTGTCTCGTAAAAATCACGCTTTGCCATGTTGTCGGCACCTTGCAGTCTATCTACTGATGTAAAAATTACACGAAAAAGCCGAGTCGAGTGCTGCACTGGGCAACGACTCGGCTCGGCCGGTCTTCGCGGCTAATCCCGCGATGTAGCGTTCAGCCCGGCTGCCCCCAGTTCATGGGAGCGCAAGACAATTACTTGCTGTCTTTGACTTCTTTGAAGTCAGCGTCGACAACGTCGTCTTGCTTGGCGCCTGCGTCCGATGCGCCAGCAGCTTGCTGTGCACCTTCCGCGCCGCCGGCAGCTTGCTGCGCTTGCATGTCGGCATACATTTTTTCGCCCATCTTCTGCGATGCGCTCGACAGTGCTTCCACCTTGGCGTCGATCTCAGCCTTGTCGCCGGCCTTGATGCTTGCTTCCAGGTCGGTGATTGCCGCTTCGATCTTCTCTTTCTCGCCCGCTTCCAGCTTGTCGCCGTATTCGGTCAAGGATTTCCGGGTCGAGTGTACCAGAGCATCGGCCTGGTTGCGCGACTCGGCCAATTCTTTGACCTTCTTGTCTTCTTCCGCGTTCAACTCGGCGTCTTTCACCATCTTCTGGATTTCCGCCTCGGTCAAGCCGGAATTGGCCTTGATCGTGATCTTGTTTTCCTTGCCGGTGGCCTTGTCTTTCGCGCCGACATGCAAAATGCCGTTGGCGTCGATGTCGAAGGTCACTTCGATCTGTGGCGTGCCGCGTGCTGCTGGCGGGATGCCTTCCAAATTGAATTCGCCCAGGCCCTTGTTGCCGGCGGCGATTTCGCGCTCACCCTGGAAGACCTTGATGGTCACCGCAGGCTGGTTGTCGTCGGCCGTCGAGAAGACCTGGCTGAACTTGGTCGGAATCGTCGTGTTTTTGTGGATCATCTTGGTCATCACGCCACCCAGGGTTTCGATACCCAGGGACAGAGGAGTGACGTCCAGCAACAGCAAGTCCTTGCGTTCGCCCGACAGGACCGAACCTTGGATGGCTGCGCCCACGGCAACGGCTTCGTCCGGGTTCACGTCCTTGCGTGGGTCCTTGCCGAAGAATTCCTTCACTTTTTCCTGCACCTTCGGCATACGCGTCATGCCGCCGACCAGGATGATGTCATCGATGTCCGACACTTTCACGCCAGCATCTTTGATAGCGGTGCGGCAAGGTTCCATCGTCGCCGTGATCAGCTCTTCCACCAGCGACTCCAGCTTGGCGCGGGTCATCTTCAGGTTCAAGTGGACCGGTGCGCCATTTGCCATGGCGATGTACGGCTCGTTGATCTCGGTCTGTTGCGACGACGACAACTCGATCTTCGCGCGCTCGGCCGAAGCCTTGATGCGCTGCAGGGCGATCGGATCTTTTTTCAGGTCGATGCCGTTGATCTTCTTGAACTCGTCGATGATGTAATCGATGATGCGCTGGTCGAAGTCTTCGCCGCCCAGGAAGGTGTCGCCGTTGGTCGACAGCACTTCAAATTGTTTCTCACCATCAACATCGGCGATTTCGATGATAGACACGTCGAACGTACCGCCACCCAAGTCATACACGGCGATTTTACGGTCGCCTTTTTCAGCCTTGTCCAGGCCGAACGCCAGCGCTGCCGCGGTTGGCTCGTTGATGATGCGCTTGACGTCCAGACCGGCGATGCGGCCGGCATCCTTGGTGGCCTGGCGCTGCGAGTCGTTGAAGTACGCAGGCACGGTGATGACGGCTTCGGTGACTTCTTCACCGAGGTAGTCTTCTGCCGTTTTCTTCATTTTGCGCAGCACTTCCGCCGAAATTTGCGGTGGCGCCAGTTTTTTGTCGCGTACGCCGATCCATGCATCGCCGTTGTCGGCTTTCATGATTTGGTACGGCATCAGCGCGATGTCTTTTTGGACTTCTTTTTCGTCGAACTTGCGACCGATCAAACGCTTCACTGCGAACAGCGTGTTTTTCGGATTGGTCACGGCCTGGCGTTTCGCCGGCGCGCCGACGAGAATTTCGCCATCTTCTTGATAAGCAATAATCGATGGCGTCGTGCGTGCGCCTTCAGCGTTTTCGATTACCTTTGGTTGACCATTTTCCATGATGGAAACGCAGGAATTCGTGGTTCCCAGATCGATACCGATAATTCTACCCATGATTTTTTTCCTTTTATTTGCTAGATTTCAGATGGTTCTTATATGTGGCAAAGCGGCATGGTTTCAAGGCTTGCTTGATGCCGCCCTCTGATTATTTTGCTTGCGCGGTAGTCACAATGGCTGGACGCAACAGGCGGTCCGCAATCATATAGCCCTTTTGCAAGACTGACACGATAGTATTGGCTTCCTGATCCGCTGGCACCACGGCAACGGCCTGGTGTTTCATCGGATCGAGCTTCTCGCCCTGCGCTGGCAGCACTTCCACCAGGCGGTTGCGCTCGAACGCGGCGCTCAATTGCTTCAAGGTCATCTCGACGCCTTCTTTCAGCGACTCGATCGTCGGTGCTTCCACCGTCAGCGCCGTTTCCAGGCTGTCTTTCACCGGCACCATGGCTTCGGCAAAGCTTTCCACTGCGAATTTATGCGCTTTAGCAACATCTTCCTGCGCGCGGCGGCGAATATTTTCGCCATCGGCCTTGGCGCGCATGAAGGCATCGTGCATTTCTGCCAGGCGCGCTTCGGTACTCGCCAGCTGCTCTTCCAAAGTAGGCTCTGCGGGAGTCGATGGCGCAGTCGTCGCGGCGTCCGCTTGCGGATTAGGTACGGCTTGGTTTTCCTGATCTTGCATCTAGAAAGCTCCTACAATCAATGGCTTAAATAAGTTAGTCTATACATCTTTACAACACTAACCGGCAGATGGGGCTATATCCTACTGTTTCAAGGGGTATGCGCGCGAACGCCAAGGTTTACGTCATCCAATGTTACAGCTTATTACAAATCGCTTCCCATTTCGGGCAGCGAGCCGTGCGCGCCCTATGGAGCGTGCCCCCCCCGGATACAGCCGGCATCCCCAGCAAAGCCGGCATTCTACCAGCCCCGCCAAGGCGATTGCCACTGACGATGTTGCTACTTGGCAAACCATCCGTCCGCGCCAGAAACGGCAAAGCCGCGCAAGCGCGGCTCATCCTTGCAAAATAGATACCTTTTCTAATTCGCCGCCCCCAGCGCCAGGGCCGCCGCGCGGGCCTGCTCGCCCTCGTGCTTGTCGGCCGCGCGCTGCGGCGCCGTCTTCATCGTGGGCCAGCCGATCATGTGCTGCTCGGCAATTTCTGCCATGCCCGCGATCCAGGCCGGCGTTTCGTTCAGGCAAGCGATATAGTGAAACTGCTGGCCGCCGGCCGCCTCGAAGTCGTGCTTCGCTTCCATGGCGATTTCTTCCAGGGTTTCCAGGCAATCGCTGGTAAAGCCCGGACACAGCAGGTCGACGCGCTTGACGCCCTGTTGCGCCAGCGCCACCAGGGTGGGCGCCGTGTACGGCTGCAGCCATTCGGCCTTGCCGAAGCGCGACTGGAAGGTCACCACGTATTGCTCTTTAGTTAATTTCAACTTTTCCGCCAGCAGGCGCGCCGTTTTCAGGCACTGGCAGTGATACGGGTCGCCCAGCAGCAAGGTGCGCTTGGGCACGCCGTGAAAGCTCATCACCAGTTTTTCCGGCCGGCCATGCGCTTCCCAATGGTTCAGCACGGAATCGCGCAAGGCGTCGATATACGTGTCGTGCTCGTGGTATTGCTTGATAAAACGCAACTCCGGCACATTGCGCACCGTCGCGTAATGGGCGAATACGGCATCATAGATGGACCCCGTCGTCGTGCCCGAGTATTGCGGATATGCAGGCAGGATGGCGATGCGCTCGCAGCCTTCGCTTTTCAGCCGGGCCAGCACCTCGGGCAAGGAAGGCGAACCGTAGCGCATGGCCATGGCCACCGTCACGCCATCGTGGCCCCGTTCGGCCAGGGCGCCGGCCAGCAATTTCGCTTGCTTGTGCGTGTGCACTTTCAGGGGCGAGCCTTCGCGCGTCCAGATGGACGCGTATTTCTTCGCCGACTGGCCGGAGCGGAATGGCAAAATGATCAGGTGCAGGATAAACCACCAGACGATGCGGGGAATTTCCACCACGCGCGGGTCCGACAGGAATTGCTTCAGGTAGCGCCGCACGGCCGACGAAGTGGGCGCATCGGGCGTGCCCAGGTTGACCAGCACCACGGCGCTGCGGTCGATGCTGCCATGCGTGTACGGCGGTTCTGTTTGAAATGACATGAAGGCTCTTCGAAGGCGTTGGATGGATTAGCCAACCATTATAGTTACATTGCGTCAACATCGGGAGTACTGCCAGGCGATGGCAGCACGCCTGTCACGTCCCAGGTCAAATCGCGAGCAATTCACGGGCATGCTTGCGCGTGGTGGCCGTGATTTCCAGGCCGCCCAGCATGCGCGCCACCTCTTCCACGCGGGCCTTGGCGTCGAGCATGTCGATGCGCGAGGCCGTCTTGCCATTGTCCAGGGTGCTTTTTGCCACTTGGAAATGCTGATTCGCCTGGCTGGCCACTTGCGGCAAGTGGGTCACGCACAGCACTTGCCGTCCCTGTCCCAGGCGTTTTAATAAGCGTCCGACCACTTCGGCGACGGCGCCGCCGATGCCGCTGTCGACCTCGTCGAAGATCAGGGTCGGCGTGGTGGTGGCGTGCGAGGTGATGACGGAGATGGCCAGCGCGATGCGCGCCAGCTCGCCGCCGGACGCCACTTTCGCCAGCGAACGGGGCGCCGTGCCCGCGTGGCCGGCAACGAGGAATTCCACCTGCTCCAGGCCGTGGGCGGCCGGTTCGCACGGGTTCAGGGCAATCTCGAAACTGCCGCCCGTCATGCTCAGCTCCTGCATGGCGCGCGTGACGGCCTGCCCCAGCTCCAGGGCGGCGGCACGGCGCGTGGCGGACAATCGCTCGGCCACGCTGCGGTATTCCGCCTCGATCTTCGCTTCCTGGCGCAGCAAGCCTTCGATGTCGGAAGCGTCGGCCAGGTGCTGCAGCTTTTCCGACAGCTTGGCGTGTTCCTCAGGCAACTCTTCCGGCGTGACGCGGAATTTGCGGGCCGTGCTGTGCATGGCTTCCATGCGCGCATCGAGTTGGTGCAAACGCTCCGGGTCCAGCTCCACGCGGTCCAGGTAGTTGTTCAGCGCATACACGGATTCCTGCAGCTGGATGCGCGACGATTCGATCAGGTCGACGATGGGCTGCAATTCCGCATCGACGGAGACGAGCTTGCCCAGTTTCTGGTTCAGGCCCGACAGTTGCGAGACGATGGGGTGGTCTTCCGACTCGGAAATGAGGGACAGGGCTTCCTGCGCCCCTTCCAGCAGGCTGGCCGCGTGCGACAGACGGCTGTGCTCGTTCGTGATGTCCGTCCATTCGCCAGGCTTGGCGGCCAGTTTTTCCAGCTCGCCCACCTGCCATTCCAGGCGTTCGCGCTCGTACAGCACGTTGGCGGCATTCGTCTCGAATTCCTCGCGCTGGCGCACGAGGGCGCGCCAGCGCTTGTGCAGCGCCGCCACTTGCCGCGCATCCTGCTCCGCGCCCGCTTCGCGCGCCGTCGCCTGGCCGTCGAGCAGGGCCCGCTGCGCTTCGCTTTTCAGCAAGGACTGGTGCGCGTGCTGGCCGTGGATGTCGACCAGCATGTCGCCCAGCTCGCGCAGCTGCGCGGCCGTGGCGGGGATGCCGTTGATATACGCCTTCGAGCGGCCCGCGTTGTCGATCACGCGGCGCAGCAAGGCACCGCCGTCGTCGTTGGCGAATTCGTTAGCCACCAGCCATGCCTGCGCCACCTCGCTGACGGAGAAATCGGCCGTGATGTCGGCCTTGGCCGCCCCTTCGCGCACCACGCTGGCGTCGCCGCGCCCGCCCAGGGCCAGGGTCAGCGCATCGATGAGAATGGACTTGCCGGCCCCCGTCTCGCCCGTCAGCACGCTGAAGCCTGCGGAAAATTCCAGTTCAATGGTATCGACAATGACAAAATCGCGGATGGACAGTGTATGGAGCATGGCTTCTGTGGTTAGGCGGCGTACCGCGGGTTAGCGTGGAAAAACTGGTTAGCTGAGCTTGCCCTCGCCCGACGGGTACTCATTCCAGTGCAGTTTTTCACGCAGGGTGTTGTAGTAACTCCACCCTTCCGGATGCAGGAAGGTAATCGTGTGCGGCGAACGACGGATGAGAATACGGTCTTGCTGGACCAGGCTGGCGAACGTCTGCATGTCGAAATTGACGCTGATATCGCGCCCGCGCACGATTTCCACTACGATCTGGCTCGAGTCGGGCAAGACGATGGGGCGGTTCGACAGCGCATGCGGGGCGATCGGCACGAGCACGATGCCGCCCAGGGTCGGATGCAGCAGGGGGCCGCCGGCCGACAGCGAGTAAGCGGTCGAGCCCGTGGGCGTGGAAATGATCAGGCCATCCGAGCGCTGGTTGTACATGAAGTGTCCGTCGACTTCGACGCGCAGTTCCGCCATGCCGGCGCCGCCACCGCGCGAGACGACGACGTCGTTGACGGCCATGCCCACGTGGATGGACTTGCCATCGCGCAGCACGCTGCCTTCGAGCAAGGTGCGGCGTTCCGCCTTGAAGCGGCCGCCGAGAATTTGCGCCAGCACGGGCAGCATACGCTCGAGCGGGATATCCGTCATGAAGCCCAGACGTCCCTGATTGATGCCGATCAAAGGCACATCGAATGGCGCCAGCTGGCGCGCGATGCCCAGCATGGTGCCGTCGCCGCCCATGACGATAGCGCAATCGGCGGCGGCACCGATCTCGGCCGGCGACATGGCGCGCACGCCGGGCAAGGCCAGGTGCGCGGCCGTCTCCGCCTCGAAGACCACCGTGTGGCCCAGCACCTGCAGGAAATCGACGATGCTTTTCACGGGTTCGGCAATGCCATCCGTATTCTGGCGCACGACCAGGGCGATGGTCTTGGCGCCCAGGTTGAACGGGTGGCCCGGGGCTGGCAAGGCGGCTGCTGGCAATTCGGCGTGTTTTTCGACGGGCATAAAAATCTCGGTAGTGAATGCGTTGGCAAGTCGCCCCAGGCTGTCGCGCCGCACGCCGGCATCGCATGATACTGTATATATGCACAGTATAGTGCGGCTGCCGTGTGCCTGCAAGGGGCGTTTATCAGTGTTGCCGCAGTGTAGCGCAGAAAAAGATTCGCCCATGCGTGCGCCAGCGCTCCGTGCGCCGGGAAATCCCCTTGCCGGTCCCGCGCTGCGGCGGGACACTGGCTGGACGTCATTCTTTCCACCAGGAGGCCATATGCTTACCCCACCAAGTGAACGCAAGATCAACACCGATGAAAAAGTGCGCAATGACGGCGTGGACCGTCTGCCGCACGAGCGCGACGAGTCGCCCGACGCGCAGAACGTGCGTCCGCGCAAGGTCATGCAGCAGGCGGCCAGCGACCTGGAGCAAGGCCTGGTCGACACGGACAGGCATGCCCAGCCGGGTGTCGAAAAGGTCAAGCCCGCCGCGCCGCAGCAAGCCCGTCCCGGCGCGCAGCCGGAACCTAAAAAGGCGCGCTGAGTCCAACCGTCACGCACTGCTACGTTTCCGGAGTACGCCATGCACCGCTACGCCTGTTCACTCCTGCTGGCCGCTGCCTGCGGCAGCACCGTCGCCCACGCCCAGGCGCCTGCCATGCCCGTCGGCTTTGGCCCCCAGCCCGTGCTGCCCGCACCCGATAAACAGCTCATTCCCACCGTCAACGTCGCCCCCGTGCAGCGCTGGACGGCCGGGCAGCGCCCTTTCGTTGCGGCCGGACTGGCCATCGACGCGTATGCACGGGGGCTCGACCATCCGCGCTGGCTGTACGTCTTGCCGAATGGCGACGTGCTCGTGGCGGAAACGAATGCGCCGCCGAAACCGGACGACAGCAAGGGCATCAAGGGCGCCATCATGCAGATGCAGATGAAAAAGGCAGGCGCGGCCACGCCCAGCGCCAACCGCATCACTTTGCTGCGCGGCATGGACAGCAAGGGCATGGCGCAGACGCGCAGCGTGTTCCTGCAAGGGCTCAATTCGCCATTCGGCATGGCCCTCGTCGGCAAGGACCTGTACATCGCCAATGCCGACGCGCTCGTGCGCTTCCCCTACGAGGAAGGACAGACCAGCATCACGGCCCCCGGTACCAAGGTGATGGACCTGCCCGGTGGCCCCATCAACCACCACTGGACCAAGAACGTCATCGCCAGTGCCGACGGCAAGTTTTTATATGTCGCCGTCGGTTCCAACAGCAATGTGGGCGAGAACGGCATGTCGGCCGAAGACGGCCGCGCCGCCATCTGGCGCTTCGAACGCGCGACGGGCAAGGCCCGCGTGTATGCGACGGGCTTGCGCAACCCGGTAGGCCTGGCCTGGCAGCCCGACACGGGCGCACTGTGGACAGCCGTCAATGAACGCGACGAACTGGGCAATGACCTGGTGCCCGACTATATGACTTCGGTCAAGGAGGGGGCCTTCTATGGCTGGCCCTACAGCTATTTCGGCCAGCACGTCGACGTGCGCGTGCAGCCGCCCCGCCCCGACGTGGTGGCCAGGGCCATCGCGCCCGACTATGCGCTGGGCGCGCACACGGCATCGCTGGGCCTGGCGTTTTATGACGGCAGTCTGCTGCCCGCCCGCTACCGGGGCGGCGCCTTCGTCGGCCAGCACGGGTCGTGGAATCGCAAGCCCTTCAGCGGCTATAAAGTCATCTTCGTGCCCTTCGCCAATGGTGTCCCCAGCGGTCCGCCGCAGGATGTCGTCAGCGGCTTCCTCGACCAGAACGGCAAGGCGCAGGGGCGCCCCGTCGGCGTGGCCATCGACAAGGCGGGCGCGCTGCTGGTGGCGGACGATGTGGGCAATATCGTCTGGCGCGTGGCGCCGTCCCGCTGAACGCGGCAGGCGTGGATGCCGCCCCTGTGTGGCGCAACGAACGGAAGCGAGGTGGTGGGGCGCGCATGATGGACTCTCGAACCACGCAAGGAGTACATCATGAAAAAAACAGGATCAGCCGTCTGGAGTGGCGGCCTTAAAGATGGCAAAGGGTTTATTTCCACCCAAAGCGGCGCGCTCGACAATGTGGCCTACGGCTTCAACACGCGCTTCGAAGATGGCCCCGGCAGCAATCCGGAGGAACTGATCGGCGCGGCCCATGCCGCCTGCTTCACGATGGCCCTGTCCGGCCAGCTGGGCGAGGCCGGCCTGCGCGCCACGGCCCTGAAGACGACGGCCGAGGTCAGCCTGGAAAAAATCGATGGCAGCTATGCCATCACGGCCGTCCACCTGACCCTGGCGGCCACCATTCCCGGCGCCACCGAGGAAGCGTTCCAGGATGCGGCCCTGCGCGCCAAGCTGGGCTGCCCCGTGTCGAAATTGCTGGCCACGGAGATTACCCTGGACGCCCATCTGGAGTAATTCCGGCATACCGTCCGCTGCGGTCCGTTCAGCGGACGGCAGGGGCGGTCTCGGCACAAAAACCATAAACCGCATAAAATCCTGCCATTCCCCTATCACCATCAAGGATTTACGATGCGTATTTTGCACACCATGTTGCGGGTCGGCGACCTGCAGCGCTCCATCGATTTTTACACCAAGGTCCTGGGCATGAAGCTGTTGCGCACCAGCGACAATCCGGAATACCAGTACACGCTGGCCTTCGTCGGCTACGGTTCGAATCCCGACCACGCGGAACTGGAACTGACGTATAACTACGGCACCACCAGCTACGAGCTGGGCACGGCGTATGGCCACATCGCCATCTCGGCCGAGGATATCGTTGCCGCGTGCGATGCGGCACGGGCCAACGGCGGCAACGTCACGCGCGAACCGGGCCCCGTCAAGGGCGGCAACACGGTCATCGCCTTCATCACCGATCCTGACGGCTACAAGATCGAATTGATCGAACGCCAGTTCGATGGCCAGGGCGCCGGCCTGTAAGACATCCGTCCTTGCGCCGCGCTGCGCAAGACGAAAAAAAACCAGCGCCGTTGCCGGTGCTGGTTTTGATTTGCATCAAGACATCGCTTATTTATCCAGCAAGGCGTTGACGGGCACCAGGTCAGTTTCCTTCAAGGTGCCGGCTGCCGACTTCAGGCGCAAGCCATTCATGATGGTGTCATAGCGGGCCTTCGACAGGTCTTTTTGCGTGGTGAACAATTGCTTCTGCGCATTCAAGACGTCGATATTGATACGCACGCCCACTTGATAACCGAGCTGGTTCGACTCCAGCGCCGATTTGCTCGACACTTCCGCCGCTTCCAGCGCCTTGACTTGCGCCAAGCCGCTGTTGACGCCGAGGAAAGCCTGGCGCGCGCCCTGTGCCGCCGTGCGGCGCGCCGTTTCCAGGTCGTTGCGGGCCTTGTTTTCCAGCGCGATCGATTCGCGCACCTTGCTCGTCACGGCAAAGCCGCTAAAGATGGGGATGCTCCACTGCACGCCGATGGCATTGTTGTTCGCGCTGCCGGTGCCGCCGCCCGTGGTGTAGGTATGGCCCGTGTTGGCGATCAGGTCCAGGGTCGGATAGTGGCCGGCGCGGTTGCGGCCGATGTCGCGCTTGGCCGATTCCACGCTGAACTGGGCCGTGACGACGCCATAGTTCTGTTCTTCCGCCGAGCTCACCCACGGTTCGATGGCGGCCGGTTCCGGTGCGCTGATGACCACGCCCGTGCGCATCGGCGCCAGGTTCGCCGGCGCTTCGCCGATGATGGTTTGCAGGGCGCTGCGCTTGTTGGCCAGGTCATTGATGGCGGCAAATTCCTGCGCCACCACCAGGTCGTAGGCTGCTTGCGCCTCATGCGTATCGGTAATGGTCTGCGTGCCGACCTCGAAGTTGCGCTTGGCCGATGCCAACTGCTCCGTCGTGGCGACTTTTTGCGCCTGCGTCGCGCCCAGGTTGTCCTGCGCGCTGAGCACGTCGAAATACGCCTGCGCCACGCGGGTGATCAGGTCTTGCTGCACCTGTGCAAATTGCGCTTCGGCAATTGCCTGCGCCAGCTTGCTTTGCTGATAGGTTTCCCAGCGGTCCCAGCGGAACAGCGGCTGCGCCAAGGTCAGGTTGTAGGTATTCGTGTGCACCTTGACCGTCGGCATGGAAATGGTGCTGGTGATCGGTTCGATGCTGTTGCGCGTGTTGCTGCCCGACGCGGACACTTGCGGCAGCAGGCCGGACAATCCTTGCGGAACCCGTTCCATCCCGGCCGACAGGGCCGCGCGCGCACTGGCGTACTGCGCGTCATTGGCCAGCGCCTGCTGGTACACCTGGATGAGATCGGCCGCCTGCGCTTGCAGCGAACATGTCATCGTGACAAAGGCGCTGGTCATCAGTACGGCGATAAGGGGTTTCCGCATTGCATTTCTCCGTTGGAGTCGTCAAAAGTTGATGGAATCAAAAATCTGCTACGCTCAACCTGGCTCCCGCCGGGTAAGCAGGGTACAGGCCTCCGCAGGCATGCGGAAGGCATGCCTGGGGTTGTATCTACTGCGAAATACTTAGTATTTAGGCATGGCGCTGTCGACTTGCAGCGCCCAGGCATGGACGCCGCCCGTCAAGTTACTGATCTTGCCAAAGCCATTGCGCTCCAGGAAAGCCGCCACCTGCATGCTGCGTGCGCCGTGATGGCAAATGCAGACGATCTCTGCATCTTCATCGAGGTCGTCGATACGCGCCGGTATCGAGTTCATCTGCATCAGGGTGGCGCCGTCGAGGTGGCACAGGTCAAACTCCCACTGCTCGCGCACGTCCAGCAATACGGGACGCGGGCGGGAGGTGTCAGCCAGCCAGGCGGCCAGCTGCGGTGCGCTCAAATGCTCCATTGAATCTCCGCCGCCTCAGAACTGGAAGTGCGACGGTGCCACGGCTTGCAACGGCGTGACATTGGTTTCAAACAGTTTGCGCGTGTCGTAGGCCTTGTCCGAGCTGCGCGTGATCAAGTGCGCCGACATGATCGGTGCTTCACCGATGATGGCCAGGATACGGCCACCCACTTTTACTTGTTGCAACAGCGCTTCCGGCAACACGGCCAGGGCGCCGGAGACGACGATCACGTCGTAGGGTGCGCCCTTGCTCCAGCCCTGGGCGCCGTCGCCCAGTTCCACGGTCACGTTGGTGACGCCGTTGGCCGCCAGGTTCTGTTCAGCCAGGGTTTTCAATTGCGGATTGATTTCCACGCTCGTCACATGACGCGCCTTGTGCGCCAGCAAGGCGGCCATGTAGCCGCTGCCGGTGCCCACTTCCAGCACATTTTCATGCTTTTTGACGGCTACGTCTTGCAAAATGCGTGCTTCCAGCTTTGGCGTGAACATGCATTCGCCGCCGCCCAGTGGAATTTCGGTATCGACGAAGGCCAGGTTTTTATAGGCGGCCGGCACGAAATCTTCACGCTTGACCACGTTCAACAGCTCCAGCACGTCGAGATCCAGTACGTCCCATGGACGGATTTGCTGTTCGATCATATTGAAGCGGGCTTGTTCGATATTCATCTTTGGACTCGGTAAGTGAAGTAATAATCCGCCATTTTATCGTTGAACTGGCTGAAAGCACATGTTAACCATAAAGACGGGGAATGGAGGAAATTTGCGACGATCTGCAGATTTGGGGGGGTGAACCTTGGAAAAGGGGCAACTGAACGGTAGCGGCAGGGGCCGCGCATCAGCTTTTCCCGGGCGCCTCCACCTGCAGGCTGCGCACGCTCATGTCGATAAAGGCATCCATATAGGCCACCGGATCGATGTTCTTGACCTCGCATGGCAGGAAGGAATGCGTCCACATCATGAGCATGGTGACGGGTGCGCTGAGGATGGTACTGATCAGTACGGGATCGACCTGGCGGAATTCGCCGCGCTGCATGCCCCGTTCCAGCAGGCTGACGATCAGCGCATTGCCGCGCGCGACGACTTCTTCGTTGTAAAACTGCGCCAGTTCCGGGAAATTGTTTGCTTCGGCCAGCATCAGCTTGGTCAAGCCGGCCAGCTTGGTGGCGCCGAACTCTTCCCACCACTGCATCATCACCTTGCGCAGCAGGTCGGCGCTGCTTTCCTCGGACGCGGCCATGCTGTTTTCCGCCTCGCCGATCGACTGCACGATATTGTCGCGCACCACGGCCTTGAACAACTCCTGTTTATTCTCGAAGTACAGGTACAAGGTGCCCTTTGACACACCTGCCCGCTTGGCCACGTCCTCCAGCCGCGTCGACGCGAAACCCCGTTCGACGAACAGGTCGAGGGCGGCGGCGAGCAATTCCTGGGGGCGGGCATCCTTGCGCCGCTCCCAGCGGGGCTTGGTATCAATCGGGGCGTGCATGTGTCAATCCGGGTAACTTACTTTTGAGTCATTAATAGTAGACTTGTCTCCAAGTCCGGTCAAGCACCGGCGCATGGCCCGGCGCGCCATTGTAGCGTGCCGCTGCGGCAAACAGTACCCTGGCAGGCGAAGATGGGCACCGCGCGGAGGGCTGGCGTGCCGGCGCAGCCGCGGCGCACAAGGCGGCCTGGGTGCAGTTCACGCCGCGTTTTACGCAGTTCATCGCATTTCTGCCATACCGGCTTGTCAGCTTTGCTATCTTGTTATCGACAGCACGGCAGCCGCAGCGCGGCCGCCGGCTTTTTTTGTCCTGAGATAAAACAAATATAAAGGAAACATCATGCGTACCTTGCTGGCCCTGTGCTGTGCCGTTGCCCTTGGCGGCTGCGCCATCGTCATCAATCCCAATGATGGCGACATCCGCTACGCGGGCGATTCGGGAAGCTCCGCCATCCAGGGCAACCAGCAGGTCAGCCGCGACGTGCGCCCCGTCAGCAGCCTCACCGCCCTCGACATCGATAACATGAAGCGCGTCGATATCAAGATCGACGTGCGCGTCGGCCCCGCGCCGTCGCTGGTGATCGAAGCGGACAGCAACCTGCAGCCGCTGATCCATAGCGAAGTGAGCGGCGACACCCTGCGCATCTGGAGCGATACGAGCATTCGCAGCGGCAATGGCATCCACGTCATCTATACGACGCCGCAATTGAACAAGATCAATGTGTCCGGTTCCGGCCGCCTGGTGGTCAGCGGCTTGAATGGCGACGACTTCAGCCTGGTGCAGCGCGGCTCGATGCGTAGCGAACTGTCAGGCAAGGTGGGCCGCTTTGACGTGGCCAACAATGGCTCGGGCACCATCAACGCGGCCGCGCTTGCCAGCGGCAACACGGACACGGTGCAAAATGGCTCGGGCCGCATCCAGCTGGGCAGCGTGCGTGGCGAACGCATCAACGTGGCCGTCAATGGCTCGGGCAATATCAGCGCCAGCGGCGCCGTGCAGCGCCTCGATGCCAACGTGAATGGCTCGGGCGACATCAATCTGGCCGCCTTGAGCAGCGACATCGCCTACCTGGCAAGCAACGGTTCGGGCGACATCGATGTCAGCGTGCAAAACGAAGTCAATGCCCGCGCCAGCGGTTCGGGACGCATCACCGTGCATGGCGATCCGATTCGCCGCACCCTGTCGGGCAAACGCGTCAGCATCGTGCGCTAACCGGGCTCCCGGCGACGCAGGGGGGTCGGCTTGCTATACTGCCGGTTCCTCACCTGCTCGCCTGGAATCCCATGTCACCACCCGCCACCCTGGCATGCCGCCCCTCGTGCGGCGCCTGCTGCACCGCGCCCTCCATCACCAGCCCGATTCCCGGCATGCCGGATGGCAAACCTGCGGGCGTGCGCTGCATCCAGCTGGCCGACGACAACCGCTGCCTGATCTTTGGCCAGCCGGAACGCCCTGCCTTTTGCGGCGGCTTGCAGCCCTCGGCGGAAATGTGCGGCGCCAGCCGCGAGCATGCCATCGGCTGGCTGACGGAGCTGGAACGGCTGACGGCGCCCTGAACGCTGGCAACGCTCCAGCACACCGCCCCCCCCCTGTCGTGTGGCGATTCGCCGCGACCGCTACCTGCTGGCGCAGCGTTCCCGTGCATACGCACGTATCCGCATTTATCCGCATTTCTGCCACACGGACATCCGCCCGCCAGGCTGACGTGAGGCGTGGTCAGCCCCCGGCCTTGGTCCGCGCCGCTGCCCGCTCTTCGCCACGCAGGCGCGCATACTCCAGCATCAGGGAAACCGCCAGATAGGCCAGCAGCACGAATAGGGACGCGCGCGCGTCGCCCCAGTCCAGCGTGCCGTGGCGCTTCCAATGCAGCGCATTGAAGACAATCAGCATGCCCAGGACTCCCCACCCGCTGCGGCGCATGACGCGGCCCAGCAAGGTTGCCATTAATAGTTTACTGGTAAACACGATGTCCTTTGATTTGTTTTATTTTTCACAACTGTACGCGATTCATATCCTTCCGGCAATATTGGCTCACGCATCAAAGTCAGCTTGACTCAATTTGCACGTTTACGTATATTTATGCACATTCATGCACGTTTATAAGTTCAATATGTCCGCCACCCTTCTCCTCAAACAACGCCAGGCGCTGATCCAGCAACAATTGCACGCCGATGGCCGGGTCCTCGCGCTGGACCTGGCGCGCCAGCTCGACGTGTCCGAGGATACGATACGGCGCGACCTGCGCGAGATGGCGGCGGCCGGCCTGTGCCAACGCGTGTACGGCGGCGCCCTCCCGCTGGCGCCCGATGGCGGCAGCTTGACCCAGCGCAAGCAGGAGGCGCCCGAGCGCAAGGAACGCCTGGCCCAGGCCGCCATCTCCCTCGTGCATGCGGGCCAGGTGCTGTTTCTCGACGCGGGTTCGACCAACCTGGCCATCGCCAGCGCCTTGCCGCCCTTGGCGCTCACCGTCGTCACCAACGCCCCGGCCATTGCGATGGCGCTGATGGAACGTCCCGAGATCGAGCTGATCATGGCTGGCGGCAGGGTCGACCGCCGCGCCGGCGCCAGCCTGGGTCCGCAAGCGCTGCGCACGGTCGAGCGCATGCATCCCGACCTGTGCTTCCTCGGTGCCTGCGGCGCCGATGCGGACGCGGGCGTGACGGCCTTCAACTACGACGAGGCCGAATTCAAGCGCAGCATCGCCGGCGCCAGCAAGGCCGTCGTGGTGGCCGTCACCAGCGACAAGCTGGGCACGGCCGCCCCCTTCGGCGTGTTGGCCACGGGCTTGCTGCAGCACCTGGTGCTGGAAGCGGACGCCGACGCGGCCCACGCGGCCGCCTTTGCACAGCTGGGCGTGCAGGTATTGCGCGCCCGCGCCTGATTCTGATCGACACTCCTTCACACTGACTCCTGGAAACTTTCCCATGCACCTCACCGGCACCCTGCAACAACGCGCCACGCGCCTGGTCTTCTTTGCCGCCGGCCTTGGCATGGCCGCCTGGGCCCCGCTGGTTCCCTACGCCAAGTCGCGCCTGGGCCTCGACGAAGCTACCCTGGGTATTTTGCTGCTGTGCCTGGGCGCCGGTTCGCTGTGCGCGATGCCGTTTACGGGCATGCTGGCGGCCCGCTTCGGCTGCCGCAAGGTCATCGTCAGTGCCGGCCTGCTGCTGACCGCCATCCTGCCCGGCCTGGCGTTGGCGGCCACGCCGCTGCAACTGGGCCTGGTGCTGCTGGTCTTCGGCGCGGCCATGGGCACCTTCGACGTGGCCATCAACATCCAGGCCGTGATCATCGAAAAAGCCAATGGCGGCGCCATGATGTCGGGCTTTCACGCGCTGTTCAGCGTGGGCGGCTTCGCCGGTGCCGCCTGCATGGCCCTGCTGCTGTGGCTGGGCTTGTCCCCCGCCTGGTCCTGCGTGGTGGTGATGCTGCTGCTGTGCGGCGTACTGGGCGCGGCGCAAGGCCATCTGCTGCCGACGGCATCCGCCTCTGGCGAAAAGACGCCCCTGTTCGTCATGCCGCACGGCGCCGTGATCCTCATCGGCCTCTTGTGCTTCATCGTCTTCCTCGCCGAAGGCGCCATCCTCGACTGGAGTGCCCTGTTCCTCACCACCACGCGCGGCGTGGAAGAAACGAAGGGCGGCCTGGGGTACGCCGCCTTCGCCATCGCCATGACGGTGGGACGCTTTACGGGCGACAAGGTGGTTAGCCGTTTCGGCGGAAAGCGTGTGCTCACTTTCGGCGGCCTGTGCGCGGCCAGCGGCTTCTTCCTGGCCGTACTGGCACCTCAGGCGGGCCTGGCCATGCTGGGTTTCGTGCTGATCGGGCTGGGCGCGGCAAACATCGTGCCCATCCTGTTTACGGCAGCGGGCAAGCAGAGCGCCATGCCGGCCAGCCTGGCCGTGGCGGCCATTACCACCATCGGCTACGCAGGCATCCTGGCCGGCCCCGCCGTCATCGGTTTCGTGGCCCACGCCACCAGCCTGAATATCGCCTTCGTTATGCTGGGCTGCGCGCTGCTGCTGGTAGCCGCCAGCGCGCGCCTGGCCGCGCCGGCAAAACAGGCTTCCTGAACTTTCCCCTTGCCTGGCGGGCAGCGGCAAAAAACCGCTGCCCGCCAGCGCCCAAATCGGCTCGACGGGCCTCCGGCATGGTAAGCTTCGACCCCGCGCACATTGCTGGCGCCACGCGGTCACCCCATCCTGTCACTTATACCCGTTTATACATCTATGGATCTCATTCTTGCGTTAAAAGCCATCATCATGGGGCTGGTCGAAGGTTTTACCGAATTCTTGCCGATTTCGTCCACGGGACACCTGATCCTGGCCGGCAGCCTGCTGGACTTTACTCAAGATGTCTCCAAGGACGTGATGGATGTCTTTGAGATCGCCATCCAGGCCGGCGCCATCCTGGCCGTGTGCTGGGAGTACCGCCAGCGCATCGGCAGCGTGCTGTCCACCTTCGGCACCGAAGTCAAGTCGCGCAAGTTCGTGCTGAACGTGGCCATCGCCTTCATTCCGCTGGCCGTCATCGGCCTGGCCATCGGCAAGATGATCAAGCACGCGCTGTTCAAGCCCGTTCCGGTCGCCATGGCCTTCATCATCGGCGGTATCATCATCTTGCTGGTGGAGCGCCGCGCGCGCGCCAACCCCGTCACCGTGCGCGTCAACTCGGTCGATGAAATGACGCCATTCGATGCCTTGAAGGTGGGCTGTGCCCAGGCGTTCGCGCTGATTCCTGGCACCAGCCGTTCCGGCTCAACCATCATCGGCGGCATGCTGCTGGGCCTGTCGCGCAAGACGGCCACCGAATTCTCGTTCTTCCTGGCCATCCCGACCCTGCTGGCGGCCACCTTCTATTCGCTGTACAAGGCGCGCGACATCCTGTCGGCCACCGACGTGCCCCTGTTCGGCCTGGGCACCGTCGCCGCCTTCATCTCCGCCTTCCTGTGCGTGCGCTGGCTGTTGCGCTACATCAGCTCGCACGACTTTACATTTTTTGCCTGGTACCGCATCGTGTTTGGCATGCTGGTCCTGGCCAGCGCCCACTTCGGCTGGGTTGTTTGGGCAGAATAAGGCACTATGAATCAAGATCTTAACCAGCGCGCGCTGCACCTGCTGCAGACCGTTTTCGGCTACCCGGCCTTCCGTGGCCAGCAAGCCGACATCGTCGACCACGTCAGCCATGGCGGCGACGCGCTGGTGCTGATGCCCACCGGCGGCGGCAAGTCGCTGTGCTACCAGATCCCCGCGCTGCTGCGCGACGGCGTCGGCGTCGTCATCTCGCCGCTGATCGCCCTGATGCAGGACCAGGTCGACGCGCTCGAGGAAGTGGGCGTGCGCGCCGCCTTCCTCAATTCCACGCAGACCTACGAAGAAGCGAGCCGCATCGAGCGCCTGGTGCGCACGGGCGGCATCGACGTCGTCTACGTGGCGCCCGAACGCCTGATGACGCAGCGCTGCCTGGACCTGTTCCAGTCCTCGAAGATCGCCCTGTTCGCCATCGACGAGGCGCATTGCGTGGCCCAGTGGGGCCATGACTTCCGCCCCGAATACATCAAGCTGTCGGTGCTGCACGAGCAGTTCCCGGACGTGCCGCGCATCGCGCTCACGGCCACGGCCGACCCGCAGACGCGCGCCGAGATCGCCCTGCGCCTGCAGCTCGACGACGCGCGCCAGTTCGTCTCGTCCTTCGACCGCCCGAACATCCGCTACCAGATCGTGGAAAAGGCGAATGGCCGCAAGCAGCTGCTCGATTTCATCAACACGGAACACGCGGGCGACTGCGGCATCGTGTACTGCCTGTCGCGCAAGAAGGTGGAAGAGACGGCGGAATTTTTGAACCAGAGCGGTATCCGCGCCCTGCCCTATCACGCCGGCATGGAGTACGCCAAGCGCAGCGCCAACCAGGCGCGCTTCCTGCGCGAGGAAAACATCGTCATGGTCGCCACCATCGCCTTCGGCATGGGCATCGACAAGCCCGACGTGCGCTTCGTGGCGCATCTGGACCTGCCGAAAAGCATCGAGGGCTATTACCAGGAATCGGGGCGCGCGGGCCGCGACGGCATGGCCGCCAACGCGTGGATGGCGTACGGCTTGCAGGACGTGGTGCTGCAGCGGCGCATGATCGACGAATCGGAAGCGGACGACACCTTCAAGCGGGTGCTGGGCGTCAAACTCGACGCCATGCTGGGCCTGTGCGAAACGCTCAGCTGCCGCCGCATGCGATTGCTCGAATACTTCGGCGAGCCGGCTTCGCCGTGCGGCAATTGCGACACCTGCCTGGTGCCGCCCGTGTCCTTCGACGGCACCGTGCCCGTGCAAAAACTGCTGTCGGCCATCTACCGCGTCGACCAGCGCTTCGCCGGCGGCCACGTGATCGACGTGCTGCGCGGCGTGGAATCGGAACGCATCAAGACCTGGCACCACGATTCCCTGTCCGTCTTCGGCATCGGCTCGGACCTGGGCGAAGCGGAATGGAAATCGATTTTGCGCCAGGCCATCGCACTGGGCCTCGTGTCGGTCGACCATGAACAATACAGCTCGCTGAAACTGACGGACGCCTCGCGCCCCGTGCTCAAGGGCGGCCAGAAGGTGCAGCTGCGCCAGTACCAGAAACCGGTGAAAACCAGCAAGCGCAGCACCAGCGTGGCGAAGGGCTATGTCGAGACGGATCTGTCGACCAGCGAGCAGGCCATCTTCGACAAGCTGCGCTGGTGGCGCGTGGAGACGGCGCGCACGCACAACGTGCCGGCCTACGTCATCTTCGTCGACGCCACCCTGCGCGAAATCGCCAAGGCCAAGCCCACCTCGCTGGAGCAGATGCGCGGCGTGAGCGGCGTGGGCGAGAAAAAACTGGCCTCGTACGGCGACGAAATCGTCGCCATGATCCTGGAGATGATTTGATGGAAGCACTCTCGCCCCAGCTGATTTACCAGGCCGTGGAACTGCTGGGCGCGCAGGCCGACGCCGACGACGCCGTGGAAGCGCAGGTGCGTGCCCTGGTCGGCGACGACCTCACCATGCGCCGCCTGGCCGACGTGATTCCGGAAGCCTTCGGCCTGGTGCTGGCGTCGCACCTGCCCGGCGCCGATACCATGACCCTGCCCGACGCCTTCCGCGCGCAGGACGAGGACGGCGAATGGCTGGAGTTTCCCATGCGCCGCGAACCGATCTTTGTCGTGGCGCTGGACATCGCCCAGCACACCTTCCACAATGGCCCGCGCGCGCTGCTGCAAAACCTGGCCGAACGCAGCTCCCTGCTGGCGGCCATCAGCAAGGGCTTGAACGCGGGCGGCTCGCTCGACGGCACGACCCTGGGCCCGCCGTCCTTCTTCGGCCTGCCGGCATCGCTGTACCAGCCTGCGGCATCGACCGATACGCCCTGACCACTGTACTTTGCCTCTGTCCTTGATAAGAGAACGCTGCCGCGATGGAAACCAAATGGCTGGAAGACTTCATTTCGCTCGCTGAAACGCATAACTTCAGCCGTTCTGCGGCCCTGCGCCACGTCACCCAGCCGGCCTTTTCGCGGCGCATCCAGTCGCTGGAAAACTGGCTCGGCATCGACCTGGTCGACCGCACCTCGTATCCCACGCGCTTGACGCCGGCCGGCGCCGTGTTCTACGAGCAGGCGCTGGAAATGCTGGGGCAGATCAACGGCGTGCGCGCCCTCTTGCGCGGCAAGCGGGCGGCCACGCAAACGAGCGTCGATTTCGCCGTACCGCACACGCTCTCGCTGACCTTCATGCCGAAGTGGCTGACGGCGCTGGAAGAAGGTTTTGCCCCCATCAACAGCCGTTTGATGGCCCTGAACGTGCACGACGCCGTGCTGCAGCTGGTCGACGGCGGCTGCGACCTGCTGCTGTGCTATCACCATCCACGCCAGCCGGTGCAGCTGGACCCGGGCCGCTACGACATGCTGGTGATGGGCCGCGAAACCCTGCGCGCGTACGCGCGCTGCGGCCAGGACAAGGTGCCCGATTTCGTCCTGCCCGGCAGCGCCAAGGACCCGCTGCCCTTCCTCTCCTACACCAACAACGCCTACCTGGGGCGCATGGTGGAATTGCTGGTGGCCGACGCCAAGGTGCCCCTGTTCCTCGATACCTGCTACGAGACGGACATGGCCGAAGGCTTGAAGATGATGGCGCTGGAAGGACGCGGCATCGCCTTCCTGCCCGAATCGGCCGTCATGCGCGACGTCAAATACAAACACCTGGCGCGCGCCGATGGCGGTGCGCCAGGCTGGGAAATCGAGCTGGAAATCCGCCTGTACCGCGAACGCCCGTCTAGCCTGCGCCCCGGCAAGCCCATCGTCGAAAGCCTGTGGCAATACCTGGTGCAGTCGCAGGATGGCAAGACCCGCATGGGCAAGCGCCGCAAACGCGCCACCGAGACCGCGCCATCCTGACTGGCAATCCTGTCAACACAACTATGCATTAAATGCATAACCGGATGCGCACAAAGCATTGGCCGGGGCATGAGGCTATCGCCTACGATGCGGTTCCGCTGCGCGCAGCCTCAAGGTGCGCCTACCACAGCATTTTTGAACGCCAGAAAAAATCATCGCGATGCTCTGCAGATTTTTCAGCGTTACACCACCGTTTTGTCCAGGAGCTTATCAAGCATGACCAGCAAGCACGCACTTCCTTCCTACCTCAATCCTGAAGACCTGGGCCCATGGGGCGTCTACCTCGAGCAGATCGACCGCGTTACGCCTTACCTGGGCAACCTGTCGCGCTGGGTGGAAACGCTGAAGCGTCCAAAGCGCATCCTGACGGTCGACGTGCCCATCGAGCGCGATGACGGCACCATTGCCCACTACGAAGGCTACCGCGTGCAGCACAACCTGTCGCGCGGCCCGGGCAAGGGCGGCGTGCGCTTCCACCAGGACGTGACCCTGTCAGAAGTGATGGCCCTGTCGGCATGGATGACGGTCAAGAATGCTGCCGTCAACGTGCCATACGGCGGCGCCAAGGGCGGTATCCGTGTCGATCCGAAGACCCTGTCGCGCGGCGAACTGCAGCGCCTGACCCGCCGCTACACGAGCGAGATCAGCATGATCATCGGACCAAACAAGGATATCCCGGCACCGGACGTCAACACGAATGAACAAGTCATGGCGTGGATGATGGACAGCTACGCCATGATCGGCGGCAATATGTCGACCGGCGTGGTAACGGGCAAACCAATCTCGCTGGGCGGCAGCCTGGGCCGCCGCGATGCGACAGGCCGCGGCGTGTTCGTCGTCGGTTGCGATGCTGCCGCCAAGGTCGGCATGTCGCTCGAAGGCGCGAAAGTCATCGTCCAAGGTTTCGGCAACGTGGGCGGCGTCGCTGCCCGCATGTTCGCGGAAGCCGGCTCGAAAGTGGTGGCGGTACAGGACCACAAGACCACCGTCGTGCATTCCGGCGGCTTGAACATCCCGCAACTGCTGGCACACGTGGCCGAAGTGGGCAGCGTCGAAGGCTTCCCGGGCGCCGAGGCATTCGTGCCACGCGAAGATTTCTGGGGCATCGACTGCGACATCCTGATCCCGGCCGCGCTGGAACAGCAGATCACGGCAGAACGCGCGCAAGTCATCCGCGCCAAGATCATCCTGGAAGGCGCCAACGGCCCGACCCTGCCGGCAGCGGACGACATCCTGACCGACCGCGGCGTATTGATCGTGCCGGACGTGCTGGCCAATGCCGGCGGCGTGACCGTCAGCTACTTCGAGTGGGCGCAGAACTTCTCGAGCTTCTTCTGGACGGAAGAAGAGATCAACAGCCGTCTGACCCGCATCATGCGCGAAGCATTCGACGCCGTATGGCAAGTGTCGCAAGAGAAGAAAGTGTCGATGCGTACTGCCACCTTCATCCTGGCGTGCACCCGCGTCCTCCAAGCTCGCGAAGTGCGCGGTCTCTACCCTTAATGGCTGCCTGAGAAAAAGCCCAGGGCGTTGTTGCCTTCCCCTCGTCGTACTAGCGTACTGTCTTCGGGGCGGCGCCTGGCCCTGGGCATTTTTCAGGCGCCATTGCTACCTTTGACGCCGTTAGTTTAATGGCGCTCTAAAAAAATCCCGCCACACTGAAGTGTGAGCGGGATTTTTTGTATCCGGCGGACTTTTTTACGCCGCGTAACCTTGCGGATTCTGGTGCTGCCAGCGCCAGTGGTCGGTGCACATGTCGTCGATGTCTTTCTGGGCTTGCCAGCCTAGCAATTCCTTGGCCTTGTCGGCCGAGGCGTAGCAGCTGGCGATGTCGCCGGGGCGACGCGGCACGATGTCGTAGGGGACCTTGCGGCCGCTGGCGGCCTCGAAGGCGCGGACGGTATCGAGCACGCTGTAGCCATGGCCCGTGCCCAGGTTGACGGTAAAGCCGCCTTCGGTGGAAAACAGACGGTTCAACGCCGCCACATGGCCCAGCGCCAGGTCCACCACATGAATGTAGTCACGCACGCCGGTGCCGTCCGGCGTGGCGTAGTCGTTGCCGAACACGGCCAGGCGCTCGCGGCGGCCCACGGCTACCTGGGCGATGAACGGCATCAGGTTGTTCGGAATGCCGGCCGGGTCTTCGCCGATCAAGCCGCTGGCATGCGCGCCGACGGGGTTGAAATAACGCAATACGCCCACTTGCCATTGCGCATCGGCATGCACGAGATCGGCCAAGATCTGTTCGACCATCAGCTTGGAGCGGCCATACGGATTGGTCACGGACAGGCGCGACGTTTCCAGGATGGGCAAGGCTTCCGGATCGCCGTACACGGTAGCCGATGAGCTGAACACGAAACGCTTCACGTTCGCCGCCGCCAGCACTTCCAGCAGGGTCACGGTGCCCGCCACATTATTGTCCATGTACATCAGCGGTTGCGCCACGGACTCGCCTACGGCCTTCAGGCCCGCGAAATGGATCACCGCATCGATGACATGCTCGCGCAAGATGGCAGCCATGGCCGCACGGTCGCGCACATCGGCCTCATAGAAGGGCACGCTCTTGCCGGCAATGCGCTCGACGCGGGCCATGGCTTCGCGCGCGCTATTGCACAAATTATCCACGGCGACCACGTCAAAGCCAGCCGCCAGCAATTCGACGCAGGTATGCGAGCCGATAAAACCGGAAGCGCCGGTCACGAGTATTTTCTTGCTCATAATCCCAACCAATGCAAAAAAGATAAGACTACCTGAATTCGGCCTCCCTGCCAAGCCGGCACGCCGGACGCATAGCCGTCCACCATAAAAAAAGCCTGCCGCGTGGTGGCGGCAGGCTCATTCTGTTCAGGCACAGGGGCGGACACACCGCCAGCACGCTGCGCGTTTATTTCTTAATGAATACCAAATCCCATACGCCGTGGCCCAGCTTCAAACCTCGGTTTTCAAACTTGGTCAGCGGACGATACGCGGGCTGTGGCGCGTAACCATCGGCGCTATTGCGCAATTGCGGCTCGGTACCCAGCACGTCCAGCATCTGCACCGCATAATCTTCCCAGTCCGTGGCGCAATGCAGATAGCCGCCCGGCGCCAGACGATCGGTCAACTGCTTGACGAACGGCGACTGGATCAGCCGGCGCTTGTTGTGACGCGCCTTGTGCCATGGGTCGGGGAAAAAGACGTGGATACCGGCCAGCGAATTGGCGGGAATCATGTGCGTGAGCACTTCCACGGCATCGTGCTGCAGCAGGCGCAGATTCGTCAGCGATTCCTCGCCGATCAGCTTCAACAGGCTGCCGACGCCGGGCGTATGCACTTCGACGCCGATGAAATCCTTCTCCGGCATGGCCTTGGCGATATGCGCCGTGGTCGCGCCCATGCCGAAACCGATTTCCAGGATGACGGGCGCCTTGCGGCCGAACACCTGCTCGAAATCCATGGGTTCTTTGGCGAACGGCAACAGGAACTGCGGTCCCAGCGTCTCAAGCGCGCGCGCCTGCGCCACGGAGAGCCGTCCCGCGCGGGTCACGAAACTGCGGATGCGGTGTTCGGTCGGATCGTACATCATCGGCCGCGCAGGGCCGTTTGCTGGGGTATCTGAAGACATGGGAATGAAGAAAATAGTGGCCGCGCCGCACAAAGCCAGGCGCCAGCGGAAAATGGAGCGGGTGAAGGGAATCGAACCCTCGTCGTAAGCTTGGGAAGCTTCTGCTCTACCATTGAGCTACACCCGCGAAGCCTGCATTTTACGCGGCTTTCACCGCTATTGGCAACGTTGCAGCATGGTTGCTGTGATCGAAAATGCGATGATCGATTTCTCCGAGGTGTGATGGCCATACATGCAAAAGCTCTTCGCTCCACGGCCACATGTCAACCGCCCTTCCGAGTCTTATATGCCATGATATCGATGATTACCTTGATATATACAATAACGGCATACTGCAAATTTGAGAATATTTTCTTTATAGCAATCACCAACCGGCAGGTAATTAAGACCTTAGGCCGTTGAAGATGACTGCATTATTGCCTAATTATTATTTATATTTATCGTTCCTGATCTTGGCCCCGTATAATCGGATACATCCTAAAGCTTTTAATTAACGCCGCTTTCCTGAGCCCGGCGCGCCAACTCCCTCCTGTACATGCGAGGTGATTTCAAGTTCAACGACGAGTGAGGATGCATCTCGTTGAAATGCGTAAAAGCGCCTGGCAACTGGGCGAACACAACTTCTGCCGTGCTGCGGTCCATCAGGTTGACGTAGTCCCGTTTAAAGGTGTTCACGAAGCTCTCAGCAATGCCGTTCGACTGTGGGCTGCACACCGGTGCATGCACCGGCTCGATGTCCAGTTCGCGCGCCAGCGCGTGCGTTTCATGGGCTCGATAGGCGCCGCCGTTGTCACTCAAAAATTCCAGCTTGGCCGATCCAACGCTGGCCTGCCCAAATTGGCTTCCACCACCTCCACCAACATGTCGCGCACCGGCTCGCCAGGCAGACCACGTTCGGCCCACGCACGCCACGCAATAATTTCGCGATCACAGCAGTCTTTCATAAACACACCAGTCACTACCTCGCCGTTGTCGCATACCGGCCTTGCTTGCACCAACCTGACCTACTCGCTTGACTGCTTCGTGCTTAAACCCTTCAGAAAACAACCGTTTTTCACGTCCAATGTCATACCCCTGGTAGTAAGAGAATCAGTGGGCTATCTCAAAAGCAATATTGAGGCGACACGTTAAAAACTCGCTCAAAAAATAAAAGCCCATTTTTCAAACAAATGAAAAAGGGCTCTTATTGTGAAAGATACGCATCACGAATGATGTGACTTTCATTGCATCAAACCTCGACATCCAGTTTGAGAACAAACTGATGTTCGAGTCTATCTGTCGCTGCTTAGGCAGCTAAGAATTAATGATGGGTTGTGGTGGCGTGCGCGGTGGTCGAGTCCGAGCTGGCTGCACCGGCCACAACGGCAACAGCTGCGCCGATTGCGATCATGGTGCTGACGCTCAGGCCGGCAACGGTGGTGCCAGCGGCTGCGCCAGCTGCCGGAGCAGCTGCTGCAGGTGCTGGGGCCGGAGCCGATTGAGCCATGGCTTGCGCGGATGCGAAGCACAGTACTGCCGAAGCGATCAGAATTTTCTTCATGAGATATCCTTTTAGGTTGAACAGTGGGAAATGCTAAACTGTCGCGTGATTGTAGCAACATTTCCCCTTCTAGTCTGCATTGCACCGTTGATGGGTGCAATAATTCATTGTATTTTAATTTAATAAAGAGGCAATTCCGTTTGATGGCTGGGCTTCGGGTGATCTTGCCCCCGTATAACCAAACACAGCCAATCGTTTAGTTAGCGCCGCTTTCCTGAGCCCGACGCGCCAGCTCCCTCCTGAACATGCGAGGCGATTTCCATTTCAGCGACGAATGCGGATGGACCTCGTTGAAGTGCATAAAGGCGTCTGGCAATTGAGCCAGAACGATTTCTGCGCTGCTGCGGTCCATCAAGTTCACGTAGTCCCGTTTAAACGTGTTCAAGAAGCTTTCAGCAATGCCGTTCAACTACGGGCTGCATACCGGCGTGTGCACCGGTTCAATCCCAAGTGCACGCAGCAGCGCGTGCGTTTCATGGGCCCGGTAGGCGCCACCGTTGTCGCTCAAGAATTCCAGCCGGGTCGATCCGACGCTGGCCTGGCCGAATCTTGCCTCGACCGCTTCCACCAGCATGTCGCGCATGGGCTCGCCAGGCAGGCCACGCTCCACCCAGGCACGCCACGCAATGATTTCGCGGTCACAGCAATCCTTCATGAACACACCGGTCACCACGTCGCCATTGTCGCAGGCGATCTCAAAACCGTCCGAGCACCACCGCTGATTGGGTTCGTCCACCGCCACCACGCCACTGTGCACGCGGCTGCTCACTGGGCGTTTCGGCGCCTTGGGTAGCAGCAAACTGTTCGCTTTCATCACGCGATAAAGCCGTTTGTGATTGATTGCTGGCAGGCCCATCAAGACGCGCGTGCGGTTGACCAGAGCGCCAGCCCGGCGATAGCCATAGGTCGGCAGCGCTGTAATCTCGGCGCGCACGGCGTCGACCAGGATGGCGTCGGCAGGCTGGTGGAACGTCTGCATGGTGCGGCCATCGATCCAGTCTGCGGGACGAACCAGCGGTTGGGCGACGTGTGAACGCGCTACGCCAAGGGCAGAGCAGACCGGCTTCACTGGTCGTCCTTTCCCGACAAGGGCGAGCGCGCAATCCACTTTTTTTCGCGAGAGAACTCGACGGCTTCCTTCAGGATTTCCGCCTCCATCGTCTTCTTGCCGAGCATGCGCTGCAACTGAACTACCTGCGCGCGCGCAGCGGCCAGTTCGCTGGCCGGCACCACCGATTCGCCAGCAGTGACCGCCGTTAGTTAGGGGAAATCCAGGGATATCACCCGGAAATGGCATGAATTGTTGGCAACATAGCTTTCACAACGCAGACTTAACCAGAAAATGTTGCTACAATGATGTGACATTTTTGCATTTCCCTATTCAATTTAAAAGGATACCCTCATGAAAAAAATTCTGATTGCTACAGCAGTCCTGTGCTTCGCTTCCGCGCAAGCCATGGCTCAATCGGCTCCGGCCCCAGCACCTGCAGCAGCGGCTCCAGCAGCTGGCGCAGCAGCCGGCACCACCGTTGCTGGTTTAAGCGTCAGCACCATGATCGCCATCGGTGCAGCTGTTGCTGTTGTAGCTGGTGCCGCCAGCTCGGACTCGACCACAAGCCACGCGACCACCACCCACCATTAATATCTGGCTGCCAAGACAACCAAGATAGGCACTTCCTGTGACTGGATGTCGAGTACGGAGATGGTCCACTGGTGCAGATAGCCAGCATATCCTAGCAAGACGTCCAGCTTCACAATAAAAGCCCTTTTCATGTCATTTGAAAATGGGCTTTTATTTTTTCTTGCCAACATCAATTGATCTGCCTGCTTGATAAACCACTATTCTTGCCATATGCGTGAGCCATCCCACTCCTTCTACCAAGAAATACCATTTGCATGCCCATGAAGAACCAGCCTTTTTTCAAGCGCATGAAATATGCACGGGAAGGGATAGCTGCCGCCGTCCGCCTGGAGTCGAGCTTCCGCGTACAATGCCTTGCCGCTCTCCTGGTATTGCTGGTGCTCGTCTGGAGCAGGCCAGCCATGATCTGGTGGGCACTGCTGTTGCTCAGCTGTGGCATGGTCCTCGCGGCTGAGCTTTTCAATACGGCACTGGAACACTTGAGCGATCATTTGCATCCGGCCCTGCATCCCAGTATCAAAATTGCCAAGGATTGCGCCGCAGGGGCCGTCCTGATTCTCAGCATGTGCGCCACGGGCATCTTTGTGGCTTTCTTGGTTGAAACATTGGTGTAGTGACTACGTCGCACACATATCGCGCAACCAGTCATGTGGCCCTATGCAGGTATCGACACTCACTCAAAGATGTCAGCGTTGGCCAGCAAGGTCCCTGCTTTATCTTTACTGGACAACAAGGGCTCTGTTTCAAGCGGCCATTCGATACCGATGGCAGGGTCATTCCACAGGATACTCCGCTCGAATTCCGGCGCCCAATAATCCGTCGTCTTATACAGGAACTCGGCACTATCGCTGGTCACGACGAAACCGTGGGCAAAGCCTTCCGGTATCCATAACTGGCGTTTATTGGCGGCCGATAACTCGACACCAACCCAATCACCGAGCGTGGGCGAACTCTTGCGCAAGTCGACAGCCACATCAAACACGGCTCCAGCGATCACCCGCACCAGCTTGCCTTGCGGCTGCTGAATCTGATAATGCAAGCCACGCAGCACTGCTTTGACGGACTTGGAATGATTGTCCTGCACGAATCGACGACTGATACCCGTCAATTCCGCAAAACGCTTCTGGTTAAAACTCTCGTAAAAAAAGCCCCGGTCATCACCAAAGACAGTTGGTTCGATGATCAGGACCTCAGGTATTGCCGTGGGTTGAATATGCATGATGTGAGATAAGCCTAGGAAAAACTGCCTGGATTGCCGAATCGGTGCTGCAAAGGCCGGACACTACTTGTAGCGCAGCGATATTGCTGCCCGCGCTCGGCGCTCCGGTGGCCCCATGCCCGCGCATCGCTTCGCCGTTCAGCTAAACAGCAGCAGTTTCCCGACCGTCCTTTGAGAAGGTATAGCCACTGTGCCCAGAGTGTATCGCAGAAGATGCCTAGCCCTCCTGCCAGCGCGCCTCGGAAACGCGGACGGCGTTGATTGTCGCTACAGGGCTCACCACGCTGCCCCCTCAAGCTCCACATTTCCGATGTGGTACAAGCAGGCGACGCTGGCTACCGGATTAGCGCTAAGAACACCTATCAAAACCTGCTGCGCGTCGTAATTTGCGGTCTGCGATGCTCACTATACCTTCGCACAGTTGCGCATCTTGACCGCAGCTTTCTGCCGCCCGCTCCGGTTTTGTTAGACGTTGTTAGTATATTTTTTCTTCGAGAAGGCGCAACAGATATTGACCATACGCGTTTTTCTTCAAGGGCTGGGCCAACTGTTCCAGTCTTTGCGCGTCGATATAGCCTTTGCGGAAGGCGATTTCCTCAGGGCAAGCCACTTTCAATCCCTGACGGTTTTCAATGGTCGCGATGAATTGCCCCGCTTCCAGCAGCGATTCGTGAGTGCCCGTATCGAGCCAGGCCATGCCACGTCCCATCAACTCGACATTGAGTTGACCTCGTTCCAGATAGGCACGGTTAACATCGGTGATTTCCAGCTCACCGCGTGCTGATGGCGCAATACCTGCGGCTATATCGCATACCTGCTTGTCGTAAAAGTAGAGACCTGTGACAGCATAACTCGATTTTGGCTTCAACGGCTTTTCCTCAATGCTCACGGCACGCCGCTGAGCATCAAAGTCCACCACGCCATAGCGTTCCGGATCATGCACATGATAGGCAAACACGGTGGAACCGCTTATACGCTCCGTGGCGACACGCAACTGCGCTTCAAAATCATGACCATAGTAGATGTTGTCCCCCAGAATCAAGGCCGATGGCGCATCACCGACAAATTCGCGGCCAATGATGAATGCCTGTGCCAAGCCATCCGGAGAAGGCTGCACGGCGTAGCTGAGCGTGATGCCCCATTGACTGCCATCGCCCAGCAATTCCTTGAAGCGTGGCGTATCCTGTGGTGTCGAAATAATCAGGATCTCGCGTATGCCAGCCAGCATCAAGGTGGTCAGCGGATAGTAAATCATCGGCTTGTCATACACCGGCAGCAGCTGCTTCGACACCGCCATAGTAACCGGATACAGGCGCGTGCCGGAACCACCGGCCAGGATGATACCCTTGCGTTCAATTGTCACACCCATCAGTTTTGCTCCTTGACAGTCGCACGTTCCGCGTAATTCTTTTCCACCCACGTCAGATAATCGCCCGACTGCACATCACGTACCCATGCCTGATTGTCCAGATACCACTGAACGGTCTTGCGGATTCCGGTCTCGAATGTCTCGGCCGGTTTCCAGCCCAGTTCGCGCTCGATCTTGCGCGCATCGATGGCATAGCGGCGATCATGACCAGGGCGATCCTGCACATAGATAATTTGTTCACGATAGCTGCCAGACGCCTTAGGATCCAGCGAGTCCAGAATATCGCACAAAGTATGCACGACTTCCAGGTTGGCCTTTTCATTCCAGCCGCCCACGTTATACACCTCGCCCGGACGACCTGCTTGCAGCACACGGCGAATTGCAGAACAATGATCACCCACATACAACCAGTCACGCACTTGCATGCCATCGCCATAGATAGGCAACGTTTTTCCGGCGCGGGCATTGCTTATGACGAGAGGGATCAGTTTTTCCGGGAAATGGAAGGCGCCATAGTTGTTCGAGCAATTCGTCGTGAGCACCGGCATGCCATAAGTATGAAAATAGGCGCGCACCAGGTGATCGGAGGCCGCCTTGGACGCAGAATAGGGGCTGTTTGGCGCATAAGGCGTCGTTTCCGTGAACGGTGGATCTTGCGGTCCCAGCGTGCCATAGACTTCGTCGGTCGAAACATGCAGGAAACGGAAACCATCGCGAGCGGCGCCGGCCAGACCAGACCAGTAGGCGCGTGCCGCTTCAAGCAGGCTGAACGTACCATTGACGTTGGTGGAAATAAATTCCCCCGGGCTATGGATGGAACGATCGACATGGCTTTCTGCAGCAAAATGCACGATCGCGCGCGGCTGATGCTCCGCCAGCAAGCGCGCAATATGTGCTGTATCGCAAATATCACCGCGCACAAAAATATAACGTGGATCTTGCGCAAGGCTTGCCAAATTGCTGAGGTTACCAGCATAGGTCAGTTTGTCGAAATTAATGATGGGTTCATCACTAAGTGCCAACCAGTCGCGTACAAAATTAGAGCCGATGAAACCGGCACCGCCAGTAACTAAGATCATATCATTGCCTTTTTATTACGTATTTAAAGTCGTTGCTAAGTTTGTTTTCGCCTGCACGGAACAGCGCTAACACACTTAAAAAAATATCACTATATTAATATTTTATTTCCATTCCGCATCACTTGCCGTCTGACTGACAGTGCGGCAGCACCACCCGCGCAGGCAATCCAGCCGCTGCGCAACTTGAGCGACGCCTGCTCCGGGAACACTTAATCTGACAAATAGATATTCTCCATGCCAAAAAACGCCCCCAATAAATAGGCAGGTCCTTGCGCAAATAGCCTGCTCGGCAAATGATTGCCTGGCCGATGTTTTTATGGCAAAAAAACTCGGGCAATGCAGCAATGCGACCCGCCTTAACGTCCTGTCCCGGCAGGTATAAGCACCAGCCCGCTATGGCGCTCCTCAGAAGCGTAGCTCCATTGCCGACTCGCAAACGTCCTGCTCGCACCATGTCCACGCTACTGGTGACTGGCCGCAAAATCCATCCCGATCAACACAGACGCCTAGTATTTACTTTGCCAGGTCACACTAATTTCCTTCGGCCCCGGATTGATCGACAGGCCCGACTTGCTTTGGTCACGCTGGGCGTGCCACAGCCAGCTGCCCATAGCATACCCAACGATGCCACCGGCAACCGTATCAGAAACCCAGTGCTTGCGGCCAAACACCCGTCCTGCGGAACCGACAGCGGCAACGCTATACAGCCACGGGGCATCATATTCCTTGGCGAACGGCGTCACTGCGGCAAAGCCGATCGCCGCATGCGCCGAAGGTAACGAGGAATTCGAACGAGAATTGCCCCCCCCGACGCTGGTCCATGGACCACGATCCTCATCAGGGCGTGCGCGGCCGAACGCATATTTTCCCGCTACGGCAATACCCGTTGCCGCCGCGATCGATTGCATGGAAATCAATCCCGTATTTTGCATACGGTCATCGCCGAGGGCAAACGCGGCAGCTGCTGCGCCCACGGTTGCATATGGCATGGCCTTGCCCAGCTTGTCCCAATTGCGGAACGCAGCGGCATCCTGATGTTTCTTCACGAATCGGTCAACGGGCTTGTCGGCCAGCGCCGAGGCCACCACCACACCACCGATCAGTGCCGTGGCCTTGACCCACTCGGCCGGCTGCGGCATAGCTGACGAAGACTGCTCCAGACGCGCGCGCATGGCTGGCCATGGGCTGACAAAAGGCTTGTCCGGGGGATTGACGGCTGGCAGGTTCTGTTCGTCCCGGCGTTCGGCAAAGTTGCCCAGGCCATCATAACTGTGCATGTCGGCTCGCGGGCGCTCGAACATGTCGTACAGGTCGCCAGGCGATGCCACCATCTGGCCCACATCGCGCGTCCATGGCGAGATGGCAAAGCCGGCGGTCGACTGCGTATCCATCGGCAGCATGCTGTTCAGCGGCACGGACAGGAAAACGCCGCGATCCTGGTATGGCTTCGCTGGTGTGCCCGGGTTGGTAATATCGTTGCCGTTCGTATGCGTGTACCAGGCACCCACCTCAATGCCGGACTGGAAGCGACGCTTGAATTCCATGCGCACGCCCGTGTCTTTCGCCAGGAAGCGACCGACACGTGCCGTGACGGTAATATCGTGCGGCAAGCGGTAATGCAAGGAGCCAATTGCCGTCACCGTCTTGTAGTCGAGGGAATCGAGCAAGCCCTTGTAGCCGCGCTGTTGCAAAGCATCAACGGCCAAGTCGGCCGCCCAGCGGCTATCTTTCGGCAGGTACAGCACCTGGCCGCCAACGCCGCGGAACATATCTTCATACAGGCCGGCCGACAGGCGGGTATACACGCGTTCGGCAGGATTGTCGTATTTGTTCAGCAAGACGCGACTCAGCGAGAAACGCCCGCCGCGCAAATACTCCGCCACATCGGTACGCACATGGGGCAAATTGCTGTTCGATGGCTGCTTAACGCCCGACACCGTTTCCAGCAGTTGCAGGCTGGCGGCGCTATTGAGGTACAAGCCGTCGCTCAGACGGCGATCATAATTGGCGACTGCCGAGATCGAATAGCGGAAAGCGCCGCTCGGATCATTGAAGAAGAAGCCCACCTTCGGCGCAATCTTGAAGCGGTTCGCTTCCCGGTCCAGCGACTTGATCTGTACCACGTCGCCATCCAGGCCAACGCCGACTGCCAGCTTGCCATCATCCTTGACCACATCTGCCGCCTTGGCGGATGCCGGCACAGGTGCGGAAGCGGCCGGCGCAGGCGCCGATACTGATGGCGCAACGACAGCAGGCGTAACGGCCGACGCAGGCGCGACAGCGAGTATCGGTACTGGCGCCGGTGTGACGGCAACTACCGGCGCAGGCTTGTCGAGAAACTCTTGCAACCAGCCTTGCTGATCATCCCGGATAACATCGCTCTTTTCCGGATAGCGCAACAGAACGACGTCGAGGAAAGCCTGACGGTCGATCTTGCCAGCCAAATAGTCGTTCAGTTTCGGCAAATCGAAAAATTCGTAGGTGGCAATCGGCTGGTCCAGCTTGGTATACGTGATGCGCAGGGTTGTCACGCCCTTGGGCATAAAGGCGACGGCAGTGCGCGCCGCGCGGCCCACAGCGCGGCCCATGTTCGAAATACGGCTATTGGTCAGGCTCAGGCTGAAGACATTACCCTTTTGCTCGACACGGATGTTCTTGTAGTCCTGCTTCACGAGGGCATTGACCAGGTCGGCGCCATAACCAGGGTCACGGTGCCAGTCTTCCTTGCTTGGCAATGGTGGCGGATTCTTGTCGTCCACAAAATAGGCAGGTTCGAACACCTTGGGAACAAACTCGCGCTCGCCAAACGGGATGCTGACAAAGGCGTTCAGACTGAACTGATCCCGGCTGCGCGCCGCCTGCAGGGCAAGCCAACCCCAGCGGTATTCAAGGCCCACGGATGCCCCCTTCCCCCGCTTGCCGGCATTGGTTTCGCTGGCGCGGTAATCACGCTGGTACTGCGTCGTGTCATACTCGGCAACCACAGACCAGCGCGGCAATGCCGTCGGCGTCCAGCGCGCGCCAGCAAACAGGCCGTCCGGTCGCTTGCGGGCATAACCCAGGCTCGCTTCGATGTTCTTGCTCGCACCAAAAGTCTTGGTGGCGACGACATACTGTCCCTTGAACAGCTCCGTGCCGAACATATCCGTCATGCCGACAGCCACCGACGGTAGCCATTCCGACTCCGTCCACAAGCGTAATTTGCCGTCGACGACTTTATCCTTGTAACGGCCGTAGCCACTGCCATATTCACCGGGCACATTGGTAAAACCAGGAATGCCGGAGATTGATACGTAACGTCCCGTCATTTGCAGGAAAGGCAGAATATTTGACGTGGCCCATAACTGGCCATACGGACTATCGTAGCTGTAACCGACGCTGAAAGTACCGTCCGTTTCCACCACGGCGCTGGGCATGTTGATATAACCCGATTGACCGCCATGGTTCGGCGTGGCCGCAAGCGCTGAAGGCGCGCCCAACACCAGACAACCACACCACGTATAATTAATTGATTTTCTGAGTACGCTTAACAAATCCGGCTACCTAAAATATCCTGCACTTGGAATTCTGACAATGCATTCAGAAAATCAACGAGCCTGAGGGGACGTGAATACAACGAAAATAGGCCAACCTGCGGGCATTTTGTAATGCCATGCATTGGTTCGCCACTAAAAACGGGCATTCCCAGCCGACCGATTAACCAGGACGTCTGGAATTTATGTCGCAGGATTTTAACATTGTTTTCTTGTAGCAAATGCTTAACTTGTCTGCCTTGCGATACACCTGGCAGCCAGGTGCCAGCAGTGCCTGTGGCTTTGCTGAGTACGAGGCAATCACTTCAAGCTGCCGAAAACCTTACCGATAATCTTGCTGCCATACGCAAGCGGATCGCTGCGAATCGCTTTTTCTTCTTCCCCGATCATCAGGTACAGGCCATCGAGCGCGCGGTCGGTCACGTAGCCTTCCACGGTCGATTGCTGCTGCGGCACCAGTCCCGATTTGCCGATCTGGCTCATGGTGCTGTTGTACTTGCTGGCGAGGCCGGAACGGTCCGTGACGGACTTCACGATGGGCAGGAACTTGACGGCCAGCGGTGCCGAGGTCTTCTGGCGGAAAAAGTCAGTCACCGAGGTGTCGCCACCCGACAGGATATTCTTGGCGTCCGTGACACTCATCGATTTCACCGCGTCGAGCAGCAAAGGCTTGGCCAGGGGCACGGCCGATTCGGCGGCACGGTTCATCGACACCACCAGGTCATCCAGTTGCTGCCCGCGTCCCGTCATTTTCAGCAAGGGCTTGGCTTGCTCGAGGATGCCGGGCAGCTTGATCTTCACCTTGTCATTGTTCAAGAAACCATTTTCGACGCCCAACTTCGCCACGGCGGCGGCCGAGCCGGCCTCCAGCGCCGCCTTCAGGCCGCTGCTGGCCTCCTGATTGGTCAGGGATGCCAGGGGATTGGCCGCCCCGGCGGCGGACGATAGCAGCGCCAGAGCACACACGACGGCAACTGGGCGGCGGGAGAGGGAGGTCAGGCGCATATTCTTCCTTTGTTTAAATCCAGCAAGGCACGGGGCGATTTTGCTTGCCTAGCATAGCAAAACGCCGGCGACGACAGCGACTTTTCTCGCGGCAAAATCGTCCCCTCCCCAGTGCGGGGGAGTGCAAGATACAGCAAATCCTGTTGTATTCACGCACGTTTGACTTGCCATCCCCACGTGGGAAGCAGGCAGATATGGCTATGAAGACGCCCTCTGCGGTGGAGGAAACGCATAACCATATCCACATATATTCGTTCGTCAAAGTTGACACTCTGGCTACGCTCTGGGCCTGTCTTCATTTCTATCAAGGAACGGCTCATGAGCAGTAGCAAGCGACAAATGCGGTTGGGGGCATTTTTGCAGGGTGTCGGGCATCACATCGCCGCCTGGCGCCATCCCGACGTCGACCCGGCCGAAGCAACGCGCCTGGAACCGTTGAAGCATCTGGCGCGCGTGGCAGAGCGGGGCAAGTTCGACGCCATCTTCTTTGCCGACACGGTAGGCTTTCCCGAGGGCCCGCCCGCGCTGCTGGCACGCGCTGCCCTGCCGTATTATTTTGAACCGCTGACCCTGCTGGCCGCCTTGTCCGGCGCCACCGAGCATATCGGCCTGGTGGCCACCACTTCCGTCACCTATCTGCACCCGTTTCACCTGGCGCGCAAGTTCGCCTCGCTCGACCATATCAGCGGCGGACGCGCCGGCTGGAACCTGGTTACCTCGGGCACGGACTGGGAAGCAAAAAGTTTCGGCCTGTCCGCGCAAGTGCCGCACACGGAGCGCTACCAGCGCGCGCGCGAATACGTCGATGTCGTCAAGGGACTGTGGGACAGCTTGGGCGACGATCCCTATCTGTTCGACCAGGCCAGCGGCAATTTCTTCGATCCGGCCAAGCTGAAAGTCCTCGAGCACGAAGGCAAGTACTTCAAGTTGCGCGGCGCCCTGCAATCGCAGCGCCCCGTGCAAGGCTATCCCGTGCTGGTGCAGGCCGGCTCCAGCGAGGATGGCCAGGAATTGGCGGCCGCCACCGCCGAACTGGTGTTTACGGCACAGCAGACCCTGGCCGGCGCGCAGGCCTTTTACAGCGGCCTGAAAGCCCGCCTGGCGCAGCACGGCCGCAGCAACGACGAGCTGCTGATCCTGCCCGGCGTCATGCCCATCATCGGCGCCACCGAGGAAGAGGCCAAGGCCCGCTACGACCAGTTGCAGGAGTTGATCGACCCCGTCATCGGCCTGGGTCTGCTGTCGGGACTGACGGGCGTCGACCTGAGTAAATATCCGCTCGATGAACCGTTCCCTGAACTGCCTCTGGGCGAAGGCTGGCAAAGCCGCGTGCAGCTGTTCATCGACATGGCAAAAAAGGACAAGCTGACCCTGCGCCAGGTCTACCAGCGCGCCGCCGGCGCACGCGGCCACCGCGTGATCTGGGGCACGCCGTCCTCCATCGCCGACCAGTTGCAGGAATGGTTCGAGAACGGCGCCGCCGACGGCTTCAACATCCTCGCGCCCACCTTCCCGCATGGCCTGGAAGCGTTCGTCGACCTGGTGATTCCGGAACTGCAAAGGCGCGGCCTGTTCCGCACCGAGTACAGCGGCCATACCCTGCGCGATCACCTGGGCCTGGCCCGTCCGCTGGGACTGGCAGCATGAGCGCCGCCGCCCTGCCCGCGACGCCGCCAGCGCCAGCTTCCTCCCCTGCCGCCACGCCTGCGAACGATTACCTGTTCGGCCGGCGCCGCACGGTGCAGACTTTCAGCCTGTTGTGCCTATTGATGGTGTTCGACTTCGCCGACCGCATGATCCTTGCCGCGCTGATCCCATCCATCAAGGCCGAGTGGCACATCACGGATGCCACGGCCGGCATGCTCAGCTCCATCCTGACCCTGGGCATGGTGCTGTGCGCGTTTCCCGCCTCGATCGCCATCGAGCGCTGGAGCCGCGTCAAGACGGCCAGCATCATGGGCGTCATCTGGAGCCTGGCGTCGGCGGCCGGCGGCCTGGCGGGCAGCGTCACGCAGCTGGCCGCCAGCCGCGCCCTGGTGGGGGCGGGCGAGGCAGGCTACGCACCCGTCGCCTACACCTGGATCAGCGCCGCCTTTCCCAAGCGCCGGCGCCAGCTGGCCCTCGGTCTGTTCTCCTCCGCGCAGCCGATCGGCATGGCGCTGGGCGTGGCGCTGGGCGGCTATGTTGCCACGCACTACGGCTGGCGCCACGCGCTGGGCATCATGGCCCTGCCAGGCCTGCTGATCGCCCTGTGGCTGTACCGCGGCCAGGACTACCAGACCGTCAGCGTGCGCGACACCGCCGCCAAGTCCCCTGGCGAGCCGGCATTGCGCGGCCGCCTGGCCGTCATCGCCGGCACGCCCTCGCTGGTGTTCGCCTACCTGAGCGCCGCCATGGGCACCCTGCAATGGGTACCGGCCGTGTTCTTCCTGCCCACCTACCTGAACCGCTTCCACGACATCCCGGTGCAGCAGGCGTCCTTCATGACCAGCGGCGTGATGCTGCTGTCGATCGTCGGCGTGCCGCTCGGTGGCTGGGTCATGGACCACTACAACCGCCGCAATGAACTGGCCAAGTTGCTGTTCCCCATCGCCGCCTCGCTGGCCGCCACCGCCATGCTGGGCAGCGCCTTCGGCATCGCGCACGCCCTGGCATGGCAGTACGGCCTCGTGATCGCGGGCGCCTTTGTCGTCTCGGCCGCCGGCACGGGACCGCTGGCGATGACTCAGGAACTCGTGCATCCCGCCTTCCGTCCTTTTTCCGCCACCTGCGCCGTCGTCACCCTGCATTTGCTCGGCTCCGTGCCAGGGCCCGTGCTGGCGGGCCTGCTGTCGAACCGCTTCGGCCTCAATGATGCCCTGCTGGTCCTGGCGCTGGCCGGCGGCGCGCTGCAGCTGGCCACCTTGCTGCTGGCGCTGCGCTACTACCGGCGCGACCTGGGCAAAGTGGCACAGCACCAGTTGCAGCCCTTGTAAAAAACACCGATCATCACGCTAACAACAGGCTTAACGATGTCCAAGAAAATCCATCCCCTCACACTGACTTCCGGCGCCCTGCTGGTCGCCGCCGTCTTCGGGCCCCTCGGCGCTGCGCGTGCCGATGATGCGCCAGCCGCCAACACCCCCGTCTTGCAGGACGGCGGCGAGGTGCAAAGCATCACCGTCACGGCGCGCCGGCGCCAGGAAAAGGCGCAGGATGTGCCGGCGCCGATTACCGTCGTCAGCGGCGCCCAGCTCGAAGCCCAGGGACTCTACCAGGTGCAGGACTTGCAGCAGGCGCTGCCCAACGTCACCTCGCAATTCCTGCATGCGCGCCAGTCCAGCGTGGCCGTGCGCGGCATCGGCAACAACACGGCCAACGAAGGCCTGGAAGGCAGCGTCGGCATTTACCTCGACAACGTCTTCCTGGGCCGTCCCGGCCAGGCCGTGTTCGACCTGCTGGACCTGGAGCAGGTCGACCTGCTGCGCGGCCCGCAAGGCACGCTGTTCGGCAAGAACACCACGGCCGGCGTGCTCAATATCAGCACGCGCCTGCCCACCTTCGAGCGCGAAGGCCACCTGGAAGTGTCGCTGGGCCAGCGCGGCTACCGCCAGTTCAAGGGAGGGTACTCGGGTCCCGTCAGCGACACGGTGGCTGTGCGCATCGCTGCCTACGACACGCACGACGATGGCTGGCTGAAGAACCTGCAGGACAATCGCCGCTTCAATGAAATCAACCGCAAGGGCGTGCGCGCGCAGGCGCTGATCAAGCCGGGCCAAAATTTCAGCCTGCGCCTGATCGCCGAGCACAATGAAGAAGATTCCAGCACCGGCACCCTGGTGCCGTACGCCTACGGCCCCCTGAACCGGGGCGCGGCCGGCGGCAGCCTGCCGACCAACGCCACCAACTACGGCCTGTGGCTGCAAGCCAAGGGCGCGACCAAAGTCATTTTCAATCCCTACGACTACAACGTCAGCATCGACGAGGAGCAGCAGGCCAAGGTGCGGCAAAACGCCGTCTCGGCGGAAGCGAACTGGAAGCTCGGCAGCGGCGCCGATAGCTATGCGCTGACGTCGATCACGGCCTGGCGCGACTGGCGTTTCGAGCCGAAGAACGACCTCGATTCCAGCGATTTGAAAGCATTGACCGGCGGCTTCAGCACCAGCGAGCACCAGTTCTCGCAAGAGCTGCGCCTCGCCTCGCCGACGGGAAAATCCTACGACTATGTGCTGGGCGCCTACTTCTATCACCAGAAGACGGCCAGCTATAACCACTACGACACGGGGCCGCTGGCGTCCGCCGTCTCGGGCGGCGGCTACCCGAACAACAATCTGATGTCGGGCAATGGCGAAGCGCAGACGGACAGCTACGCCGTTTTCGGCCAGGAAACCTGGCATCTCGCGCCCAGGCTGGACCTGAGCGCGGGCCTGCGCCTGAATTCCGAACGCAAGCAGGGCCGCGTCGTGCAAAACGCGCTGGGCAATCCGTCGCCGTACACGGCTTATCCGATCTTCGCTTTCTGGGACTCCGGCACATTGCGCCGCACCGACAAGAACGTGGCCAGCCTGCTCAATGCCAGCTACCGCCTGGAACGCGATGTGCTGACCTATGCCACCCTGTCGCAGGGCGAAAAATCGGGCGGCTACAACGTCAACGGCGTCGCCTCCGTCGGCTCGGCCTTTGGCGTGCAGTCCATCGTCATCGAACCGGAAAAGGCGCGCAACCTGGATGTGGGCATCAAGACGGCGTGGCTGGACAGCCGCCTCACCGTCAACGCGAATGTCTTCATCACCAAGGTCAAGGATTACCAGGGCGTGACGAACGTGCCGTATGCGCCGCTGGCCAGTTACATCGGCGTGCTGACGAACATCGGCGACCTGACCAGCAAGGGCTTCGAATTCGACGCGCGCGCGCGTCTGTCGCGCCAGCTGGAACTGGCCGTGAATGGCGCCTACACCAGCGCCACCTTCGACAATGGCACGGGACCGACGCCGTTCGAAACCTTCAATGACCTGGGCAATCCGCTCAATCCCCTGCAAGGCTACGGCAAGGGCAGCCGCGGCATCGCCGGCAACCGCGTCAACGGCGCGCCAAAATGGATCTTGAATACCAGCGTGCAGTGGCGCCAGAAACTCGGTGCGCAAGTGGAGCAGTATGCGAATGCCAACCTGGCGCTGCGTTCGGACAGCTTCGGCGACATCAACAACTCGCGCTACTCGCGCCTGCCCGGCTATGGCCTGGCCAACGCCAGTATGGGCTGGCGCGTGGGCCAGGGCGACGCGCGCTGGGATTTCTCGCTGTGGGCGCGCAACCTGTTCGACAAGCGCTACTTCCTCGGCTTGACGGGCGTGGGGACGAATGCCTATGCGGCGTCGGCAGGCCAGCCGCGCACGGTGGGCGCCAGCGCGCGCTACGACTTTTAATGGGCGCTAATCGGCCAGCGCTGCCAGGCGCTGGCGCACCTGGATCAGATCTGTTTCACGCATGCGCGCCGCCGTCTGGCGCAGCGATTTTTCCGCACCGGCCACGCCGGCCGCCGCCGCCATCGACAGCCAGATATACGCCTGCTGCAAGTCGAGCGGGCTACCCTGGCCGCTGGCGGCCATCAGGCCCAAGTTGAACTGGGCCCGCGCATGGCCCTGGCGCGCGGCCAGCGCATACCAGTCCCAGGCGGCGGCATAGTCCTGCGGTACGTCCTGGCCATTGTCATGCCGCAGGCCCAGCGCGAACTGCGCCAGGCTGTGGCCCTGCGCGGCGGCGCGGCAATAGCAGGCGCAGGCCTGCTGGCTGTCGGGCGCCGGACCATCGTCGCGGTCGTGCAACACGCCCTGCATGTATTGCGCGGGCGCGTAATCCTGCTCTGCGGCGCGACGGTACCATTCCAGCGCCAGCGCCAGATCCTGCGGCACGCCCTGGCCATTTTCGTGACGCAGGCCCAGGTCGAACTGCGCCCGCACGTGGCCCTGTTCGGCCGCCTTGCGGTACCAGTACACGGCTTGCTGCGCATCCTCCGGCATGCCCTGGCCATGTTCGTACAACCGTCCCAGCTGATACTGGGCGGCGGGAAAACCCTGTTCCGCCGCCTGGCGGTAGCACGCCTGCGCCTGCGCGTAATCGTGCGCGCCATGCTCATGGTGCAAGCCCAGGTTGTGCTGGGCCGCCGCATGGCCAAGTCCTGCCGCCTTCACGTACCAGTCCAGGGCCGCCTGTTTATCGCAGGGTACGCCCTGGCCATTGTCATAGATTAGGCCCAGGTTGAACTGTGAGCTGGCATGGCCCTGCTCGGCCGCGCGCCGGTACCAGGCAATCGCCTGCTGGCTATCCTGCGGCAGCACGTCGCCATTTTCATAGCGCAGCGCCAGGTTGAACTGGGCCGGCGCATAGCCCTGCTCGGCCGCCTTGCGCATCCACGCCGTGGCCTGCTGGCGGTCCTGGCGCACGCCCTGTCCATTGTCATAGCGCAGGCCCAGGTTGTACTGCGCGCGCGCATAGCCCTGCTCTGCGGCCTTGCGGTACCAATTGATGGCTTGCACGAAATCCTGCGGCACGCCCTTGCCATTGTCGTACATCATACCCAGGTTACTCTGCGCACCCGCGTCGCCCTGTTCCGCCGCGCGGCTGAACCACAGCATGGCCTGGCCGCTGTCCTGCGCGATGCCCTGGCCCTTGGCATACAGCCAACCCAGGTTGTACTGCGCCGCCGCGTAGCCCTGCTCTGCCGCCTGCTGGTACCAGTGCGCCGCCCGGACGAAATCCTGCGCCACGCCCTGGCCCTTCTGGCACATCACGCCCAGGTTGTATTGCGCATGTTCGAGTCCCTGTGCCGCCGCCAGGCCATACCAGTGCAGGGCTAGCGCATAACTTTGCTCGGCACCCTGGCCGTTGAAATGCATGAAGCCCAGGCTGTGCTGGGCATTTGCATTGCCTTTCTCGGCCAGGCCCTTCAGGCGCAGGTAGTCAGCCGTGTAATGAACAGCCGTGTAACGGGGATCGGCAAGCGGCACGGTCACGCCTCGATAGCCCGCGTCTGCGGCAGCACGGGGGCGGCATCGGCGATCAGGCGGTTCTGCTCCTGCAGCACGGCGATGAAGCTGCCCAGCGAGATGGGGCGGTGGTACAGATAGCCCTGCATCGTGGTGCAGCCCTTGTCCTGCAGGTAGCGCGCCTGGCCTTCCGTCTCCACGCCTTCGGCGATCAGGTGCAGGCCCAGCCCGCGCGCGATCGAGATGATGGCCAGGATGACGGGATAGTGTCCGTGCTCGTCGTGGATTTCCTTCACAAACGACTGGTCGATCTTGATCGTGTGGATGGGGAAGCGGTGCAGATACGACAGCGAGGAATAGCCGGTGCCGAAATCGTCAATGGCCACCGACACGCCCAGCTGGCACAGCTTGTTCAACTGCTCGATCGCATACTGCGGATTGCGGATGCAGATGTTTTCCGTGATCTCCACTTCGATCTTTTCCGGCGCGATGCCGTAGCGCGTCAGCGCGCCGCGCATCTTCTCGAAGAAGTCGCCACGGTCCAGGTACTGCGGCGACAGATTCAGCGACAGGCGCACGGCTTCGCCGCCGGCCGCGTTCCACTGCAGCAGGTCGCGGCACAGGGCGCCCAGCATCCAGTCCGAGATCGGCAGCATCAGGCCGTTTTCCTCGGCAAACGGCAGGAATTCGCCGGCCGTCAGCAAGCCGCGCTGCGGGTGGTTCCAGCGCATCAGGCCTTCGGCGCCGACGATGCGGCCCGTCGTCACGTCCACCTGCGGCTGGTAATACATCTCCAGCTGGTTCAGTTCCAGCGCCTTGCGCAGGCTCTGCTCGAGCGCGATCTTCTGGTGCGACACATCGAGCATGGACTCGTGATAAAAACTGTGGCCGTTCTTGCCCAGCGCCTTGACCTGATACATGGCGATGTCGGCATGGCGCAGCAGCTCGTCGATGGTTTCGCCATCGCCCGGATAGATGGCGATGCCGATGGACGCGGAAATGTGCACCTGGTTGCCATCGAGGTCGAAGGGCTGGTGCAGGCATTCGAGGAATTTGTCGGCGATCAGGCGCGCATCCTGGCGGTCGCGCAGCTCCGGCAGCACGATGGTGAATTCGTCGCCGCCCTGGCGCGCCAGGGTATCGCCGCGGCGCAGGCAATCCTTCAGGCGCAGTGCCACCTGCTGCAGCAGCTCGTCGCCCTTCACGTGGCCGAGCGTGTCGTTGACCAGCTTGAAGCGGTCCAGGTCGATGAACATCACGGCCAGTTCCGTCAGCTTGCGGCGCGCCTGGATCACGGCCAGGCCCAGGCGGTCCTTGAACAGCATGCGGTTCGGCAGGTCCGTCAGGATGTCGTGATAGGCCTGGTAAGAGATCACTTCCTCGGCGCGCTTGCGGTCGGTGATGTCGCGCGCCACGCCGTACGTGCCGAAATATTCCTGCTTCCTCGCCTCGTGATCGAGGCTGTGCATGCCGATCGAATTGAGTGGAATCGTCATCAGGGTATTGTTGAAAGTACGGTCGCTGCCGCTGCCGCTATGGCACTTCAGGCGCAGTTCCACATTGCGCGAGGCGCGATCGTCGAGACGGCGTTCATTGAAGGCGTAGCGTGCCCGCTCCTGGTCTTCATCGTGCACGAGGATGGAATAGTGGCTGCCAAGCAGTTCTTCGCGGCTAAAGCCCAGCAACTGGTGCACGCGATCGTTGATGAAGGTGATGCGGCCTTCGTGGTTCAAGGTATAGATGATGTCGGGCGAGCTGTCGACCAGGTAGCGGTACATCTTTTCCGAGTTTTCCAGCTGCAGCGCGATGCGCTCGTTTTCCAGCGCCAGCTTGCGCTTTTGCAGCGCGTTCTCCACCGTCTTGAGCAATTCCTCGCGGCTGTAAGGCTTGCGCAGATAATCGTAGGCGCCCCGTTTCAGCGCGCCGATGGCCGCCTCGATGCCGACATCGCCGCTCATGACGATCACGTCGCCCTCGATGCCGCGCCGGTTGATGTGGTCCATGATTTCATGGCCGCTCATGTCGGGCAGGCGCAGGTCCAGCAGGATCAGGTCGAAGCGCAGTTTCGACAATTGCGCCAGCGCCTCGCTGCCGCAGGTGGCCGTGTAGAGCTGGTAGCCGCGGTCCTTCAGCAGCTCGTGCAAGGAGGCGAGCAGCCGGGGTTCATCGTCGACCAGCAGGATACGCGGACTATTTTCCAGGTCAAACGGAGTAGCGAAGGAATTCATGGACGTTACAAGGATAGAGCGGTGTTACCGGGCGCGGGCAGCGCGGCGGAAGCGGCGGCAGCGCCCTGCGGCTGGGGAATGGGCAGCAGGATTTCAAACGACGTGCCGGACTTGCTGCTGCGGCAGCCGATCGCGCCATGCAGGCGGGTGACCAGTTCATGCACGATGGACAGGCCCAGGCCATGATGCGCACCCTCCTTGCTGCTGCGCACGGGCGAAAACAGGTTGGCCAGCACTTCGGGCGCCAGGCCGGCGCCGTTGTCGCTGACGCACAGTTCCAGGTACAGGCGCCGGTCGCGGTTGACGTGACCACGGTTTATCACTTCGATGCGCCCGCCATCGGGCAAGGCTTCGACGGCATTTTTCAGCAGGTTGAGCAGGATCTGCTTGAGCGTGTCGGCATCGGCCTCCACTTCGCTGGGCGCATCGTGCATGCGCGTGACCACCTCGACCTTCGCCGGCAGGAATTCCGTGGCGCGGAACAGCCGCAGCACGTCATCGACCACGCGCGCACTATCGGTGACGCCACCCGCCGCCACCGGCTGCAGGTCGGCCAGGCCGTTGATCAACTGGCCGACCCTGTCGATTTCCTCGTTCAGGATAGCCATCTCGCCCGTCACGGGTTCCTGCTTCTCCAGCTTGTGATCGAGCACGCTCAGGTAATTCTTGATGATGGACAGCGGGTTATTCACTTCATGCACCACGCGGCGCGACGCTTCGCGGTACTCCTCGGCCACGTGATCGAGCTGGCGCCGCGCCAGGCCACGCGCGCTGATCGCCGTTTCCAGCGCGCTGGCGGCCTGGTTGCCAAAGGCGCGCAGGAATCCTTCGCGCTTCTGGCAGGCAGGAATCTGCCACGCTGCCACGCTGCCTATCAGCACGCCCAGGCTGCGCTGGCCGGCCACCAGAGGCAGGCACACGAGGCTGTCCGTGCCGAGGATGCGGAACAGCTGTTCCTCGACGATGCCCAGCGCCGGCATGTCGCGTTTCAAAAAAGCCAGTTGGCACTCCAGCGCCGACGCGGCCAGCGGGCCGCCCTTGGCCAGCGGGATGGAAAAGCCGGCCAGGCGCTGCTGCTGCTCACCCGCCGCCACGCCAACCAGCGCATGGCCAGTGGGGTTCTGCAGCAGGATGACGGTGGTCTCGAAATCGAACAGGATGCGCGCCGAACGCGTGACGGCTTCCAGCAGATGGGTCTCGCCCTGCTGGCGGGCGAAGGTCTGCCCCACTTCGGAAACGAGGACCATGTTGCGAACTTCGTCGGACAGGCGCTGCTGCACCGGATCGACGGGCGGTGGCGCGAACGCCGGCGGCACGGCGATTTCGTCGGCACCGGACAGGTCGATGCCCAGGTGCTGCGCGGCCTGTTCCACCTGGCGCGCGACCTTGCCGATCAGCGACTCCAGCACTTCTTCATCCAGCGCGCACAGGCGCGCCGCCTGCGTGATCGATTCAGCGTCGTCGGCATGGCAGCACAGCAGATGCGCCAGGCGCACGATGCGGATCAGGGGGTGGCTCGCTTCCAGGCGCGCCAGCGGTTCATGGTGATACAGCACGCTGTCGGCCAGGAAGGAATCGAGGTGCCAGCGTTCGATCAGCCAGGCGCCCGCTTCGGCATGCGTGATCTGCAAGGTGCGCTGCTCCACCGCGCACAGGGCAGCGTCGTCGCGCGCCGTGAAATTGTAGGCATATTCCTTGGGCGCCGTGGCCAGCAGGGCCAGGCGGCCCACGTTGTGCAACAGGCCCGCCAGATAGGCTTCTTCCGCGTGCGGATAAGCCATGGCCTTGGCCAGCGCGCGCGCCATGACGGCGGCCGACAGCGAACTTTTCCAGAAGGCGCGCAAATCCGTGCTGCCGGAATGCGGGAAGCTGTTAAAGGTCTGGAACACGGATTCGCTGATGACCAGGGTCTTGATCATGTCCGTGCCCAGCGACACGAGCGATTGCTCCAGGCTGACGACCTTGCCCTGGCGATGGTAGGCGGAGCTGTTGGCCACGCCGAGTATCTTGCTGGTCATGCCCGCATCCTTGGCGATCAGGGCGGCCAGTTCCGGCATGCCGGCATCGTCGGCCTGCAGGTGGGCGATCAGCTTGATGAGAATCTGCGGCATGGCCGGCAGGCGGGCAATCAGCAGGCGATTGCGAATATCTTGATCAGATTGATGCATCGTATCAGGCATTGCCGGTTCGATAAGGAAGAGCGCTTAGCAGCGAAGCGCGGCCACGTTCAGAGGAATCCTCCACTCCTGTAACCCAAAAATAAACTGCCTGAGAGGATGCCGGGAAAAAAGTCATCTTATCATAAGCGCCGCATATTACTTGCAATATAGAAAATTAAGTTGAAATAAATCCAGCGTTCCGCAGTGGAAACTTATCGCTTCAACGGTCCCAGCAAACGGTGGCGGAAGCGGCGCGAAATCAGCCATAGGGCCAGCGCCAGGCCCGTAAACGCCAGTTGGCCCGATGCCAGCCACAGCACGGAGCCGGACAGCAGCGGCGAAATCACGCCGGCTACCACCGCGCCCAGCAGGGTGCTGGCGAACGACTGGCACGAGGCGACCGTGCCGCGGATATGCGGGAACAGGTCCAGCGCCAGCAAGGTCGCGCCCGGCCCCACCAGCGACATGCCGAAGGTATAGAAGAACAGGGGCAGCACCGACCATGGCAAGGATGGCGGCAGGAACAGGTGGAACACGACATTGACGCTGGCGGCGCACAGCAGGAAGGTAAAGCCGATGCCGATCTGGCGCGCGAACGTGACCTTGCCGGCGATGCGATTGGCCGCCGCGGCGCCGAGGAAGATGCCGCTCACGCAGGGGATGAACAGCCAGCCGAACTGCGACGGCCCCAGGCCCAGCTGCTTGGGCAGCATTTCGGGCGCGGCCGTGATGAACAGGAACAGGCCCGCGAAATTGAGCGCGACGATGCCGGCCTTGATGTGGAACAGGGGCGAGCGCAGGATCTGGCCATAGCTCGATGCCAGGAAGCGGGGATTGAAGGGCTGGCGCTTGGCCAAAGGCAGCGTCTCGGGCAAGCGCCAGTAACAGAAGGCCAGCAGGACCAAGGTATAAAAAGCGAGGAACAGGAAAATCGAGCGCCAGTCGAACCAGATGACGATCCAGCCGCCCAGGATGGGTGCCACGGCCGGGGCGATGGAAAAGATCATCGTCACCAGCGACAGCAGGCGCGCCGCCGCCGCATCCGAGTACAGGTCGCGGATGATGGCGCGGCTGATCACCACGCCGGCACCGGCCGAAACGCCCTGCATGATGCGGAAGAACCACAGGTAATGCACCGTGTGCGCCGAAGCGCAGCCCAGCGAGCCGATGGAGAACATCAGCAGAGAGACAAGAATGACGTTGCGCCGGCCGAAGGTATCCGAGATCGCGCCATGCCACAGCACCATGCCGGCAAAGGCCAGCATGTAGAACGTCAGCGACTGCTGCACTTCCAGCGGCGAAGCCTGCAGCGAACCCTGGATCGCGCCGAACGCGGGCAGGTAGGTGTCGATCGACAAAGGCCCCAGCATCGACAGGCCGGCCAGCATCATCGCCAGCGCACCGCGGCTCAGGGGCGCCATGTGGCTGGGAGTGGGCGGCGGAACAGGCGTGACCGGGTCTGGCGGCACATCGGCCGGGGGGGTGGGAAACATGGCGGGTCCAAAGTGGCGCGCGGACCGGTTGCGGTCCGCGCGAGGTACTGCGTTACTACAAACGTCTACAGACTCCAAAATAGCTGATAAAACCGTCGCGAGCGGAAGGGAGAGGTGGCCGAGAAGCGCAGCCGTACACCAGTACGGCGAGCATCACAGGCCGCCTCTCCCGACGCGCAGCAGGTTTGATCAGTTATTTTTTGGTTTGGCTTCTTCGCGGCGGTTATATCCTGCCACCATATCGAAGCGGAACAGACGGCATTCCAGCGCGCCGTTGAAGAATGGCGTCTTGCGCGCTTCCTTCAATCGCAGCAGCTTGGGCAGGCCCAGGTCGGCCGTGAAGAGGAACACGGTCCAGCCGGCGAAGCGCTGTTTCAGGGTCGTGCCCATGGCCGAGTAGAAGGACGTCGACAATTCATCTTCCGGGATGGTGCTGTCGCCGCGCACGCCGATACGCTCGCCGTACGGCGGGTTGGTCAGCATGATGCCCGGCACGTCGCTTGGCGGCTTGACTTCCTGCGCTTCGATCTGTTTCAGCGGCACCTCGAAGCGCACGCCGGCGCAACGCAGGTTGTGGCGCGTCATGGCCACCATGTCGCCCGAAATGTCGCTGCCGAAGATGGTCGGCTCGGCCGGCAGCGGATTGGCCTTGATGGCGTTCTTCATGGCATTCCACGGCGCCGGATCGAAGTCGTGGAAATTTTCAAACGCGAACTGGCGCGCAGCGCCCGGCGGAATCCCCTGCAGCATCTGCGCCGCTTCTGCCAGGATGGTGCCGGAACCGCACATCGGGTCGAACAGCACCATGCCCGGCTTCCAGCCCGACACGCGCAGCAGGCCGGCGGCCAGGTTTTCGCGCAGCGGCGCGTCGCCCGTCTCTTCGCGCCAGCCGCGCTTGAACAGGGCTTCACCCGAGGTGTCGAGGTAGACGGTGAACGTGTGCGCATCGAGGAAGCCGACGATGCGCATGTCCGGCGTCTTGGTGTTGACGGATGGGCGCTCATTGAACTGGTCGCGGAAGCGGTCGCAGATCGCATCCTTGATCTTCAGGGTGGTGAATTCCAGGCTGCGCAGCGGCGACTTGACGGCCGTGACGTCGACGCGGATGGTGTGGTGCACGCCGAACCAGTCCTCCCATGGCTGCGCCAGGGTCAGGTCATAGATATCGTTTTCCGTCTTGTAGCCGGAATGGGCCATGCGCATCAACACGCGCGAGGCGATGCGCGAATGCAGGTTGATGCGGTAGGAATCGAGCAGGTCGCCCGAGCAGTGCACGCCGCCCGGCACCTGGTTGTGGACCTTCATGGTCGCACTATCCTGTGCGATCTCGCCCAGTTCTTCGGCCAGCGCCGCTTCCATGCCGCGCGGGCATGGGCAAAAATATGAAGCCATAATGAGGATACCTTTTATCCGTTGTAGTGAACACCCGCAGACACCTGCTGCGCGTTACGGCGCTCGCCCGGCGATGCTCGCCGTACCTTCGTACGACTGCGCTTCTCGAACAAGCGGCGATCCGCTCGCGACGGTGCTTGCGGGTGTCGTTACTTTTACTGCATTAAAAAACTACTCTGTTAAAACTACTGCTGACTTACTTCACTGCCAGCCGACATGCGCCGCTGACTGAGCTGGTCGGATTACGCGCCAGGCGCTAATCCGATCTACATCCTGCTTTTTTGTTTACGACTTCTCCAGCGCCCGCTCGACAAAATCGAGCCTGTCCTGGCCCCAGTAGCCATCGCCGTCGACGATGTACCACGGCGAGCCGAAGACGGAAGCGGCGGTAGCCGCTTCCGTGTTGGCGTCGTATTCCGCATGCACGCTGGCTGTTTCCGACGTCTTCAGCAACTGGCGGCCCTCGAAGCCCGCGTCAAGCGCAATCTGCACCAGCGTCTCTTCGTCGCCGATATTGCGCTCTTCCGCCCACAGGCCGCGCATGATGGCGTGGGCCAGGTTCAGCGACGCTTCCACGCCATGCGCCAGGCGGGTGGCGATGATCAGCTTGGCCGCCGCTTCCGGCGAGACGGGGAAAAACTTCGGCTGCAGATTCAGTGGCACTTGCAGGAAGGCCGACCAGCGCGCCAGTTCGGCCAGCCGATACGCCTGGCGCTGCGGCGCGCGCTTGGCCAACGGCAGGCCGCCCGAGACGCTGAAGACCTTTCCCAGGTCGAAGGGCCGCACGTCGATCTGCGCACCCGTCTTCGCGGCGATGGCCATCAGGCGCGCGTGGCCCAGGTAGGTCCATGGCGAATGGGGCGCAAAGAAATACTGCACGACTTTATTCTGTTGAGCACTCATCTCGTCTCCTTAGAAAGGCTTGACCACGACCAGCACGACGACGGCCAGCAGCATCACCACCGGCACTTCGTTGAAATAGCGGAACCAGGTGTGGCTACGCTTGTTGAGGCCTTTTTCGAACTTGCGCAGGATGGCGCCGCAGGCGTGGTGGTAGCCGAGCAGCAGCACCACGAAGGTGAGCTTGGCATGCATCCAGCCCGGCATCTTCATGCGCCCTTCGCCACCGCCGTACAGCATCCACATCAGCGCCAGTCCCAGCACCATGGCCGGCAGCGCCAGCAGGGACATGAAGCGGTACAGCTTGCGCGCCATCAGCAGCAGCCGCTCCGTGGCCACCGTTTCCGTCTCCATCGCCAGGTTCACGAAGATGCGCGGCAAATAGAACAGGCCAGCAAACCAGGACATGACGAAGATGATGTGGAAGGCTTTGGTCCAGAGAAAGAGCATGGGATTCCCAGTGTCAGAGGTGGAAAAAATGAGAGCGCGGGCCGCCTTGTGGGCGGCCCGCGAAAGAGACTATTTGCGGACTTCGCCGTGGCCAAAGACCACGTATTTGAGCGAGGTCAGGCCTTCCAGTCCTACGGGGCCGCGCGCATGCAGCTTGTCGTTCGAGATGCCGATTTCAGCGCCCAGGCCATATTCGAAACCGTCGGCAAAACGCGTCGAGGCGTTTACCATCACGGAGGCGGAATCGACTTCGCGCAGGAAGCGCAGCGCATCGCTGTAGTCTTCCGTGATGATGGACTCCGTGTGCTTGGACGAATACCGGTTGATGTGGTCCATCGCTTCGTCAATGCCGTCGACGACCTTCACCGACAGGATGGCCGCCAGGTACTCGGTGGACCAGTCTTCCTCGGTGGCGGGCACCAGGTGCGGGTAGGCAGCGGCGGCCAGAATGGCATGGCTTTCCGCATCGGCGCGCAATTCCACCTGCTTGGTCAGGTACAGTTCGGCCAGCTGCGGCAGCACGACAGGCGCGATGGCGCGCGACACCAGCAGGGTCTCCATGGTGTTGCAGGTGCCGTAGCGGTGGCACTTGGCATTGAAGCCGATGTCCAGCGCCTTCCTGATGTCGGCCTTGGCGTCGATGTAGACGTGGCAGATGCCGTCGAGGTGCTTGATCATCGGCACGGTGGCCTCGTTCATCAGGCGCGCGATCAGTCCCTTGCCGCCGCGCGGCACGATGACGTCCACGTACTGCGGCATGGTGATGAGGGCGCCGACGGCGGCGCGGTCGGTCGTGTCGATGACTTGCACGGCATCGGCCGGCAAGCCGGCGCCGGCAAGCCCTTCCTGCACCAGCTTGGCCAGCGCGCGGTTGCAATGGATGGCTTCCGAGCCGCCGCGCAAAATCGTCGCGTTGCCGCTCTTGATGCACAGGCCGGCCGCGTCCACCGTCACGTTCGGACGCGCCTCATAGATGATGCCGATGACGCCCAGCGGCACGCGCATCTGCCCCACCTGGATGCCCGTCGGTCGGAATTTCATGTTCGAGATCTCGCCGATCGGGTCGGCCAAGGACACGATCTGCGTCAAGCCTTCCACCATGGTGGCGATGGCCGCGTCGGACAAGGTCAGGCGGTCAAGCATGGCCGGCGCCAGGCCGGCGGCGGCAGCCGCGTCGAGGTCGCGCTGGTTGGCCGCGCGCAGCAGGTCCGCATCGCGCACGATGGCCGCGGCTATCAGGGTCAGGGCGCGGTTGCGCGTGGCGCTGTCGGCACGCGCCATGGCGCGCGAGGCGGCGCGCGCGCGGGTGCCCACGTCCTGCATATATTCGGTGATATCCATGCTCGTATCCATAAAAGTTAACCTCTGGCGATCTTCAGGCCCAGCTGCAGCATCGCATCCCAGGCATCGCCTGCGTAGCCCTTGGCACGCAGGCCCTTGATCATCTTGTCCACCTGCGCCGCCTGCTGCAGCGCCGCTTCCAGCACGGGCAGCGAAATGCGCCGCAGGGCCGGCTCCATCATGCGCTCGCGCGGTCCCCAGATGCGGTATTCCTTCAGCAGCGCGCCCAGCGGACGCCCTTGCGCCATACCGGCCTTCAATTTTAACAGCGTGCGGATTTCCTCGGAGACGGCCCACAAGACCAGCGGCAGCGCCTCGCCCTCGCCTTTCAAGCCTTCCAGCATGCGCACCAGGCGGGCCGGGTCGCCGGCCAGCATGGCTTCGGACAGCTTGAAGACATCGTAGCGGGCCACGTTCAGCACCGCGTCCTGCACTTGCTCGTACGTGAGCTTGCCCGCTTCATGCAGCAGGCCCAGTTTCTGGATTTCCTGGTGCGCCGCCAGCAAATTTCCCTCCACCCTTTCGGCGATGAAGTCGATGCTGGCACGCTCGGCGCTTTGTCCCTGCGCCGCCAGGCGCTGGGAGATCCAGGCGGGCAGCTGCGCCCGTTCCACGTTCGGAATCTCGATATACACGGCCGCCTGCTGCAGGCTGGCGACCCAGGCCGCCTTCTGCGTGGCCCAGTCCAGCTTGGGCAAGGTAATCAGGGTCAGGTTGTCCGGGCTGAGATTTTTCGCATAGCTTTGCAGCGCCGCGCCGCCATCCTTGCCCGGCTTGCCGGTGGGGATGCGCAGTTCGATCAGCTTCTTGTCACCGAACAGCGACAGCTCCTGGTTGGCCGCCAGCAGCTCGCCCCACTTGAAGCTGCGCTCCACCGTCAGCACGTCGCGCTCGGAATATCCCTGCGCGCGCGCCGCGCGGCGGATCTTGTCGGCCGCTTCCAGCGCCAGCAGGTGCTCGTCGCTGGTGATCACATACAGCTGCGCCAGCGGCTTGGCCACATGTCCATCGAGCGCGTCTATCCGCAATTGCATGACGTCCCCGTTACTGCTGCGGGGCTGGCGCGACCGGCGTCACGGGCGCCACCGGCGCCACCGACATGGCCGGCAGCACCGGCTTGATGGCTGCCAGGCGACGCATGATCTGCTGCACCATGTCATTGCGCATGTCGCGGTACAGCTGCGCCTCTTCCGTTTCCTTCGCCAGCACCTGCGAATCGTTGAAGGTGATCGGACGATTCAGGCTGATGCTCGTCGGTCCCAGCAACTGGTTGCCGGCCTTGTCCAGCACGCGGAAGTTGATCGAATAACCGAGCTGGTATTCGCTCACGCGGCCGTTGCTGTTCAGGGACAGGATGGTCTTGGTACGGTTCTTCTCCGGATCGCTGAGCACCTCGAACACGGCGTCGGCACCATTCTTGGTGTCGACCACTTCCGTGCTGCCGACGGCGCGGATATAGCGCTTCAGGTCAATCGCCAGCGGCGACGTGTCGGGCAAGCCGATATACATCGTCGCGAACGGCAGCATGAAGCTGCCGTTCGAACCGCGCAGGTGGAAGCCGCAGGCCGACAGCAGGACAGTCAGGCCCAGCGCCAGCACGGCACGGCGGCCCAACAGCGATACGGAGGAAGAAGTCGTCATGATTACACCACGATGCTGATTAACTTGCCTGGCACGACGATGATTTTCTTCGGCGTGGTCTCGACGTACTTCTGCACACTCTCGCACGCCAGCGCGGCCGCTTCGATGCTGGCCTTATCCGCATCCTTGGCCACCGTGATCGAGCCGCGCAGCTTGCCATTCACCTGGATCATCATCTCGATCTCGGACTGTTCCAGCGCGGCCGGATCGACCTGCGGCCACGGCGCGTTGAGCAAGTCGCCGTGCACGCCGGCATAGCCCAGCTCTTGCCACAGCACGTGGGTGATGTGCGGCGCGACGGGGTTGAGCAGGCGCAGGAAGATGGAGAATCCTTCGGCGATCAGGGCCTTCGACTGCGCGCTGTCATCCAGCTTGGCCGATTCCAGGGTGTTGAGCATCTTCATGCAGGCCGACACCACGGTGTTGTACTGGATGCGCTTCAAGTCGTAATCGGCTTGCTGCAGCAGCTTGTGCAATTCGCGGCGCAGGTTTTTCTGCGCGTCGCCCGTGGCAGGAGCGGCGCCGCCAGCCAGTGCGGCCTGGATCGTTGCCGACTGCGCGTAGCCGAAGTTCCATACGCGGCGCAGGAAGCGGTTCGCGCCTTCGACGCCGCTGCCCGACCATTCCAGGGTCTGTTCCGGCGGCGAGGCGAACATGGTGAACAGGCGGGCCGTGTCGGCGCCATACTGTTCGATCTGCGCTTGCGGGTCGATGCCGTTGTTCTTCGACTTCGACATTTTTTCCGTGCCGCCGATTTCCACCGGCTGGCCGTCGGCCACCAGGATGGCGGACTGCGGACGGCCCTTGTCATCGAGGGACAGGCGCACGTCGTCCGGGTTGAACCAGGTGGTCTTGCCCGCTGCATCCTTGCGGAAGTAGGTTTCGTTCAGCACCATGCCCTGCGTCAGCAGGTTGACGAATGGCTCGTCGAACTTGACCAGGCCGAAGTCGCGCATGATCTTGGTCCAGAAGCGCGCGTACAGCAAGTGCATGACGGCGTGTTCGATGCCGCCGATGTACTGGTCCATCGGCATCCAGTAATCGTTGCGCGCGTCGACCATGGCGTCGTTCGAGCCTGGCGAGGTATAGCGCATGTAGTACCACGACGAATCGACGAAGGTATCCATGGTGTCCGTCTCGCGGCGCGCCGGCTTGCCGCACTGCGGGCAGTCGCACTGCAGGAAGGCTTCATATTTGTTCAGCGGGTTGCCCGTGCCGTCTGGCACGCAGTCTTCCGGCAGCACCACCGGCAAGTCTTTTTCCGGCACCGGCACCACGCCGCAATCGGCGCAATGGATCATCGGAATCGGCGTGCCCCAGTAGCGCTGGCGCGAAATGCCCCAGTCGCGCAGGCGGAACGTGGTTTTCTTCTCGCCCAGGCCCAATTCGGCCAGGTCGGCGGCCACCGCATCGACGGCGGAGGCGAAATGCAGGCCGTCGTACTTGCCGGAGGCGATGCACACGCCATCCTTGCTGCCGTACGATTCCTGCCAGGCGTCGGTCGAAAATTCCTGTCCCTTGACTTCGATCACTTGCTTGATCGGCAGATTGTATTTCTTGGCAAAGCCGAAGTCGCGCTCGTCGTGCGCCGGCACGCCCATCACGGCGCCATCGCCGTAGGTGATCAGGACGTAGTTGCCGACCCACACTTCCACTTGCGCGCCCGTCAGCGGATGGGTGACGAACAGGCCGGTCGGCATGCCCTTCTTCTCCATCGTCGCCATGTCCGCCTCGATGACGGAACCCAGTTTGCATTCGGCGTTGAAGGCGGCCAGCGCAGGATTGGTTTGCGCGGCGTGGATGGCCAGCGGGTGCTCGGCGGCCACGGCGCAGAAGGTCACGCCCATGACGGTGTCCGGGCGCGTGGTGAAGACGTACAGCTTGCCGTCGCCGATCAGGGCGCCTTCGGCATCCTTGATCTGGTGCGGGAAGGCGAAGCGCACGCCCGTCGACTTGCCGATCCAGTTGGTCTGCATGGTACGCACGCGCTCGGGCCAGCCCGGCAGCTTGTCATCCACATACGCCAGCAATTCTTCCGCATAATCGGTGATGCGCGCGTAGTACATGGGGATTTCGCGCTTTTCGATCAGCGCGCCGGAACGCCAGCCCTTGCCGTCGACGACTTGTTCGTTGGCCAGCACGGTCTGGTCGATCGGGTCCCAGTTCACGGTACCGGTCTTCTTGTAGATGATGCCTTTTTCCAGCATCTTGAGGAACATCCACTGGTTCCATTTGTAGTATTCAGGCTTGCAGGCGGTCATTTCGCGCGACCAGTCGATGGCTAGGCCCATCGATTCCATCTGCTGCTTCATGTGGGCGATGTTCGAATACGTCCATTGCGCGGGCGGCACGTTGTTGGCCATGGCCGCGTTTTCCGCCGGCATGCCGAACGCATCCCAGCCCATCGGCATGAGCACGTTGTAACCGTTCATGCGCAGGTAGCGGTACATCACATCATTGATCGTATAGTTGCGTACGTGTCCCATGTGCAGCTTGCCCGAAGGGTAAGGTAGCATCGAGCAGGCAAAATACTTGCCTTTTGGGAAACGTGGGTCGTGTTCGACGGCTTTATAGGCGTCGATCGCCTTCCAATGGGATTGGGCGGATTGTTCGACGTCGGCGGGACTATATTTATCTTGCATAATGGATGTGCGACCAGCGTGGCCCGGCCAAAAGTGAATATGAACCGAGCATTATACTGGTTGTCGCCGCCCGATAGCGCGGCACGCTGGCGGCCCGGGCCGGCATATTTTTGCCGGCGTCCAATTATGCTGTGTCATATGTCACAATCTTGTTCTTTGCATCAACGCCGGCCATGATTGTCTACCAGGAATATCTGCCCATCCCCGCCCTGCGGCCGTGGCTGGACTGCGTCTGGACCTGCCGCGTGCAGACGGGCACCACGCCCCTCACCCATCAGGTCTTGCCCGACAATTGCATCGACATCCTGTGCCAGGACCAGCAGGACGCCAGCTTTGCCGTGGGCATGATGACGGCGCCGATTGCCGTCGTCAGCCACGGCCTGGTGCAGACGGTGGCGGCCCGCTTCAAGCCGGGCGCGGCGGCGCGCTTCTTCCAGCTGCCCCTGTGCGAACTCAACGATGGCCGCGCGGAGCTGCAGCAGCTGTGGGGGCGCGAGCTGGCGGCCCGCCTCGGTGAGGCGCTGTGGAGCGAGCCCTTGTCCAATGCACAAAGAATTTCCATCTTGCAAGATTATCTGCTGCTACGCCTGCGCCAGGGGCCGCCGCTGCGCCCGGCCGGGATCGCCGAGCACGCCATCGCCGCCATCGAAGGCGCGCAGGGCATGCTGCGCGTCGAGGGCCTGGCCGGGCAGCTGGGCGTGTCGCGCCAGCACCTGGCCCTGCAATTCCGGCGGCAAGTCGGCATCAGCCCGAAACTGTTTGCCCGCATCTGCCGTTTCCGGGCCGCCAGCGCTGGCTTGAAAAGCCTGCCGCAGCAGCCGGACTGGGCGCAAGTGGCCTTGCAATACGGCTATTTCGACCAGTCGCACCTGATCCACGACTTCCAGGATTTCGCCCATAGCTCGCCCGACGCCTGGCTGGCGGGCCGGCGCGCATGAACACCTTCCATTTTTCCAATCGCGCGGCACGCGCCGGTGGCATGATGGCGCCAGGTATTTCGCCGACTATTTCAACCAACAGGAGCAGAACATGATCAAGGGCTTGCGCACCGTCACCTATCCCGTCCCCGACCTGGACCAGGCCAAGGCCTGGTACAGCCAGGTATTTGGCACGGCACCGTATTTCGACCAGCCGTTCTATGTCGGCTTTGCCATCGGCGGCTTCGAACTGGGCCTGCTGCCGGACGGCCAGCCGGGCACGCAAGGCAGCGTGACCTACTGGGGCGTGGACGGCATCGAGCAGGAAGTCGAACGCATCGTCGCGCTGGGCGCCACCCTGCACCACCCGCTCACGGACGTGGGCGACGGCATCCGCACGGTGGAATTGCTCGACCCGTTCGGCAACCAGATCGGCTTCATCGACAATCCCCATTTCGACACGGCCAAGGTACGTTAAGTTGCATTAAGCGGCGGCCTCGCCCTGCAGCCACTGCCGGAACTGCTGCAAGGCCGTCTTTTCATGCGCCGCTTCGGGCGTGATCAGGTAATACGCCCGCTGGCCGCGCAGTGGGCGCTCGCAGACGATGCGCAATTCGCCGCGCGCCAGCTCCGCCTCCACCAGCATGCGGGGGAGCAAGACCACGCCCTGCCCCTGCACGGCCGCCATGGCCAGCATGGAAAACAGTTCATAGCGGGCGCCGTAGCGCGCTGACTCGCCATCGACCTGCATGGCGTCAAACCACTGGCGCCATGCACCGGGACGCGTGCTTTGCTGCAGCAAGGTCAGTTCCAGCAGATGCTCCGGCTGCCAATCGCTGCGCGCCGCCAGCAGGCGGGGGCTGGCGACGGGCACGATCTCTTCATGCATGAGCAAGGTGGCCCGCGTGCCGGGCCAGCGCGCCAGCTGCTCGGGCGTGCCCGCATACAGGGCGCCGTCATATTCCGTATCAGCAAACATGAACGGTTTCGTGTAGGCATCGATGTGCACGACGACGTCCGGCTGCTCGCTGGCAAAGCTGGCCAGGCGCGGCATCAGCCAGCGCGTGGCAAAGGTGGGCACGGAGGCGAGCTGCAAGGCGCCGCCCCCGCCCTGGCGCGCCATGGTGTCGAGCGTGTCGCGCTCCAGGCCGTCCAAGCGGGCGGCGATCTGGCGCGCATACGCGGTGCCGGCCGAGGTCAGCAGCACGCCGTGGCGCGTGCGCTGGAACAGTTGCACGCCAAGAAAGCTTTCCAGCGATGAAATCTGGCGCGAGACGGCGCTTTGCGTCAGCGACAGTTCGCGCGCCGCATGCGTGTAGCTCTGGTGGCGCGCGGCCGCCTCGAAGCAATTCAAGGCTTGCAGCATGGGAATTTTACGGGACATCGGTGGGCCAGCGCATCGGGAAAACCTCCAGTATGCCGCAAGATATGCACAGCACGCATGTCTGGGTGCAAATAAATCGTTTGCGCAAGGTACGGCAAGAATCTACCATGAGCCATATTCAATCTTGCGCCGATCACCGGCGCTCACCTGCGAGGCCTGTGATGAGCAAAACTGCATTCGACTGGAATTCCCCCCTGCTGCTGGAAGAACAACTGACGGGCGACGAACGCGCCGTGCTGGAAGCGGCCCGCGACTATTGCCAGGGCAGCCTGGTGCCTAGAGTGCTCGAATCGTTCCGCCATGGCCGCACGGACGCCGCCATCTTCCGCGAAATGGGAGAGCTGGGCTTGCTGGGCACGACCATTCCGGAACAGTACGGCGGCGCCGGCCTGAACTACGTCTGCTACGGCCTGGCCGCGCGCGAAGTCGAGCGCGTCGATTCGGGCTACCGCTCGATGATGAGCGTGCAATCGTCGCTGGTGATGGTGCCGATCAATGCCTTCGGCAACGAAGAAACCAAACAGAAATACTTGCCGAAACTGGCGACGGGCGAATACATCGGCTGCTTCGGCCTGACGGAACCGAACCACGGCTCCGACCCGGGCAGCATGGTCACGCGCGCGCGCAAGGTGCCGGGCGGCTACAGCCTGTCCGGCGCCAAGATGTGGATCACCAACAGCCCCATCGCCGACGTGTTCGTCGTCTGGGCCAAGGATGACGAAGGCGCGATCCGCGGCTTCGTACTGGAAAAAGGCTGGAAAGGCCTGTCGGCGCCGGAAATCCACGGCAAGGTCGGCTTGCGCACCAGCATCACGGGCGAAATCGTCATGGATGAAGTGTTTTGCCCGGAAGAAAATGCCTTCCCCGACGTGCGCGGCCTGAAGGGACCATTTACTTGCCTGAACAGCGCCCGCTACGGCATCGCCTGGGGCGCGCTGGGCGCGGCGGAAGACTGCTACCTGAAGGCCCGCCAGTACACGATGGACCGCCAGCAATTCGGCCGCCCTCTCGCCGCGAATCAATTGGTGCAAAAGAAACTGGCCGACATGCTGACGGAAATCACCATGGGCTTGCAAGGCTGTTTGCGCCTGGGCCGCATGAAGGATGAAGGCTCGCCCGCCGTGGAAATCACCTCCATTATGAAGCGCAACAGCTGCGGCAAGGCGCTGGACATCGCCCGCATGGCGCGCGACATGATGGGTGGTAACGGCATTTCCGACGAGTTCGGCGTGATCCGCCACCTGGTCAACCTGGAAGTGGTCAACACCTATGAAGGCACGCACGATGTGCACGCGCTGATCATCGGCCGCGCCATCACCGGCATCGCCGCCTTCAACTAATGGACGCCTTGGCTTCCACCCTCGCTTCCACCCTGCGGCCCGCGCCGCTGACCGGCTTGCGCGTGCTGGACCTGTCGCGCGTGCTGGCCGGCCCGTGGGCCGGGCAAATGCTGGCCGACCTGGGCGCCGACGTCGTCAAGGTTGAACAACCGGGACGCGGCGACGACACGCGCTCGTGGGGCCCGCCCTACTTGAAGGATGAAGACGGCCGCGATACGGCCGAGGCCGCCTATTTCCAGTGCGCCAACCGCAACAAGCGCTCCCTGTGCATCGACCTGGCCGCGCCTGAAGGGCAAGCCCTGGTGCGCCAGCTGGCCGCCGAATCGGACGTGCTGCTGGAAAATTTCAAGCTCGATGGTTTGAAGCAATACGGCCTCGATGCGGCCAGCTTGCTGGCGCTTAACCCGCGCCTCGTGTATTGCTCGATTACCGGCTTTGGCCAGGACGGGCCGTACGCGGCGCGCGCCGGCTACGACTTCCTGATCCAGGGCATGGGCGGCCTGATGAGCATCACGGGCGTGCCCGACGGCCAGCCGGGCGCCGGGCCGCAAAAAGTGGGCGTGGCGCAAACGGACATCATGACGGGCCTGTATGCCACCATCGCCGTGCAGGCGGCGCTGGCAGAACGCGAACGCTCTGGCCTGGGCCAGCATATCGACCTGGCCCTGCTCGACGTGCAGGTGGCGGCGCTGGGCAACCAGGCCGCCAACTATCTGTGCGGGGGAAAAGTGCCCCAGCGCATGGGCAATGCGCATCCGAACATTGTTCCATATCAAGACTTTCCCACGGCCGATGGCGACATGATCCTGGCGATCGGCAACGACGGGCAGTTTTCGCGCTTCTGCGCCGTCGCCGGCCATCCGGAATGGGCGCAGGATGAACGTTTCGCCACCAATCCGCAGCGCGTGGCGCACCGCGCGACCCTGATCCCCCTGATGCGCCAGACCACGGTCATGCGCACGACGGCCGAATGGATCAGCGCCTTCGAGGCGCAAGCCGTGCCGTGCGGCCCCGTCAACCGCATCGACCAGGTCTTTGCCGACCCACAAGTGGTGGCGCGCGGCTTGAAAGTGGAGATGCCGCATCCGACGGCAGGCACGGTGGCGCTGGTGGCCAATCCCGTGCGCCTGTCCGGCTCGCCGGTGCAATACCGCCTGCCGCCGCCCTTGCTGGGACAGCATACGGACGAGGTGTTGCAGCAATGGCTGGGCCTCGATGGCGGCCAGATCGATGGTTTGCGCGAACGCAAGGTCGTCTAAAGAAAAACGCCGGGCAGTGGCAAGACTGTCCGGCGTTTTTTATGTTTTCAGCGTTACTTCAGCGTCAATTTCAGCGCCGGCTTTTCGCCATAATCCTCATAGCGCTCATTGATGCCGGCGATACAGAACGTCATTTCTTCCAGCACATCCGGCGCTTGCGCCTTCATGCTTTCCGCATCCTGCACGACGATGTCCAGCACTTCGTTCGGCTTCAAACGGAATTGCGTCATGTTTTCATCGTCGCGCAGGTAGCTGAGGCAATCGACCCAGGCATCCATGCTGTTGCCGTAAAACTCGGGAAAACCGAAGGCTTGCACGCACTGCGCGTGAAAGCTGGCTGCGTCGGTAATCTCTTTTCCATTCAGGATGGCAGTGGCCATATCGTTCCTCAGTTCTTCAGCGACAGCACGTCCTGCATGTCGAACAGGCCCGTCGGCTTGTCAGCCAGGAAACGCGCGGCGCGCAGGGCGCCGTGGGCGTAGGTGACGCGGCTGCTCGACTTGTGGCTGATCTCGATGCGCTCGCCGATGCCGGCAAACAGCACCGTATGGTCGCCCACGATATCGCCGCCACGGATGGTGGCAAAGCCGATGGTCGACGGATCGCGTTCGCCCGTCACGCCTTCGCGGCCATACACGGCGCATTCCTTCAGGTCGCGGCCCAGGGCGCCGGCCACCACTTCCCCCATCTGCAGGGCCGTGCCCGATGGCGCATCGACCTTGTAGCGGTGGTGCGCTTCGATGATTTCGATGTCGTAGCCTTCGGACAGGCTTTTTGCGGCCAGTTCCAGCAGTTTCATGGTGACATTCACGCCCACGCTCATGTTCGGCGCGAACATGATGGCCGTCTTTTCGGCGGCGGCGGCAATGGCCGCCTTGCCCGCGTCATCGAAACCGGTGGTGCCGATGATCATCTTGATGCCGTGTTCGGCGCAATACGCCAGGTGCTCCAGGGTGCCTTCGGGGCGCGTGAAGTCGATCAGGAAATCGGCGTTCGCCAGGCCCTTGGCCAGGTCGGACTGCGTCAGCACGCCTGCCGGCTTGCCCAGGAAGGCAGCGGCATCCTGCCCGATCGTCGGCGAACCGGCGCGGTCGAGGGCGCCTGCCAGGATGGCGTCCGGCGCATTGCTGACCGCTTCGATCAGGATATGGCCCATGCGGCCGCTGGCGCCAGCGATGGCAATTTTCAGTTCAGTCATTATTTTCTCTTACAGCTACTTATTTGGTGGGTTCGACAGCGGGCGCCGGTGCAGCTTCGGCGGCAGGCGCAGGGGTCACCTCAGGCTTGCTCACAGGAATGGCGGGCGCGGCATCGGCCGGGACCGGCACGGCGCTGGGCGCCACGGGCGACGGCACGGCAGCGGCTGGCACATCGGCCTTGGCCACCTTGGCGAACGGCGACGGGCCGGCGATGCGGTCGATGTATTCTTTCTCTGTCGGCAAGTTGCCGCCTTCGAAACGGGCGACCTTGCCCTCCTTGTCAAAGAACACGATCACGCGGCTGCTGGTGGTTTCGCCATTGCCCCGCGCCAGGCGGAAAGGATAATCCCAGCGGTCGGCATGGAAGATATCGGTCAGCAGCGACGTGCCGAGGATGAAGCGCACCTGGTCGCGCGTCATGCCGACTTTCAGCTGGGCCAGCATCTCTTCGGAGATAAAGTTGCCTTGCTGAATGTCAGGACGGTAGGGCGAGAAAAACCACATGAATTTCTGCAGTGGCGTGACGGTGGTCGTTTGCGCGCCCTGTTCCGGGACGACTTCCTTGCCTTCCTTCAGCGTCACCGCCGGCTTTTCGCCGAGGATGCCGCGGCTGGCACAGCCGGACGCCAGCAGCGCAACACAGACCATGCCTGCCACGACTGGGGCTCGAAAGGAAAGACGGTGCCAGAGAGATGGCAATACAGCCGGTGTTACGCGCATAAATGACCTCAATTTGATGAACAAAACGCCAGGAGTGACCGGCCAGCCAAAAAATGCATATTTTGGCACTCCCCGCTAAAACGCTATATGATAAAGCACCTGACCCACATACGAGCAACAAACATGAGTAACAATCCTAGTGATCTCAAGGCAAGCGGCCTGAAAGCGACCCTGCCACGGCTGAAGATACTCGATATCTTCCAGAGTAGCCCGGTACGCCACCTGACAGCGGAAGACGTCTACAAGATTCTGCTGGCCGACAATATGGATGTCGGCTTGGCAACTGTCTACCGTGTCCTGACGCAATTCGAACAAGCCGGCTTGCTTAACCGCAACCATTTTGAAACCGGCAAGGCGATTTTCGAGCTCAACGAAGGTTCCCACCACGACCATCTGGTGTGCCTCGATTGTGGCCGGGTCGAAGAATTCTTCGACGAAGACATCGAAATCCGCCAGCAAAAAGTGGCGGAAGAACGCGGTTTCAAGATCGCCGAACACGCCCTGGCCATCTACGGCAATTGCATCAAGACGGCCTGCCCGCATAAAACAGCCTGATCTGTGCCGGCCGCATCCGCAAGGGAAAGGCCGGCAGGGCGATCAATGATGGCTCAGCGCGTTCGACAGTAATTTCGCCGTGATATCGACAATCGGGATGACCCGCTCGTATGCCATGCGGGTCGGCCCGATCACTCCCAACGTTCCCACGATCTTGCCGTTGACTTCATACGGCGCCGTCACCACGCTCATTTCATCCATCGGCACGAGGTTCGATTCGCCGCCGATGAAAATCTGCACGCCCGTCGCCTTGCTCGACACGTCAAGCAGCTGCATCAGGCCCGTCTTTTGCTCGAACATGTCGAACATCTGGCGCAGCGAACTCATGTTCGATGACAGGTCGCTCACGCTGAGCAGGTTGCGCTCACCGGAAATGACCATGTCGTCGCTGTGGTCGGCCATCGCTTCGCTGCCCGCTTCCACGGCAGCCTGCATCAGGCTGCCCATGTCGTCGCGCAACTGGCGCAGTTCGCCCTGCAGGCGCACGCGCACGGCATCGAACGACAGGCCGCCATAATTCTGGTTGATGTAGTTGGCCGACTGCACCAGCTGCGCCGGCGTGTAGTCGGCCTCCGTCAGCAATAAACGGTTCTGCACGTCGCCGCCCGGGGCGACGATGACGAGCAGGATGCGTTTTTCCGACAGGCGCAGGAATTCGATCTGCTGGAACACGGATTCGCGGCGCGGACTGAGCACGACCCCGGCAAACTGCGACAGCGAGGACAGCATCTGCGCCGCATTGGCGATGGTGCGTTGCGGCGTCTGCAGGCGCAGGGGCGATTCCACCAGGTGCTCGTCCAGGTGCTTGACGGTCAGCAAGGTGTCGACAAAGATACGGTAGCCGCGCGGCGTGGGGATGCGTCCGGCCGAGGTATGCGGGCTGGCCACATAGCCGAGCTCTTCCAGGTCGGCCATGATGTTGCGGATGGTGGCCGGCGACAGGTCGAGGCCGGAAATCTTCGACAAGGCGCGCGAACCGACCGGCAGGCCGTCGGCGATATATCGCTCGACCAGGGCTTTCAGCAGGGTTTGGGCACGTGTATCGAGTTGCATGATGATTAGTTAAGCAAGTATTCTTTAAGCAAGTGTTCTTTTAGGCAAGCGGCCAAGAAAGCGGCCGAACGCGCAGCAACAGCGCCTATTATGCACGTTCGTCGGCCGGGCGGCGATCAATCTTCCAGTTGCTGGCGTAGCCACAGCAGCAATTCGTCAAAGTTGGCGCAGATGGCGTCGGGCCGCACGCCGGCCGCCAGATGCGCATCGCTGCCCTTGCGGTTCATCCACACGGCCCGCATGCCCGCCCCCTGCGCCCCCGTCACGTCGAAATACAGGTCGTCGCCCACGTACACAGCCTCGTGCGGCGCCACGCCCAGCGCGGCACAGCCGGCCAGGAAGATGCTGGCATCGGGCTTGGCCACGCCAAAATCGCTGGCCGCGATCGATACCTTGAAATGCTGCGCCAGGCCGATAATTTCAAGATCCGCATTGCCGTTCGAGATGGAGCCGACCAGCATGCGCTGCCGCATCCAGGCCAGGCCAGGCAGGACGTCGTCGAACGGCTGGACGCGGTTGCGCGCGGCCAGGAATTGCCGGATGGCGCCATCGACGAGGGCGGGGTCCTCTCCCGCCGCTTCGAAAGCGCTCAGCAGGCCGGCGCGGCGCAGTTCGATCAGGTTGCCATGAAAATGCGGCTGCGCATTGAGCATGGCCAAACGGTGCTGGCGCAGCACTTCGATGGAGAACTGCTGGGCCACTTTGGGCGCGTGCGCGGCCAGCCAGTCGTGCAACAGGGTTTCGGCGGCGGCGATCACGGGCGCGATGGGCCACAGGGTATCGTCGAGGTCGAACAGGATGGCCTTCGGCGGCACGGCAGGCGGGACAGGGGCTAGGGGCATGGCATTCACAAAAAAGATGGCGCGCCACGGTGCGCAGCGTGCCTCTATTGTCGCACCGATCGCCGCCGCCGGCATGGCGATGCCCCGGGCAAATGGGGCCAGGCCGGCGCCTCTGGGCGAAAAATTGTTACAGGGAGATACAAGGCAAGATCAATCCGCTTGCCAGATAGACTAAAATAGGCGCCATTCCAATGCGGCGCCAGCGTCCGCGTTGCGCTACCCTACCTAATTCGTTTTGGAGAATGTATGAAAAACTTGTACCTGCGCTCGATGCTGGCGGCGGCTTGCGCCGTCACACTGGCAGCTTGCGGTGGCAGCGGCGGCAATCTGTACCTGGGCGGCCAGGTATACGGCCTGGCAAAAGACGGCCTGATTCTTAAAAACGGTTCGGAAGAGTTGCCGGTCACCTCGGGCGCATCGTCGTTTTACTTCACCAAACTGGTCAGTACCGACGACCGCTACGACATCACCATCGCGCAGCAGCCGAAAGGCGCCGTCTGCACCATCGCCAATGGCAGCGGCAAGGCATCGAGCTACTCCGTGACCACGGCCTCGGTCACCTGCCAGACCAACACCTATGCCCTGAGCGGCACGGTCACGGGCCTGAGCGCCGACGGCCTGACCTTGGTAATTGGCAGCAACGGCACCAGCCCCTTGAAAGGCAGCACCACCTATACCTTCCCGGCGATCGCCGACGGCGCGCCCTACAATATTTCCATACGGACCCAGCCAACCGGCCTGACGTGCCGCTTCCAGGGTTCCACCAGCGCCGACGGCCACGATACGGTTGGCACGATGGGTTCCGCCGCCACGACGGCTGCCACACTCGACTGCACGGCGCCTTAAGCCCTGCGCTCCGTCACTATTTTTTTGGAGAAATACATGAAGTTATCCTTCCTGCGCCCATTCGCCGCGCTGCTGCTGACCCTGGGGCTGGCTGCTTGCGGCGGCAAGGCCACATACGATGTCAGCGGCACCATCACTGGCTTGAACAATAATGGCCTGGTCCTGACCAATGGCGGCGACACCGTCTCGCCCGGCGCCGGCGCCACCAGTTTCACGTTTGCCAAGCGCATCGATTACGGCACCAGCTACGACATCACCGTCACGCAAAATCCTGCCCACATGAGCTGCGGCGTCAGTGGCGGCACCGGTACGGCGGGCCACTATGTGAGCATCCAGGCGCTGGTGACCTGCTCGCAAAACGTGTACACCCTCGGCGGCTCGATCAGCGGCTTGACGGCGGATGGCTTGGTATTAATTAACGGCAACACACAAACCACGGTGGCCAAGGATGCCACGACCTTTGTCATGGGCGGCTCCGTCGCCGATGGCGCCACCTACGGCATCAGCGTCTTCACCCAGCCAACGGGCCTGAAGTGCGTCGTGCAGCCTGGCACCGGCACGGGCACCATGGGCGGCGCCAACGTCACCACGGTACAGATCGCCTGCAATCCAGGCTAAGCTGCACGAATGGCAGCCGCGCCGCGGCTGCCAGGGAGAGATATCATGGAAATCTATAGTTGATATTCCAAAGATAAATTGGAGTTATATGTGGCGATGCAGCATAATGCATCTGTCTCCTCCAACTCTTCCAAGAATTGGATTTAGCCCGCTTTTACCAGCGGGCTTTTTTTTGCCCAAAATTCCTCAGGCAGGCTTGTTCAAGCCCGGCTGCAGCATCTGCACGATGCTGGAGAAATCCTGCTGCGCATAGCCCGCTTGCGCATGCATCTGGTACAGCTGGCGCACCAGCCCGCCCAGGGGCGTGGGGGCGTTCGCCGACAAGGCCGACTGCTGCGCCAGGCCCAGGTCCTTCAGCATCAGCGCCGTGCCGAAGCCGCCGGTGTAGTTGCGCGACGCGGGCGTGCCGTCCATGACGCCGGGCCACGGGTTGTACACTTCCAGGGTCCAGTTGCGGCCCGAACTCTTGGCCATGATGTCGGACAAGACTTTCGGGTCCAGGCCATGCGCCACGCCCAGGTTCAGCGCCTCGGCCGTGCCGGCCATCAAAATGCCTAGCAGCATGTTGTTGCAAATCTTCGCCACCTGGCCCGCCCCCGCCTCGCCCGCATGGAAGATGTTCTTGCCCATCTTTTCCAGCAGGGGCCGCGCCTGCTGCAAGGCCGCTGCGCTGCCGCCGACGATGAAGGTCAGGGTGCCGGCCGCCGCACCCGCCGTGCCGCCCGAAACGGGCGCATCGATCATGGCAAAGCCCCGCTCGCTCGCCGCCTGCGCCACCTGGCGCGCCACGTCGGCGGCAATGGTGCTGCAATCGATGAACAGGGCGCCCGGCTTGGCCGAGTCCAGCACGCCGCCCGCCGCCAGGTACAGTTCCTGCACGTGCTTGTTGGCTGGCAGCATGGTGATGACGGCGTCCGCCGTCTGCACGGCGGCGCTGGCGGATGCGGCCGCCGTGGCGCCCGCCTCGACCAGCGAGGCCACGGTCGCCGGCGCCAGGTCGAATACGGATACGTGGAAGCCGGCGGCCACCAGGTTGCGGGCCATCGGTGCGCCCATGTTGCCCAGGCCGATAAAAGCAATATGTTGCATAAATGTCTCCTCTTCTTCTGTTAATGCAGATCCGCCAAGGGATGCGTGCTCCATGGCGCCTTGAAATAGCCGTCCAGATACGCTGCGCTGACGTCGGCCAGGCTGGCAGGCTGCCAGCGCGGCGCGTTGTCCTTGTCGATCAGCAAGGCGCGCACGCCTTCGCTGAAGTCCCCATGGGCGCAGCATTGCACGGCGACAATCAGTTCCAGCTGGAACACTTGCGCCAGACTCATGTGACGCGTGCGTTCGCGCATGGCCCACACGAGGGCTGCCGAGCTGGGCGCGCCCTTGTCCAGCGAGTGGGCCGCCTTTTGCAGCCAGGCCACATCGCCGTCATAGGCGGCAATGGCGGCCACCACTTCGGGCAAGGTGGGCGCTTGCGTCAGCGCGGCAATGGCGTCGAAGTTGGCGCGCACTTCGGACACGGGCAGCAGGGACGCCGGTGCCGAAAAGCCGCGCAGCAAGCGCCCCAGCTGCTGGTGGTTCGCCTGCGGGCTCGCTTGCCATTGCGCCAGCGCCAGCGCGTCGAGCACCATGGCGCGCTCTTCCTGGCGCAGGAAATAATCGCCCAGGCCTGTAAACAGGGCGTCGGCCGCGTTCAGCGGCGCGCCCGTCAAGCCCAGGAACAGGCCGCTGCGCCCCGGCATGCGGCCCAGGAACCAGCTGCCGCCCACGTCGGGGAACAGGCCGATGGTGATTTCCGGCATGGCGATGCGCGTGCTTTCCGTCACCACACGGTGGCTGGCGCCCGCCATCAGGCCCAGGCCGCCGCCCATGACGATGCCGCCGCCCCATACCAGCAGCGGTTTCGCATACGTATGGATGCGGTGGTCGAGCCGGTATTCCTCGGCAAAGAAGGCCAGCGCCTGCGGATTCGGCACAATGCCAGGCTGTTCAGCCACTGCCCCACGCAGGCTGCGCACGTCGCCGCCCGCACAGAAGGCCTTGTCCGTCGACGATTGCAGCACCACGCAGGCAATCTGCGCATCACCGGCCCAGCGCACGAGGGCGCCATCGATGGCGCGTATCATCTCCAGGGTCAGCGCGTGCAGCGATTTCGGCGCGTCGAGCGTGATGACGCCCAGCTTCATGCCGCCGGGACAGTCACGTTCCTCGATCTTCACAGTTTCAACAACATTAACGGTCTCAGCCATTCTTCCACTCCGCCGGACGTTTTTCCAGGAACGCCTGCACGCCCTCTTTCTGGTCTTGCGTCTCGAACAGGCCGAGGAACAGGGTGCGTTCGTCGGGCAGGGAGGCGACCAGGGGACGGCTGCGCGCGCCCTGGATCAGGGTCTTGCACGCCGTCACGCTGCTGGGGCTTTGACGGGCCACCTTGGCGGCCAGCGCCAGCGCCGTGGCGGCGGCCTTGCCGGTCGGCACGACTTCCTCGACGAGGCCGATGGCCAGGGCCTTGGCCGCATCGACTCTCTCGCCGCACAGGATCATGCGCTTGGCCCAGCCTTCGCCCACCAGCCACGGCAGATGCTGCGTGCCGCCCGCGCACGGCAGCAAGCCGACGGACGCTTCCGGCAAGGCCATCTGCGCGTGTTCCTCGGCGATGCGGATATCGCAGGCCAACGCGCATTCCAGGCCGCCGCCCATGGCATAGCCATTGATGGCGGCGATGCTGACGCCGCGAAACGCGGACAGGGCCTCGAAGGCTTCGCCAAAGGCGGCGGCCATGGCGAACGCCGTGTCCTTGTTGCCGTCGGCAAACACGTTCAGGTCGGCGCCGGCCGAGAAGAACTTGGCGCCGCCGCCCGTGATCACCAGCGCGTACACGTCGGCGTCCGCATTCAGGTCGGTCACCAGCTCTTTCAGGGCGCGCAGGCTGGCCTGGGTCCACGTGTGGGCGGGCGGGTTGTCGAGGGTCACCAGGGCCGTATGGCCACGGCGTTCCAGCAGCAGATTCGTATACACTTTAGTCATCGTAAGGTCTCCGTGGCGCCATCTTTCAGAATCGCTCGCGCGACGATCAGGCGCATGATTTCATTCGTCCCTTCCAGGATCTGGTGTACCCGCGTGTCGCGCACGTGGCGCTCGAGCGGGTACTCGCGGATGTAGCCATAGCCGCCATGCAGCTGCAGCGCATCGTTGGCCACATTAAACCCCACATCCGTGGCGAAACGTTTTGCCATGGCGCAATATGCCGTCGCGTCCGGGCTTTCCTGGTCCAGTTTCCAGGCCGCCAGGCGTACCATCTGGCGCGCCGCCACCAGTTCCGTCAGCATGTCGGCCAGCTTGAATTGCAAAGCCTGGAACTGGGCCAGCTCGCGGCCGAACTGCGTGCGCTCCTTCATGTACGTTTGCGCCCGCGTCAGGGCCGCCTGCGCCGTGCCCACCGAGCACACGGCGATGTTGATGCGTCCGCCATCGATGCCCTTCATGGCGATGGCAAAGCCTTCGCCTTCCGCACCCAGCAAATTACCGACAGGCACTTTCACCTGGTCGAAGCTGATGATGCGCGTGGGCTGGCTGTTCCAGCCCATCTTCTCTTCCTTCTTGCCGTACACGATGCCCGGCAAATTCGCCGGCACGGCAAAGGCGGAAATGCCGGCCGCGCCCTCGCCGCCGGTCCTCGCCATGACGATCAGCATGTCCGTCTGGCCCGCGCCCGAGATGAATGCTTTCGTACCGTCCAGCACATAAAAGTCGCCATCCTTGACGGCCTTGGTGCGCAGCGAGGCTGCATCGGAGCCCGACTGCGGTTCCGTCAGGCAATAGCTGGCCAGCTTCTGGCCGGCGGCCAGGGCCGGCACCCATGCGTCGCACAGGGCTTCCTGCCCCCAGCGCGACAGCATCCAGGTGGCCATGTTGTGGATGGTGATGTAGGCCGTGGTCGAGGTGCAGCCGCCGGCCAGTTCCTCGAAGACGATGGCCGCATCCTGGCGCGACAGGCCCAGGCCGCCCCAGCGCTGCGGCGTGTACAGGCCGCAAAAGCCCATCTCGCCCGCCTTGGCGATGGTTTCCACCGGGAAAATCGATTCCGCATCCCAGTGCGCCGCGTACGGTGCCAACTCGCCTTCGGCAAACGCGCGCGCCGCCTGCTGGAACTCGCGCTGTTCGTCGCTCAGTTCAAAGTCCATGGCAGCTCCTTATTTGAGGCTGATGGTGGTATTGACCTTGCCCACCGAGGCCGCATCCGTGAACCAGCGCTGGGTAATCGTCTGCGTCTGCGTGTAGAACAGCACGACCTGCTTGCCGAACGGCCCCAAATCGCCCAGCTTGGAGCCGCGCGAACCCGTAAAGCTGAACAGGGGCACGGGTACGGGAATGGGCACGTTGATGCCCACCTGGCCCACGTCGATTTCTTCCTGGAAGTAACGGGCGGCCGCGCCGCTTTGCGTGAACAGGGCCGTGCCGTTACCGTTCGGATTCGCGTTCACCAAGGCAATCGCTTCATCGAGCGTATCGACTTCGACGACGATCAGGACGGGGCCAAAGATTTCCTGGTCATACACGACCATGCCGGGTTTCACGCCGGAGAGAATCGTCGGTCCCACGAAGTTGCCGTTCGGATAGCCATCGACCTTCACGTCGCGGCCGTCGAGGGTCAGCACGGCGCCCTGCTCGATGCCCCTGGCGACGAGGCTGTGCACGCGCTCTTTCGCCGCGCAGGAAATCACGGGGCCCAGGTCCGGGTTATCCTTGCCCGCGCCCACCGTCAAGGTTTGCGCCTTGGCCGCCAGTTCCGGCAGCCACTCGCGCGCCTCGCCCACCAGCACGGCGACGGAGGCCGCCATGCAGCGCTGGCCGGCCGCGCCGAAGCCCGCGCCCAGCAACTGGTTCAGGGTCTGTTCCTTGTTGGCGTCAGGCAAGACGACGGCGTGGTTCTTGGCGCCCATCATGCACTGCGCGCGCTTGCCGTTCAGGCTGGCGCGCTGGTACACATGCGTGCCCACCTTGCTGGAGCCGACAAACGAGATCGCCTTGATGTCCGGGTGGTCGCACAGGGCGTTGACGACGTCCTCGCCGCCGTGGATGACGTTCAGCACGCCGGCCGGAATGCCCGCTTGCAAGGCCAGGCGCACGAGTTTTTCCGTCACCAGCGGGTCTTGCTCCGACGGTTTCAGCACGAAGGTGTTGCCGCAGGCAATCGCCATGGGGAACATCCACAGGGGGATCATGGCGGGGAAGTTGAACGGGGTGATGCCCGCGCACACGCCCAGCGGCTGCAGCACGCTGTAGGTATCGACGCCGCCGGCCACGTTTTGCGCAAACTCGCCCATCTGCAGGGTGCCGATGTTGGCCGCGTGCTCGACCACTTCCAGGCCGCGGAAGACGTCGCCTTCCGCGTCGAGCAGGGTCTTGCCCTGTTCCATCGTCAGGGTGGCGGCCAGGTCCGCCATGTTTTCACGAATCAGTTGCTGGAGCTTCAAGAAAATGCGCGCGCGGGCACCGATCGGCGTCTTGCGCCAGGTCTTGAAGGCGCGCTGGGCCGAGGCGATGGCCGCGTTGACTTCCTCGGGCGTGGCGAACGGTACCTTGGCCAGGACTTCCTGCGTGGCGGGGTTGACGACGTCGCGCCAGACGGTGGTGCGGGATTCAACCCACTCGCCATTGATCAGCAGTGGAACGGTAGGGATGGCAGTTTGCGTGGTCACTCGGTGTCTCCTCGTTGGGGGTATAGGTCTGTTTGCATTATTCGCACAATACGGGCCGCAAACAAGGCGTGAAAATGCGAGATAATGCAAAGACGAATCTGTTAATCTGCAAAGATTGTAAATTTGCAGATTCCACAAAACGGGGAGAGTAAACGCGATGGCAAAGGTTTTCATGGGCGTGCGCCTGCAGCGCCTGCGCGAGGAACGGCGCATGACGCAGGTGGCGCTGGCCAAGTCCCTGGGCATCTCGCCCAGCTACCTGAACCAGATGGAGCGCAACCAGCGCCCCCTGACGGTGCCGATCCTGCTGCGCATCGGCACGGTGCTGGGCGTCGACCCGCAAATCTTTTCCGAGCACGACAGCGCCAGCCTGGTGGCCGATGTGCGCGACGTCTTCGGCGAACTGCCCGACGCGCCGCCCACCTCGATGGCAGAATTGAAAATGCTGGTGGAAAACATGCCGGAACTGGCGCGCTCGATTTTGCTCTTGCAGCGGCGCTACCGGGTGATGGCGGAACGGGCCGATACCCTGGCCGCGCGCCTCGACGACGGCAGCCGCGGCGCCAGCTCGGCGGCCCCGTCCACGGACGAGGAAGTGCGCGAATACCTGAACCGGCGGCAAAATTACATCGATGAGCTGGACCGGGCGGCGGAACGGGTGGCAGGCGAACTCGATCCCTCCTTGCGCACGCTCGATGCGCTGCAGGGGCGCTTGGTGGAGCGCCATGGCATCCGGGTGCAACTGTCCGATGGCGACGCGGGCATGGTGCGCAAGCACCGCTTTGATGCGCAACAACATATCCTGTTTCTGCCCGATACCCTGACGGGCGGGCAGCGCGCCTTCCAGATGGCGGCGCAAATCAGCCTGCTCGAGCACAGCTCGCTGATCGACGCGCTCGTGCTGGCGGCGGGCTTCTCGGGCGCGGCCGCGCAGACGGGCGCGCGCCTGGCGTTTTCCAATTATTTCGCCGGCGCCCTCTTGATGCCGTACCAGCGCTTTTTGCAGGCGGCGGAAAGCCGCGCCTACGATATCGAGCGCCTGGCGCACCAGTTCGGCGTGGGTTTTGAAGCCGTATGCCACCGTTTGAGCACCATGCAGCGCCCCGATGCGGCGGGCTTGCCGTTTTTCTTCGTGCGCGTCGACCGGGCCGGCAATGTCTCGAAGCGCCAGTCGGCCACGGATTTTCACTTTTCACGGGTGGGCGGCACCTGTCCGCTGTGGATCGTCTACGACGCCTTCAGCCATCCGGGCCAGGTGCTGACGCAAGTGGCCAGCATGCCCGACGGCTGCACCTATCTGTGGATCGCGCGCCAGGTCAGCACGGCGTCCCCCGGTTTCAGGGCGCCCGGCAAGACCTTTGCCGTGGCGCTGGGCTGCGACATCTCGCAGGCGCACCGGCTGATCTATTCGAAGGGACTCGATTTGCACGATCCCAGCAGCGCCACACCCATCGGCACGGGCTGCAAGGTGTGCGAGCGCCAGAGCTGCCCGCAGCGGGCGTTTCCCTCGCTGCTGCTGCCGCCGCCCGCGTCGGCTTAAGACTCGTCGACGACGCGGGCGCGCAGCGCATCGAACTCGCGCGCAAATTCCGCGCGCCAGTCGCGCCGCGTGGACTCGTCTATCCAGGCCGCGTCCAGGCCATTCAACATGAAGCCGCGCATGTCGTCCAGGCCGAAGCCGAATTCGCGCATCATCATCCAGGCGCCCGTCGGCGTCACGTGGTGCAAGGTCGGGTCGTCCGTGTTCGGATGCAGTTTCAGGCCCAGCTTGGCCATGGCGCGGATCGGGTGGTCGAGGGCCCAGCGCTCGGGCGCCAGGGTGCGCAGATAATACGAATTGGTCGGCACGACGGTAAACACCAGGCCCCGCTCCACGCAGCGCTGCGCCAGCTCAGGGTTATCGACGATCGTGTAGCCATGGTCGACCCGGTCCACCTGCAGCTGCTCGATGGCCGTCGCCACGTTCATCCACGGCATGCCGAATTCGCCCGCGTGGGCCGTGCACTTGAAGCCGGCCTCGCGCGCGGCGCGGTAGGCTTCGATGAAGAGTTCCGGCGGGCGGTCGTTTTCGCGGTAATCGATGCCGATGCCGATCACTTCCGGCGCGCGGTGTGCCTTCATCCATTCCACCATCTGCACGGCTTCGGCGGGTGCCGCTTCGCGGTCGATGCTGGGGATCAGGCGGCCGATGACGCCGAAATCGCGCTGCGCGTCGCGGATGGCGGCCACGATGGCGTCTTGCGCTGCGTCATAGCGCAGACCCGACACGCGCACCGTGCCGGTGGGGTTCCAGAAGAACTCCGCGTAGCGCACGCCGTGGCCATGCGCGTCTTCCAGGTATTCGTAGGCCAGGCAATACAGGTCCGTGGGCGAGACGATCAGGTGCGCGTCGAGCGCGCGCAGCACGCGCAGCACGCCCACGGGCTTGTCGCCGCGCGTATAGAAGGCGTCGATTTCCTCGGGGGTGACGACATTGCCCGTCTTGGCGGCCAGCGCGCGGAAAGTGGCCTGTCGCACCGTGCCGAACAGGTGGCAATGCAGCTCCACTTTCGGCATGGCGCGTAAAAACTGTTCGATGCTCAGGGCAGGCAGGGTGTCGGCAGGGTTACTCATGAAGCTCGCTTCGCTAGTGGATAAAGACTCAAAATCACATCAGGATGGCCGTCAGGCGGCGCATCAGCAGGTCGATGGCGGCGGGGCCATCGGCCAGCATTGCCACCTGCGCGTTGATGGGTGCGCGGCGCGGCACGCGGAACTCGCACACCGTCATGCCGCGCGTCAGTTCGCCCGTCAATTCGATGGCCACGTGAGCCGGCTGGAACTGGAACAGCTGCGGCGCTTCCAGATACAGCGCTACCACGGGGTCGTACATGGGCATGGGCACGGAGCCGTCGTCACTGCGGATGCGCACATACGCTTCCAGGTAGCCGGCCAGACGCTGCGCGCGCGGCGTGCCGATGGCGCGCAGCTGCTGCACTTGCGCATTCGTCACCAGCAGCTGGCGGCACAGGTTCAGGCCGAACATGCGCAGCGGGATGCCGGATTTGAACACCTGGGCGGCCGCTTCCGGGTCCGCATAGATATTGAATTCGGCCGCCGCCGTATGGTTGCCCTGGTCGGTCGAGCCGCCCATGAGGACGATTTCGACGATTTTTTCGGCGATATCGGGGGCGCGCGTCAAGGCCGTGGCCAGGTTGGTCATCGGCGCAATCGCCATGATGGTGATCTGGCCGGGATACTTGCGCACGGTGGCGATCAGCGCGTCGACGGCGTGGCCGGGAGCATCCGTGGCGGCACCGGGCGGCAGGATGTCGCCCGTGGTCGGCATGCCGCTGTCGCCGAGAATGCGCTGCGCCGTCTCGATCACGCCGGCCAGCGGTTCTTCGCAGCCGCGGTAGATCGGTACCGTCAAGCCGTCATGGGCCTTGATGCGCAAGGCGTTGTCGTAGGTGATGGCGACGGGCGCATTGCCCGCCACCACGCTCACGCCCAGCCACTCGATGCCGGGATTGCTGCCCAGCAGCAACATCGTCAGCCAGTCGTCGAAGCCGGGGTCGGTATCGAGCCAGATCTTTTTCAAGGGGGTATCCATGATGGTCTCCGGTTAATACATCAGGCAGCCAAACACAGGGCGCTGTCGGATGGCAGGACGAACGAGACGGCCGTGCCTTCGCGCCAGGTGGCGCCGCCGGCCGCGCAGATGCCCTTGACCTGGCCCAGCGGGGTTTGCAGCAGGTATTCGACGGTGTCGCCCAGGAAGCCACGCGCCAGCACGGTGCCCGGATACTGGGCGGCGACATCGTCGGCGGCGCAGACGCGCACCTTGTCCGGGCGCCAGCCCAGCACCGTCGTGCCGGCATTCACCGGCGCCGTGTACGGCAGGCTGGCGCCCGCATGGTGCAGCGCGCCGTCGCGGTAGTCGAACAGGTTTTCAAAACCCATGAAGTTGGCGACGAAGCGCGTCGACGGCGTATTGAAGACGGCTTCCGGCGCGGCCAGCTGCTCGATGCGCCCGCCGTTCATGACGACGATGCGGTCGGACAGGGCCAGCGCTTCTTCCTGGTCATGCGTCACGTACAGCATGGTGATGCCCAGTTCGCGCTGGATGCGGCGCAGTTCGGCGCGCATCTGCACGCGCAGCTTGGCGTCCAGGTTCGACAGCGGTTCGTCGAGCAGCAGCAGTGCCGGTTCGACGACGATGGCGCGCGCCAGCGCCACGCGCTGCTGCTGGCCGCCGGACATCTGCGCCGGCAGGCGCGTCTCAAAACCCGTTAGTCCCACGGCGGCGATCACGGCTTCCACCTTGGTTTTCAGCAGGGCTGGCGCCACCTTGCGCAAGCGCAAGCCGAAAGCGATGTTGTCGTATACATTTAGGTGAGGGAACAGCGCATACGACTGGAAGACCATGCCGATATTGCGCTTGTTCGGCGCCAGCTTGCCGATTTCGCGGCCGTCAAGCACGATGCGGCCCGATTGCATCGGCATCAGGCCGGCGATGGCGCGCATGGTCGTGGTCTTGCCGCAGCCGCTGGGGCCCAGCAGCGAGATCAGTTCGCCCTGCTCGACGTGCAGGTCCAGGTCCTTCACGGACGTCGTGTTCTTGGCGTAGCCGAGGTTCAGCTTGTGCAGTTCCAGATAACTCATGGTGTGTTGCCTCTTACATGTATTTAGAAATGCCCAGCACCTTCTCGGTCACCATCACGAAGGCCATGGTGAACAAGACCAGCAAGGTCGACAGGGCAGCGATCGACGGGTCGAAGCTGTTTTCCATATGGCCCAGCATCTCGATCGGCAAGGTGCTGATGCCGGGGCCCGTCAGGAACAGCGACACGGGCACCTGGTTGAACGAGGTGACGAAGGCGAGGAAGAAGGCGGCGATCACGGCGTTGCGGATATTCGGCAGCACGATCATGAAGAAGGCGCGCAAACGCGAGGCGCCCAGGGTGATGGCGGCGTCCTCGATATCCACGCGCAAATTCACCAGGCTGGCGTACACGACGCGCACCGAGTATGGAATCAGGAGCGCGATATGGCCGATCAGCAGGCCCACGTAGACGGGCGCATTGATCGTCAGCACCAGGTGGTGCAGCAAGCCCAGGCCCACGAGGATGGCGGGAATGATCAGCGGCGACGTCAGGATCTGCCGGATGGCGCCGATGCCGGGCGGCGGCATGCGCGAGAACGCATACGCGACGGGTATGCCCAGCAGAAGGGCGATGACGGTGGCGATCAGGCCGATCTCCAGGCTGGTCTGGAAGGCGCGGCGGAACTCGGGCGCCGACCACACTTCGATGATCCAGCGCAGCGAGTACGATTCGGGCGGGAAGGCCAAGGTTTCGCCGCCGGAAAAGCCCGCCAGCACGACGATGGCGAAAGGCCCCAGCAGAAACAGGAACACGAGCCACAGGACGGCGCGCGAGAAGACACTTTCTTTCATACGGAACTCCGGCTCGAGGAAATACGTTTAAGGCCGGCATTCACCAGCAGGGTCATGCAGACGAGGATGACGGCGATCACATTCGCGGCGCCAAAGTCGCTCTCCACGCTGACCTTCTGGTACAGCAGGGTTTCCAGCATCAGCACCTTGGTGCCGCCCAGGAGGGCCGGCGTCACGTAGGCCGTCACGCAGCCCGTGAAGACCAGCGTGCCGCCGACGACCAGGCCTTCCTGCGTCAGCGGCAGGGTGACCTTGCAAAAGACTTGCCATGGATTGGCGCCCAGGGTGGCGGCGGCCGGTTCCACGTCGCGCGGCAGGTTTTCCAGCGCGCCCGCCAGCGACATCAGCATCAAGGGCAGCAGCAGCTGCAGCAGGCCGACAAAGACGGCAAATTCGCTGAACAGCAGGCGCAGCGGCTCTTCCGTAAAGCCCATGTTGACGAGCGCTGCGTTGACGGCGCCGTTGCGGCCCAGCAAGACGATCCACGCGTAGGTGCGCGCAATCGGCGAGACCATCAGCGGCAGGATCATCATGCCCACCACCAGCCCGCGCCACTTCGGCGACACGCGCGCCACGGCCTGCGCGGCCGGGTAGCCGAGAAGGATGGAGGCGAGCGTCACCAGCGCGGCGATGCGCAGGGTGCGCCAGAAGATGGTGCGGTTGAATTCCTGCGAGAAAAATTCAACGAAGCGGTCCAGGCCCCACTGCATGCCGTCGCCGACGCGGAAGGCGTCGACCAGCAGCGCCAGCACGGGCAGCAGGAAGCAGACGACGATAAAGATCAGCGCGGGCAGGACCAGCAACAGTCCCAGGCGCTTTTTTGGATCAGCAAACATGGTGTTCTCTCCTCGTCACCACTATTTGCTCATGGCCTTGTTCCACTGCGTCATCCAGTTCGTGCGCTGCTTGAGGATGGTTTCCGGCTTGACGAATTTCAGCGAACCGATTTGATCGGGACCATAGGTATTGAATTGCGCGGCGGCCGTCGACAGGCGCACGTCCTTGTTGACGGGCGAGTCGACCAGGTTGGTCGCCAGCTGCGTCTGCACTTCCTTGGACAGCCAGAAATCCATCAGCTGGTAGGCCAGGTCCGCGTTCTTCGAGCCGGCGACGATGCCCATCACGTTCATGCCGGCCGCCTGGCCTTCGGCCGGGATGCTCCACTTCAGGGGCAGGCCCGTCTTGAGCATCTGCGACCAGGTAAAACGCGCCACGGGCGCGGCCCAGATTTCATCCTGCGCGAACAATGCCGCCAGCTGCGCGCTGTTCTTCGAGAAGGTGACGACGTTGCCCTTCATGCCGACGATCTTGGCAAAGCCGGTGGCATAGTCGTCCGTCTTGCCGCCCCAGGCCGCATCGGCCATGCGCAGCATCAGGGGGCCCTGCGTGGTGCTCACGTCGGGGAAGGCCACGCGGCCCTTCAGTTCGGGACGCCACAGGTCTTTCCACGACGTCAGCGGGGCGATCTTGTCGCTGCGGTACACCAGGCCCACGGAATACAGGGTGTAGCCGACGGCGTAGTTGCCGCCGATGGGGTTCTTCGCCACGTCGTACAGGGCCTTGTAATTGCTCAGCTTGGAGTAATCCATGGGCTGGATCACGCCCTTCTGCGCCGCTTCCAGCATGCCGGAATCGGACAGCAGCACCAGGTCGATCACCGGATTCTTCGCGTGCACCACCAGCTTGGCGATGCGGTCCGCGTTATTCCCCGTTTCCACCTTGATATCGCAACCGCATTTGGCCTTGAACGGCTCGTACACATACTTCATGAACAAGGGTTGGGCAATCGGGTAGGCCGAAATGACCAGCTCGCGTTTTTCCGCGTGGGCGGCGTTGGCCAGCAAGCCTAGGCTCAACGCCAACATGAGGTGCTTTTTCAAGATGCTTCCTTTCAGGGGACGGCGCTGCGGGACAGCGCCTGTAAAGATGAATCAGACTCAGAAATAATGTCGCATGCCGACGATCAGGACGCTTTGCGTCTTGCCGCCGGAGGCGCCGAAGCCGAACACGCGGGCGAACGTGGCATCGCCAGCCGCTTTCTGGTAGCTCCAGGTGACGGCGACGTCGGTGCGCTTGGACAGGAAGTAATCGGCCTGGAAGTTGACCTGGTGCCATTTTGGCGTCTTGTTAACCACATCATATTTTCCTGTAGTAAAGAAATACGATGCGCCCAGGTTCAGCGCTTCCGTCAACTTGTGATTCACGTTCAGATCCACGTTTTGCAGGGTCAGATTGCTCTGATCCATGTAGTGGTAGCGCACGTTGGTGTACAGCGCGCCGAACTTGGTCCTGCCCACATTATAAAAGCCTCCGGTGCCGGCGATGGCCTGGTCGTTCACGCCGGCGCCGCTGACGGTGCTCTTGTTGAAGATCAACAAGGAACTGCCATAGTCATTGCCGATGGCGCCATTCGGCGCGTCCGGGGCATTCGGGTGGTCCATCTTGGTGTAGGCGACGGCCCAGCTGAAGGCATCGACTTTGTAGCCGGCACCCATGCTGTAGACGCGGTTGCGGTTGGAATCTGCCGGATTTTCGCTGAAGCCATACAGGCCCGTGAACGACAGGTTGCTGATGTTCGGGCTGACATACTTGACGGCATTTTGCACGCGCAGGTTGTTGTAGCCATTGTCGTTGTCGCCGATGTGCACGCCGTTACTGGCGATGACCACCGGGCCCAGCAGGTCCTTGACGGCTTCGTACTGGCGGCCCAGGGTCAGGGTGCCCTTGTCATTGCTCGACAGACCCACGTACGACTGGCGGCCGAACAGGCGGCCGCTTTGCGCCGCCGTGCCCGTCATCACGTTGAAACCGTTCTCCAGCACGAAGATGGCCTTGGTGCCGTCGCCCAGGTCTTCCTGCCCGCGGAAACCGATGCGCGGGTTCTGATTCGTGCCGCTCAGCGCATGCGTGCGGCTGCCCTTGCCTTCATCCGAGACATAGCCGATACCGGCCGACAGCAAGCCATACACTTGCACGCTGCTTTGTGCCTGCGCAACCCCCTGCGCCGCCAGCAAGCCACCCACTACCATCGTTCCAGTCATCCATTTGTTCATCGCCGCCGCCCTAAAAAGAATAAACCCTGAGTTTTTTTGGAATTATTGTTGTTGCCTGCGTCCCTTGCATGCTGGCTGCCGCGTGTGCCGGCGCCGCCTGGCAAGCACTTCTCTGAAAATTGTTGCTTTCAAGACAAGTAAAGACCAGTCCAGAATATGGTAAATTGCGGGATAAGAAAATTTGTTTATTTTTATAAATCCATTACTTTTTCTAATAAGCAACGCCCATGCATGAGTTGAGCAAGAAAATTTCCTTACGACATTTACAAGCGTTTTCCACCCTTGCCCGGGTAAACAGCTTCAGCAAGGCTGCACAGGAATTGTGCGTGACCCAGCCCGCCCTCAGCGCGTCGATCAAGCTGCTGGAAAATCAGCTGGGAAAAAAGTTGTTTAACCGCACAACCCACCAGCTGGACCTGACGCGCGAAGGCAAGCTGGCGCTCGAATATGCGACCCATTTGCTCAATACGGCGAGCAATACCTTTGCCGATATCCAGCGCGCCATCGGCAGCGGACGGCACCGCATCCGCATCGGCGCCATCCCCTCGGCCATGGCCATGACGGCGGCCGTCGTGGCGCGCTACAGCGAGCAGCATGGCGATGAAGTGGAGATCGTCCTGTCGGACATGCCCAACGATGGCTTGCTGCACGCCCTGCATTCGGGCCAGCTGGATTTTTGCGTGGGCATCGAAGTACCCGGCTCCGTCTCGCTGGAAAGCGTGGGCCTGTTCGAGGATGAGCTGGTGCTGGTGACGGCGGGACGCCATGCGCTGGCGCCGCTGAAGGAAGTGCGCTGGGAACAGCTGGCGGGCCAGGAAATCGTCGTGTTTACCAAGGGCAGCATCTGGGAGTTCGCTTCCAGCGCCCTGCGCCAGCACGGCTTGAGCCCGTCCAGCCTGTACCAGATGATCCACAGCGAGTCGCTGTATGGCGTGGTGCGCGCCGGCATCGCCGTGGGCATCATGCCCAGCCTGTACACGACCTTCCTCAACGACGAGGAACTGCACGTGGCGCCCCTGCGCCAGCCCACCTGCAAGCGCAAGATCGCCTTGATGCGGCGCAATGAAATCAGCCGCAACCACCATGTCGACGACTGCTTTTCAGCGCTGCGGCAGGATTTGCAGCAGGTCGACCAGTGGTTTTGATTGCCACTGCCGGGGTCAGCCCCCCGTTCGCGTCGACGCCCGCTCAGGCGCTGCAGGTGGAGAGGGGCTGACCCCAGCCCTTGCGATTACTGCGGTGCTTTGAGCAGGTTCGCCAGGGCCACATACTGCTCCAGCCCCACCGTTTCCGGACGCAGGGTCGGGTCGATGCCGGCCGCCTTGATCTGCTCTTCCGTGAACATGCCGGCCAGGCAGTTGCGGATCACCTTGCGGCGCTGCGAGAACGCCTTCATGACCACCGCTTCCAGGGTTTCCTGGTCGCAGGCCAGGCGCTGGGCCACGGGGATCATGCGCACGATGGCCGATTCCACCTTCGGCGGCGGGTCGAAGGCCGTCGGCGGCACGATGAACAGCAGGGACATGTCATAACGCCATTGCAGCATCACGGACAAACGGCCATACGCCTTGCTGCCCGGCTCGGCCACCATGCGCTCGACCACTTCCTTTTGCAGCATGAAATGCTGGTCCTGCACCAGCGGCGCGAAGTCCGCCAGGTGGAACAGCAGGGGGCTGGAAATGTTGTACGGCAAGTTGCCCACGATGCGCAGCTTCTGGCCGGCCGGCACGGGAATTTGCGCGAAATCAAACTTCAGCGCATCGCCCGAGTGGATCGTCAGCTTGGCCGGATTGAAGGTCTTTTCCAGGCGCACGATCAGGTCGCGGTCCAGTTCCACCACGTGCATCTGCTTCAGGTGGCGCAGCAGCTGCTCCGTCATGGCGCCCAGGCCGGGGCCGATCTCGACCATGGCATCGTCCGGCTGCGGCGCGATGGCGGCCGTGATGTCGTCGAGGACGAAGCGGTCATGCAGGAAGTTCTGGCCAAAGCGTTTGCGGGCAACGTGTTTCATATTCTGTTCTTCTATAAATGCGGGTAAGGCGCGGTGATGCGGATGAGTAGTTCAGGCCGCCTGGCTGGCGCGCAGCATGTCGAGCGCCGTCTGCAGCGCGTGCCGCATGCTGTGGTCGTCGGCCAGGCCCAGTCCCTGCGCGGCCAGGTCCAGCGCCGTGCCATGGTCGACCGAAGTGCGTATCAGCGGCAAGCCCAGGGTGATATTGATGCCGCGCCCGAAGGTGGCATATTTCAATACGGGCAAGCCCTGGTCGTGGTACATGGCCAGCACGCAGTCGGCGTCCGCCAGGTATTTGTGCTGGAACAAGGTGTCGGCCGGATACGGCCCGCGCGCATCGATGCCGCGCGCTTGTGCCGCAGCAATCGCCGGGGCGATGACATCGATTTCCTCGCGTCCCAGGTAACCGCCCTCGCCCGCGTGCGGGTTCAGGCCGGTCACGAGGATGCGCGGCGCGGCGATGCCGAATTTCTGTTGCAGATCCAGCTGGAGAATGTCCAGGGTGACGGCCAGGCTGTCCGCAGTGATGGCAGCGGACACGTCCTTCAATGGCAGATGCGTCGTGGCCAGCGCCACGCGCAGGGTCGGTTCGCCGTGCCCCGGTTCGCCGGCCAGCATCATCACCACTTGCGGCGTGCCGGTTTTTTCCGCCAGGTATTCCGTGTGGCCGGAAAAGGCCACGCCCGCGTCGTTGATCGTGCTCTTTTGCAAGGGTGCCGTGACCATGGCGCCGAACCAGCCCGCCTGGACACCTTCCACGGCCGCGTCCAGGGTCGCCAGCACGGAGCGCCCGTTTTCCTTGTCGAGCACGCCAGGAATGACATTGTTGACGGTGGGAATGTCGATCACGGCCAGGCGGCCGGGGCCGAACTGGGGCAAGCCGCTGTTGCGCACGGCTTGCAGGGACAGGGCCGCCAGGCGGATCTCCGGGTCGATCAGGCTGGCCGTCAGCGCCAGGAAAGCGGCGTCGCCCAGCAGGATGCAGTTGACCTCGTCGCGCATGGCCCAGGCGGCGCGGATCGAAATTTCCGGGCCGACACCGGCCGGCTCGCCACAGGTGATGGCGATGGCGGGACGGCGGGATGCAGGCAAGTTACTCATGCGCAAACAGTCAGCAGCATTACTGGTCGTCCGGACGGAATTCGACGTAGGCACGGTCGCGTACTTCGCGCGCCCAGTTTTCCGTCGCTTCTTCCAGTTTGCGTTCGCGCAAGGCATTGCGGGCGGCGTTGCGCTGCTTCTCTTTCGACACGTCGTCGCTCTTGCGCTCCAGCACTTCGATCAGGTGGAAACCGAAGCTCGATTCGATCGGCTCGCTCACTTCGCCCGGTTTCAGCGCATTCATGGCCGTCTCGAATTCCGGCACGGTATCGCCCGGATACAGCCAGCCCAGGTCGCCGCCCTTGGCGGCCGAGCCGTCGTTCGAGAACAAACGGGCCAGGTCTTCGAACTTGGCCGCCTTGTTGTCGAGGCGCTCTTTCAATTCCAGCAACTTGCGCTTGGCTTCCGCGGCCGACAGGGTCGGCGTCACTTTCAGCAGGATGTGGCGGGCATGCGTCTGCTGCACGGCAGCGACGGCTTGCGCCTCGGCGGCACTGCGGCGGTCCACCAGCTTCAGGATATGGAAGCCCGTGTTGCTCTTGATGATGGGCGTGATCTGGCCCGGTTTCAATTTCAGCAACTGTTCCGTGAACAGAGGCGGCAAGCGGTCGCTATTGCGCCAGCCGATATCGCCGCCGCTCAGCGCATCGCTGGCGTCGGAATACGTGGCGGCCATCTTGGCGAAATCGGCGCCCGTGCGCAGCTGGCGGCTGACTTCCTCGGCACGCGCGCGGCGCGCGGCGATCTGTTCCGGGCTGGAGTTTTCCGGGATACGCACGAGAATTTGCGCCAGGTTCAGCTCGACCTGTTCGCTGGCCGCCGCTTTTTCCGCTTCCAGGAAGTTGTCCACTTCGGAATCGGAGATCTGGATCTTGGCATCGACTTCATGTTCGCGCAGGCGCTGCATGATGATTTCATCACGAATTTCTTCGCGGAAAGTCGCAAACGGCGTGCCTTCCTTTTCCATCTGGTTGCGCAAGTCCTGCACCGTCATTTTTTGCTGTTCAGCAATACGGCCGATGGCGCGGTCCAGGGTCAGGTCATCGACGCGCACGCCCATTTCCTTGGCCAGCTGCATTTGCGCGCGCTCGACGATCATGCGCTCCAGCAATTGACGACGCAGGTCGGCAGGGTCGGGCAGGGGCACGTTCTGCGCCTTCATGCGCTGTTCCACGTTCTTGATGCGGGCCGCGACTTCGTTGCGCGTGATCACATCGTCATTGACGACGACGGCGATGGAATCGATGGTCTGGCCGCTGCTCGACGCTGGCGGCGTGAAACCCTTGACTGGCGCAGCTGCAGGTTTCGCTGCGGCGGGCGCGGCAGCGGCCGGTGTGGCAGCAGCTGGCGTGGCGGCAGGCGCTGGCGCAGCCTGTTGCGCCCAGACACTACTGGTCGTGGCGCCGGAAATGGCGCACAGCAGAACCGTTGCAATTTTGAGTTGGTGCATACTGGCATTACGCATAATGTGTAGAGCGCTCATGAGTTCAAGTGAATAAAAAAACCGGTTCGCGCCAGCGCCGGGAGTCCGGCGGCGGCGACGGTGACCATCTTAACGGAGTGGCTGGCTCAGTGCCTGATAGCCAGGTATGGTTTTGGTAAATGTTTCCAGCCCATTCGCCCCCAGGCCCAGGCCATTCGACAGGCCCGTCAGTTCCAGCTGGAAGAAGATCGGCGTCGACGCATTGTTGGCCGACGTCACGAAACGCTGGGCGCCCATGCGGAACACCCAGCAGTCGCCCTTGTATTCCAGGCCGATCAGGCTTTCCAGCATGCGGCGGTCCAGCAAGGAATAACTGATGCGGCCCACGCCATACAGGCGGTCCGTCAGCGGCCATTGCGTCGACACTTCCATGTTGCGCAAGCTGCCACGCTGAAAACGGTTGCTAAAATTCAATACTTTCTTCGGACCGGGCTGATATTGCAGCGCGTAGTTGTAACTCATCAGCTGGCGGTCGCTGGGATTGTACTGCACCAGGCTGTCGACGGTCCAAGTCTCCGACACGCGGCCCGTCGCCGCCAGCAGGATGTCCGAACGCGACTGGTTGACCGGCGTGGTCGAGTTGAGCTGCACGCGCTGGTCGGCAAAATAGAAACGCTGGCCGAAGGTCAGGCGCATGCGCTCGGCGCCATCGGGCTGCAGGAAGCGCGAGACGACGGCCGCCGTGACCTGGTTGGCATCGCCGATGCGGTCGCTGCCGACAAAGCGGTTTTCCGTGAAGATCTGCGTCAGGTTGAACGTGCCGTCGGCCGTATCGAAATTCGGGAATTGCGACTGGTCGCGGTACGGCGTGTAGACGTAGAACAGGCGCGGCTCCAGGGTCTGCGTGCCGCCCTTGGCGCCAAACAGGTTCGTGTCGCGCTCGAACACCAGGCCGCTGTCGACCGAGATGGTCGGCACGGCGCGCGTCAGCGAGGTATTCGCGAACTGCGCCTTGGTCGTCGCATCGTTGTCCAGCTGATACGCACTGGCGTTCAGCATCAGCTTGGGCGTGATGAAGTAGCCCGGGCGGACGATGGGGAAACTGACCTGCGGCACGGCCACCACGCGCGAACCCTGCACCAGGGTCGGATGCACGAAACGCGTCGCTTCCGCATCGAAGGTCCAGTCGAAGCCGCCCCAGACGTCGTATTTGCCCGCGTGGAAATTCACCGATGGCAAGCGGTCATACGGACGCGTCACGAACAGGGACGGGTCCGTGACGGCGGCGGGATCCTGCAGCACCTGGTAGTTCTGCACGCGCGCCGTCAGGCTCCAGTCCTCGGTGCGGTAATCGGTGCGCAGTTCGCGCAGCAGCTGGCGCTCCGTGGCCGACGCCACGTTTTTCGAGAAATCGCTCGGGTAATTATTGTCCGATGCGTCGCGCACATCCCAGCCATAGGTCCAGCCCTTGGCCAGCGCCTGCTCATGCTTGGACTTGATCATGTAGCGGTCGGTCTTGGTCTGCTTGTCGTTAGGCAAGAACTCGAACGACGTTTCACCGCTGTACAGGCCGGCGTCCGTCTCGCCCATGTAGCGTCCGATGGCGCCCAGCTGGATGCCGCGCCGCTGTATGTATTTCGGGAACAGGGTCAGGTCGCGGTTGGGCGCGATATTCAGGTAATACGGTACCGTCAGCTCAAAGCCGTTCTTCGAGGCAAAACCTGGCGTCGGCGCCAGCCAGCCCGAGCGGCGCGCGCCTGACAGCGAAAACGAGATGCCGGGCGTGCCCAGGATCGGCACGTCCTTGAAGTAGATGATGGTCTTGCCGCCCGTACCCACGTCGCGGCCCGTATCGAGGTTCAGGGTGCTCGACTTCAGGTACCAGTCGGGGTTCGGGCCTTCGCAGGTACTGTAGGTCCCGTCGATGACATTGGCTTCGTCGGGATTGATGAAGTCGACGCGCTCGGCCTTGCCCTGGCCATGGCCCACTTCAAAGCGGTAGGTGGGATTGAGCAGGAAACCCTTGCCCGTCTCCATGTTCAGCTTCAGCACGTCGCCCGTGTAGTAATCGCCGAAGCGCCACATCTTGATGTGGCCCTCCGCCTCGAACTGATCTTCAACTTGTTTGTAACAAGCTGTATCGGCCGTCATTTTTGTGGTTTTTCCGCGCTCGATCACGACATTCTTGTCGAGATTGATCTCCCTTTCCGGTCGGCCGTTCATGCTTTCCGCCGTCATGACGGTGGGCGCGTCCGGGTCTTCCACATGGACCGGGCGTGGCGCCTTCTGGGCGTGGACGGGCACCGTCGTGGCGGCGACGAGCGCGCTGATGGCGAAAGCCCAGCGCTGCGAAGGGGGGGAGGCCGAAAACCAGCTCATGAATTGGAAGGGGCAAGCACCATTGACAGGCGATTTTTTAATTTGAATCCCTTATTATATGGGAATACGCATCATCAACCCGATTCCACAGGCCGCTTAATGTCATTCTCCTCCAATTCCTCCACCGCGCCGGTCACCGCCGACGCTCGCCTGACCCTGTTGAAAGCCTGGTTGACCTCGCTTAACCTCGTCGCACCCGATTCCGCCCGCCCCGCTTCCAGCGATGCCAGCTTCCGTCGCTATTATCGTCTTGACATCTTACCTGACAATACTACATTGCCAGGCAAGACACTGATCGCCATGGATGCGCCGCCCGAGCGCGAAAACGTGCCCGCCTTCGTCAAGGTGGCCGGCCTGCTGAAGGCGGCCGGCGTGTCCGTGCCCGAGATCATCGCGCAAGACCTGGAGAACGGCTTCCTGCTGCTCTCCGACCTGGGCACGACCACCTACCTGGACGCCCTGAACCACGACAATGCCAGCGTGCTGTATGCCGAAGCGCTCGAGTCGCTGATGAAAATCCAGCTGGCCAGCCAGCCAGACGTGCTGCCCGAATTCGACCGCGCCTTCATCCTGCGCGAAATGCATCTGTTCCCGGAATGGTTCATCGGCAAGCACCTGGGCGCGACCTTGACGGATGTACAACAAACCCAGCTGGACAAGGTCTTCGAAGCCATCACGGCGAATATCTTATCGCAACAGCAAGTATTCATGCACCGCGACTACCATTCGCGCAATTTGATGCACATCAACGATGGCTCCCTCCCGAATCCCGGCATCCTCGATTTCCAGGACGCCGTCTTCGGCCCCGTCACCTACGACATCGCCTCGCTGCTGCGCGACGCGTATATCCAGTGGGACGAGGAACTGGTGCTCGACTGGGTGATCCGCTACTGGCAGCGCGCCAAGCAGCTGGGCTTGCCGGTGAATCCCGACATCGACGCCTTCTACCGCGATTTCGAGTTTACGGCCCTGCAGCGCCACCTGAAAATCCTCGGCCTGTTCGCGCGCCTGAACTACCGCGACGGCAAGGACCTGTACATGGGCGACCTGCCGACCGTGCTCGACTACGTGCGCAAGACAGCCAATCGCTACACGGAACTCAAGCCGCTGGTGCGCTTATTGGACGCCCTGGAGAATAAAACGCCCCAGGTCGGCTATACATTCTGATGACACCGGCTCGGCGCCCCCGTACTAGCGTACGGTTGCGCTTCTTGGCCACAAGGGGGCGCCGAGCCTCACTGCCGCTCGCTACGGTTTTGTCCGGTGTCATAACCACAGAAAAATTACTGAACAAATCAGAAAAGACTACCCATGAAAGCCATGATCTTCGCCGCAGGCCGCGGTGAACGGATGCGTCCGCTCACCGATACCTGCCCCAAACCGCTGCTGAAAGTGCGCGGCCGTCCGCTGATCGTCTGGCACGTGCTGAATCTGGTGCGCGCCGGCATCACGGACATCGTCATCAACCATTCGCACCTGGGCCATTTGATCGAGGAAACCCTGGGCGACGGCAGCGCCTACGGCGCGCGCATCGCGTATTCGCCCGAGACCACCCCGCTGGAAACGGCGGGCGGCATCGCCCAGGCGCGCCACCTGCTGGGCGAGGAACCGTTCCTGGCCATTTCCGGCGATATCTATTGTCCGTATTTTGATTTCAAGCAAGTGCTCGACGTGCTGGCCGACAAGGACGTGCTGGGCACGCCATACCCGGCCGACCAGCGCGACATCGCCTGGACCTACCTGGTGCCCAATCCCGATTTCCATCCCAAGGGCGACTTCGGCCTGACCTTGTTTTCGATCAACAATACGGACGAGACGAAATGGACCTTCGCCAATATCGGCGTCTACCGTCCTGAAATGTTCGACGGCATCGCGCCGGGCAGCCACGCCAGACTGGGCGATTTGCTGCGCCAGTATGCGGACCAGGGCCGCGTGGGCGGCGAAGTCTACCCGGGCGAGTGGACCAACGTGGGCACGCCGCAGCAGCTCGACGCCCTCAACGGCATCGCGGCCAAGGCCGGCGCAACATGATGGCCAACTACGCGGCCCGGCGCGCGGCGCTGCTGGCGCAGATGCTGCCGGGCAGCGTGGCCATCCTCGCCACGGCACCGGAAGTGCCGCGCAACAGCGATTGCGACTATCCCTACCGCCACGACAGCTATTTCTATTACCTGAGCGGCTTTACGGAACCCGACAGCGCCGTGGCCCTCGTGGCCGCCAGCGCCACGGCGCCCGCGCGCGCCATCCTGTTTTGCCGCGCCAAGAACTCGGAACGGGAAATCTGGGACGGCTTCCGCCACGGCCCCGAGGCGGCGCGCATCGCCTTCGGGTTTGACAGCGCCTTCCCCATCGAGGAACTCGACGTGGAAATGACGCGCCTGCTGGCCGACGCCCCCGCCATCTACTATGCGCTGGGCGGCAGCCTCGATGCACAGGTCAAGGTCTGGCGCCACAATGTGCGGCAAAAGGCCCGCAGCGGCGTCACGGCGCCGGCCATCGCGCATGACATCAACGGCATGCTCGACGCCATGCGCCTGCTGAAGGATACGCAGGAACAGCAGCTGATGCGCCGCGCCGCCGCCATCTCCAGCGCGGCCCACGTGCGCGCCATGCGCGCCGCGCGGCCCGGCCTGCACGAATACGCGCTGGAAGCGGAGCTGCTGTACGAATTTCGCCGCAGCGGCGCGCAGTTTCCCGCCTACTCGTCCATCGTGGCGGGCGGCGGCAACGCCTGCATCCTGCACTACAGCGCCAACAACGCCGTCCTGCAGGACGGCCAGCTGGTGCTCATCGACGCGGGCTGCGAACTCGATGGCTACGCCTCGGACATCACGCGCAGCTGGCCCGTCAACGGCCGTTTCAGCGCGCCACAGCGGGACCTGTATGAAATGGTGCTGGCGGCGCAGCAGGCGGCGCTGGACATGGTGCGCCCCGGCCTGCCCCACAGCGCCATCCACGAGGCGGCCGTGCAGGTGCTGGCGCAGGGCATGCTGGACCTGGGCCTGCTGGACCGCCAGAAAAGCGGCAGCGTGCAGGACGTCATCGCCGACAAGAGCTATGCGCCGTTCTACATGCACGGCACCAGCCACTGGCTGGGCATGGACGTGCATGACGTGGGTGCCTACCGCGACACCACCGCGCCCGGCAAGCCATGGCGTCCACTCGAAGCGGGCATGGTGCTGACGGTGGAACCGGGCATCTACGTGCGCCCCGGCGCCGGCGTGCCGGAGCAGTTCTGGCATACGGGCATCCGCATCGAGGATGACGTGCTGGTCACGCCGCAAGGCCATGAAGTCTTCAGCACGGCGCCAAAAAGCGTGGCTGAAATCGAACAACTGATGTCACAGGATTAAGCCCGCCGCATGCATACACCGTCCACTTTCGACCTCGCCATCTGCGGCGCCGGCCCCGTCGGCATGGCGCTGGCCGCCCTGCTGGTGCAGCGCGGCGGCCGCGCCGCCGGCATCGCCCTGCTCGACGCCAAATCCATCGAGCATGCCAGGCGCGATCCGCGCACCATCGCGCTGTCGTACGGCAGCCGCCAGATTCTCGAGGAAGCGGGCGCCTGGCCCGTCGAGGCGACGCCGATCCACGCCATCCACGTCTCGCGCCGCGGCCGTTTCGGCCGCAGCCTGATGGACCGCGGCGAGCATGGCGTCGACGCCTTGGGCTACGTGGCCCGCTACGGCGCCGTCGTCAGCGTGCTGGCCGACGCATGCGCACGCCTGGGCGTGGCCACGGTGCGCCCGGCGCTGGTGACGGCCAGCGCCGAAGACGCCGACGGCGTCAGCGTGACGATCGAGCAGGATGGCGTACCATCGCACCTGCGCGCCAGCCTGCTGGTGCAGGCCGAGGGCGGCCTGTTCGGCCAGCAGCAGGAACGCGCCGTCAGCCGCGACTATGGCCAGAGCGCCATCATCGCCCATGTGCGCGTGAGCAGCCCCATCGCCCACCGCGCCTATGAGCGCTTCACGGACGAGGGGCCGCTGGCCCTGCTGCCGCAGGACGACGGCTACGCGCTGGTGTGGTGCGTGCCGCCCACGCGCGCGGAACAGTTGCTGGCGCTGGACGACGCGGCCTTCCTGGCCCGCCTGGACGCCGCTTTCGGCAGCCGCCTGGGACGTTTTACCCACACGACGCCGCGCCTGGCGTATCCGCTGGGCCTGAACGCGCAGGCTGGCGGCACGGCGCGCACGGTCGCCATCGGCAATGCGGCGCAGACGCTGCATCCGGTGGCGGGACAAGGCCTGAACCTGGGCCTGCGCGACGCCGCCGTGCTGGCCCGCGTGCTGGCGCAGGACAGCAGCCCGGCGGGACTGGCGCGCTATGCCGGCCTGCGCCAGGCGGACCGGGGGCTGACCGTGCGCGTGACCGACACCATGGCGCGCATCTTCACGGGCAGCGCGCCCACGCAAGGCTTGCTGGGCCTGTCCCTGGGCTTGCTCGATGTCGTCAACCCGGCGCGCAAGGGCCTGGCGGAACTGATGATGTACGGCCGCCGCTGAGGACAGGCCAGGGCCCAGGGGCGCGGGCGAAAAAGAAGGCTCTGTCCTCGACAAGTAGGGGAACTCACAGTATGGCTGGGGTCTAACCGAGTGGACCAGCCAGATGGGAGCACCTCATGCAAGCCGCAGAATGGAAACGTTTTATTGCCCAGTTTGCCAATCTGAACCAACGCCAGCGCTTGGCGGGTATCGCCTTGCTGCACGGCGCCGCATCGCCGGATGCCGCCGTGGCACTGGCCGAAAGCGTGGCCCGGCAGCGTTTGCGCTGTCCCGCCTGCCAATCCACACACTGTCACCGCCATGGCCACGCCCACGGGCTGCAGCGCTACCGCTGCGTACCGTGCGGGCGCACCTTCAATGCGCTCACCGGCACGCCGCTGGCCCGCTTGCGCCACAAGGGACGCTGGCTGGCGTATGCCGATTGCCTGCTGGCATCCCATTCCGTGCGCCAGGCAGCGCGCCAGCTGGGCGTGCACCGCAACACCACCTTCCGCTGGCGCCACCGGTTTTTAGCCCTGGCAAAAACGGACCGGCCGCATTGCCTGCATGGCATCGCCGAGGCCGACGAACTGTATGTGCTGGAATCGCAAAAGGGTGCGCGGCATCTGACGCGTCCGGCGCGCCGCCGGGGCGGCCATGCCCGCCAGCGCGGCATTTCTAGTGAGCAAGTCTGCATCCTCGTGGCGCGCGACCGCACGGGACAGACCCTGGCTTTCGTCACAGGACAAGGCGCACTGACCACGGCGCAGTTGCACGACTGTTTGTCTCCCGTCATCGACAAGGATGTCTTGCTGGTAACGGACGGCCATGCTGCTTACCGGGCCTTCGCGCGCGCTGCGGGCATCAGCCACCATACCGTCAACTTGCGCGCCGGCATCCGCGTGCGGGGCGCCGTCCACGTGCAGAACGTCAACGCCTATCACAGCCGCCTGCGGGAATGGCTGCGGCCCTTTCACGGCGTGGCCACGCGCTACCTGCCGAACTACCTGGGATGGCGCTGGATACTCGATGCCGGGCGCATCCGCTCGCCAGAAACCTTATTGAAGGCAACGTTGGGAGCGTTCCCACACTTGATGGTGACATAGCCAAAAAGAAACAGGCGGGTCATCCGGCATGGAGTAAACGGCCCGCGGATGCGACAATGGGCCTCACCTGGATTTTGGCGACCGTTCCATGACAGATGCATTGCCCGCTGCACTACCCGAAGTCCTCTTTTCCCGCCTGCTGGAAGACGCCCTCGACGCTGTCATCATCATCGACGAGCAGTGCCGCATCCGCTACATCAATGGCGCCATGCAGGCGCTGTCGGGCTACGCCAGCGGGGAATTGCTGGGCGAGACCCTGAACGGCCTGCTGCCCGACGCCGTCGCCGTCCAGCACGACAACCATGTCATCAACTACATCCGCAGTTCGCGCCAGTCCAGCGTGCTGGGGAAAATCCGCGAATTCGCCATCCGCCACCGCAACGCGCAAATGATCCCCATCGAGATGAAGGCACTGGACCTGGGCGTGGTCGACGGCATGCGCTATTTCGGCGCCTTCCTGCTCGACGTGCGCGAGCGGCGCGAACTGGCGGCCAAGAACGCCAGCCTGCTGGCACAGCTGGAACAGCAGGCCCTGTACGATGCCCTGACGTCGCTGCCGAACCGGCGCGCCTATGAAGCCCAGGCCGGGCAGGCGATGGCGCGCGCCGCGCGCAGCGGCGCGGCGCTGACGGTGGGCGTGGCCGACCTCGATCATTTCAAGAAAATCAACGACCGCTATGGCCACGCCGTGGGCGACGCCGTGCTGCGCACGGTGGCGCAGGTGCTGCGCGACACGGGCCGCGTCACGGACGTGGCGGCGCGCATGGGCGGCGAGGAATTCGGCCTGCTGTTCCCCGACGCGCCCCTGAAGCAAGCCTACAAGGTGGCCGAACGCATCCGCGCGGCGGTGGCGGCGGCCGTCACCGTGTTGCCCGACGGCACGCCGCTGCACGTCACCATCAGCATCGGCCTGGCGCCGCTCGTCAAGGGCGCCACGCTGGACGCGGCCATGTCGGAGGCGGACAAGGCCCTGTATGCGGCCAAGCACCAGGGCCGCAACAAGGTGGTGGCGGCAGCATGAACAAGACGGCCCGCGCAAGGCGGGCCGTCTTCAGTTGGCCAAGGCATTGCCTTACTCGACGGCCTTGAGCATATCCTCGATCACCTTCTTCGCGTCGCCAAACACCATCATCGTGTTCGGCTGGTAGAACAGCTCATTGTCCAGGCCCGCGTAGCCGGACGCCATCGAGCGCTTGTTGACGATGATGCTCTTGGCCTTGTAGGCTTCCAGGATCGGCATGCCGGCGATCGGCGATTTCGGGTCCTTCGCGGCAGGGTTGACGACGTCGTTCGCGCCCAGCACCAGCACCACGTCCGTCTGGCCGAATTCGCCGTTGATGTCTTCCATCTCGAAGACCTGGTCGTACGGCACTTCCGCTTCGGCCAGCAGCACGTTCATGTGGCCCGGCATGCGTCCGGCCACGGGGTGGATCGCGTACTTGACGGTGACGCCCTTGTGCGTGAGCTTTTCCACCAGCTCCTTGAGCGAGTGCTGCGCGCGCGCCACGGCCAGGCCGTAGCCGGGCACGATGATGACGGTTTCCGCATTGCCCATGATGAAGGCGGCATCGTCGGCCGAACCCGATTTCACGGGACGCTGCTCCTGCGCGCCTGCGCTGCCGGCCGCCGGCGCATCGCCGCCGAAGCCGCCCAGGATGACGTTGAAGAAGGAGCGGTTCATGGCCTTGCACATGATGTAGGACAGGATGGCGCCGGACGAGCCCACGAGCGAGCCGGCGATGATCAGCATCGAGTTATTCAGCGAAAAGCCGATGCCGGCCGCCGCCCAGCCCGAATAGCTGTTGAGCATGGAGACCACCACCGGCATGTCGGCGCCGCCGATGGGGATGATGATCAGCACGCCCAGCGCGAAGGCGATGAGGGCCATGATGATGAACGGCGTCCACGCGGGCTGCACGCCATTGGCGAAGCAGAACGCCAGGCCCAGGCCCACCATCACCAGCGCCAGCACGAGGTTGAGCAGATGCTGGCCCTTGAAACTGACGGGCGCGCCCTGGAACAGGCGGAACTTGTACTTGCCCGACAGCTTGCCGAAGGCGATCACGGAACCGGAAAACGTGATGGCGCCGACAAAGGTGCCGATGAACAGCTCGAAGCGGTTGCCGATGGGCAGCGCCTGGCCATGCTCGGCGATGTTGAAGGCCCACGGCTCCGACACGGCCGCCACGGCGATGCAGACGGCCGCCAGGCCGATCAGCGAGTGCATGGCTGCCACCAGTTCCGGCATCTTCGTCATTTCCACGGTCTTCGCCAGGTAGGCGCCGATGGCGCCGCCCGTGACGATGCCGATGATGACAAGGCTCAAACCCATGCCGCCCGTCTGCTGTTCCTTCAGTTTCAGGATCAGCGCCACGGTGGTGACGGCGGCAATGGCCATGCCGCTCATGCCGAAGGCATTGCCGCGGCGCGCCGTCGAGGGCGACGACAGGCCTTTCAGGGCCTGGATGAAGCACACGGAGGCGATCAGGTACATCATCGTCACCAGGTTCATGGTGACGAAACTCATGGCATGACTCATTCTTTCGCTCCTTGCTTGGCCTTCGGTTCTTTCTTACGGAACATCTCGAGCATGCGCTGCGTGACGAGGAAGCCGCCGAACACGTTGACGGCGGCCAGGGCCACGGCCAGGGTGCCGGCGGCCTGCGCCAGCGGGCCATCCGTCAGGCCGGCCGCCAGCATGGCGCCGACGATGATGATGGCGGAAATGGCATTCGTGACGGCCATCAGCGGCGTGTGCAGCGCCGGCGTGACGGTCCAGACGACGTGGTAGCCGACATAAATGGCCAGCACGAAGATGATCAGGTTGGTGATGGTGTGACTGATTTCCATGATGTTGTGCTCTCCGGCGCTACATTATTGACGTAAGATCGCGCTGTCCGCGCAGACCAGGCTGGCCTTGATGATTTCATCCTCGCGGTCGATCAGCAACTGGTCGTCCTTGTCGATGATGAGCTTTAAAAAGTCCAGCACGTTGCGCGCATACAGCGCCGAGGCGTCGGCCGCCACCAGGGTCGCCAGGTTCGGCTCGCCCACGATGTAGACGCCGTGCTTCACCACCGTCTTGCCCAGCTCGGACAAGGGGCAGTTGCCGCCCTGCTCCACGGCAAGGTCGACGATGACGGAGCCGGGCTTCATGGCTTTTACCGTTTCTTCAGAAATGAGCACGGGCGCGGCGCGGCCGGGAATCAGGGCGGTGGTGATGATGATGTCGGCTTGTTTTGCCCGTTCATGCACCAGTTCCGCCTGGCGGCGCATCCAGTCGGCCGGCATGGCCCGCGCATAGCCGCCCGAACCCTTGGCGATCTCTTTTTCCTCGTCGGTCAGGAACGGCACGTCGAGGAACTTGGCGCCCAGCGATTCGACTTGCTCCTTGACGGGGGGGCGCACGTCGGACGCCTCGATGACGGCGCCCAGGCGCTTGGCCGTGGCGATCGCCTGCAGCCCTGCCACGCCGACGCCCATGATCAGCACGCGGGCCGCCTTCACGGTGCCGGCCGCCGTCATCAGCATGGGCATGAAGCGCTGGTAGGTATTGGCCGCCACCAGCACGGCCTTGTAGCCGGCGATGTTCGCCTGCGACGACAGCACGTCCATCGACTGTGCGCGCGTGATGCGCGGCACGGCTTCCAGGGCGAAGGCGGACAGCCCGGCGCCGGCCATGGCGGCGATATTGTCCCCGTCGAACGGGTTCAGCATGCCGATCAAGACCGTGCCGCTGGCCATCAGGGCCCGTTCCTGCGCATCGGGCGCGCGCACCTTCAGCACGATGGCGCAGCCGTAGGCTTCGGCGGCCGTGCCGATCTGGGCGCCGGCGGCGGCATACGCGTCGTCGGGGATCGACGCCTGCACGCCCGCCCCCGCCTGCACGATGACCTGATGCTTGGCTGCCAGTTTCTTGACTGTCTCGGGCGTCGCTGCCACCCGGGTCTCACCGGGCCGCGATTCGGCCGGTATGCCTATCCTCATGATGCCTCCGCTAATTGATAAACTGACTAGAATCTAACACGGAAAGCAGCGCGTTAAACGTTTGTGAACCAGCAACTTTTAGTTGTACGACACTAATTTCTACGTAATACCATTCCCCGTTCCGCCATGCGGTATCGCGACCATATTGTGGGAAAGGTGTGTCAATTTCACCACACAGCAGGAAACGTGCGCGCTTGTTTTGACTACGGGGAAAGCCTATATTAGCGGGCGCTTCCTGCCATCTTGCCGCCACAGCCCCCATGCTAGTGCGCGCCCCGGGAAAGACGTAAGTACCTCCCCCCGCTATTTGCTAAAACGTTGTCATTTATCAATATGTCCGCGCAACAGAACGCCGCGTTCAAACCGCGCGCGCAGAACAAGATAAAATGTCGGCTCTTTCAAGGATGGAATCATGCCGCGAATCTGGAAACCCTCTGTCACCGTTGCTGCCATCGTCGAACGCGATGGCCTGTTTTTACTGATTGAAGAAGAGACCAGCGAAGGCATCAAGATCAATCAACCGGCCGGCCATCTCGACCCGTTCGAGTCGCTGGAACAGGCGGTGATCCGCGAAACGCTGGAAGAAGCGGCCTACGATTTCATCCCCACTGCACTGGTGGGCATGTACATGTCGCGCTACCAGTCGCTGCGCACGGGCGAGGACGTGACCTATCTGCGCTTCACCTTTTGCGGCACGGCCGGCGCCGAGCATGACCGCCCGCTGGACGAAGGCATCCTGCGCACCCTGTGGATGACGCGCGACGAGCTGGCGGCGTGCCAGGAACGCCACCGCAGCCCCCTGGTGCTGCAGTGCGTGGACGAATACCTGGCCGGCCGGCGCGCGCCGCTGGCCCTGCTACACACGCATGCGTCCGTTTTTAACAGCGCATAGCAACACGCATTGCCATATTATTAAAGTAACTGGAAAGCAAGATGAGCAAGAAGAAAGTCGTTATCGGCATGTCGGGCGGGGTCGATTCCTCGGTCGCGGCATGGATGCTGAAGGAACAGGGCTACGAAGTCATCGGCCTGTTCATGAAAAACTGGGAAGACGACGACGATTCGGAATACTGCTCCACGCGCCAGGACTGGATCGACGCGGCCAGCGTGGCCGACGTCATCGGCGTCGACATCGAGGCCGTCAATTTCGCCTCCGAATACAAGGACCGCGTCTTCGCCGACTTCCTGCGCGAATACCAGGCCGGCCGCACGCCGAATCCGGACGTGCTGTGCAATGCCGAAATCAAGTTCAAGGCCTTCCTCGACCACGCCATGACCCTGGGCGCCGACCTGATCGCCACGGGCCACTATGCGCGCGTGCGCCAGGCGCCGACGGACGCGGGCCGCTTCGAGCTGCTCAAAGCCGTCGACGCCAGCAAGGACCAGAGCTACTTCCTGCACCGCCTGAACCAGGCGCAGTTGTCCAAGACCCTGTTCCCGCTCGGTGAAATCCCGAAGACGCAGGTGCGCCAGATCGCCGAAAAGCTGGCCCTGCCGAACGCGCAGAAAAAGGATTCGACGGGCATCTGCTTCATCGGCGAGCGTCCTTTCCGCGAATTCCTGAACCGCTACCTGTCGTACAAGCCGGGCCCCATGAAGACGGCCGACGGCAAGACCGTGGGCGAGCACGTGGGACTGAGTTTCTATACCCTGGGCCAGCGCAAGGGCATCGGCATCGGCGGCGTGAAGTCCTACCAGAACGCGGACGGCAGCAGCGACGCCTGGTACGTGGCGCGCAAGGATATCGCCAACAACACCCTGTACGTGGTGCAGGGCCACGACCATCCGTGGCTGCTGTCGCCATCCTTGACGGCCGACCAGGCCAGCTGGATCGCGGGCGTGGCGCCGCAGGCGGGGGCCTTGTCCGCCAAGACGCGCTACCGCCAGGCCGACGTGGCGTGCCAGTTGCTGCCGGACGGGAATGAACACTTCAGCCTGGCGTTTGACCAGGCGCAATGGGCCGTCACGCCGGGCCAGTCGGCCGTGCTGTACGACGGCGACGTCTGCCTGGGCGGCGGCATCATCGCCAGCGCCACAGGCCTGAGCGGCGCCTAGGAGTTGCCCTGCGCAGCGGCGGCCAGGGCCTGCTGCTTGCGCACCATGGCAATCACCGTGTTGCGCACGGTTTTCAGCACCGTGTCGGCCATGAAGGGTTTCACGATGAAGCCCGATACGCCCATGGCATGCGCCGCCTGCAGCGAGGCGGCGTCGATGCCGCCCGAGATCATGAAGATCAGCGTCTTCGGATACTGCTCGCGGATGGTTTGCACCACGTTCGTGCCATCTTCCACCTGCTCGCGCGCGATACACACGAAATGCGGCCGGTGCTTGACCAGCAGCGCCAGCCCCAGCGCGCTGGTATGCGTCTGGCCGCAGACATCGTAGCCGCCATCGGTCAGGACCGTGTTCAGCAGGCCGCGCGCCACGGCGCTGCTATCGATCAGGACTGCCTTTAACATCATGATTACTTCCCTTGCTTGATTGTTCTTGTCTTGCGCCAGGAGTCACTTCTCCCAGACCAGCTTGTTCCAGGTGACGCCCAGGGTCACGTCGGTTTTCAGCGCCACTAACTTTCTTGAAAGATACAGTATTTCCCGCTCTTTTCGCAGGCTTTCCCCCAGCGCACCGGGCAAAATGCCCGCGCCTGCCATCACGGCGTCGATATTGCCGTAGGCGCGCAACAGTTTCGCCCCCGTCTTCAGGCCGATCTTCGACACGCCGGGGATGCTGTCCGTAACGTCACCCATCAGCGCCAGCAGGTCGGGCAGCAGTTCCGGCGGCACGCCGAACTTTTTCTCGACCCAGGCATGGTCGTGCCAGATCCCCTTGAAATGGTCCCAGACCAACGCGCCGTGGGCGATCAGGCCGTGCAAGTCCTTGTCCGTGGTGGCGATGACGGCCGCGCCGCGCCCCTCGTGCAGCCAGCGCATGACGGCCGTGCCGATCACGTCATCGGCCTCCACCTCGGGAATACTCACCACGTGCATGCCGAAGCTGGCCAGGGTCTGGTAAAAGCCGGGCAAGGCATCGCGCAGCACCTGCGGCATGGGCTGGCGCCCCTCGCGGTAGCCCGCATACAGGGCATGGCGCCAGGTGGGGCCGCCAAAGTCGAAGGCGGGCAGGATGTGCGTCGGCTCGTGGTCGTTGATGAGCGTGCGGAACGACGACAGCGCGTGGCGCAGCGCGATCTCCGCCTTCAGGTCGGAATCGGGTTCAGGACTGGCTTCGTAGACGCGGCGTACGATATTCAAGCCGTCGATAGCGAGGAGTCTGGCCATGCGGTAAGTGGATACTGGTTGAATCGGGCATTTTACCGTATGGTTCCCCGCACATTGGCCTTGCCGCCCCTTATTTGGCGAAATCGTAGGGCCCGCCACGTTCGAGCGCGCGCTGGTAGGCCGGGCGCGCGTGGATGCGCTGCAGGAAGGCCGTCAGCTTCGGCAGGCGCGCGTCGAGGCCGCCGCGCGAGGCGGCCGCTTCCAGCGGAAAGCTCATCTGGATGTCGGCCGCCGTGAACTCGTTGCCGGCAAACCATTTGGTTTGCTCCAGTTCCGCTTCCATATAGGCCAGCTGGTTGCTGATATTCGGCAGGATGAAGCTGCTTTTCACCTTGCTGGCGATGCCGCGCGCGATCGGCTTCACGAAGAACGGCATCGGCGACGATTCGACCTTGTCGAACACCAGTTTCAGCAGCAATGGCGGCATGGCCGAGCCTTCCGCGAAGTGGAGCCAGTAGGTCCAGCGCAATTTTTCCGGCGTACCCACCGCCGGCACCAGGCGGCCATTGCCGTAGCGCTCGACCAGGTAGTCGATGATGGCGCCCGATTCCGCGATCGTATTGGCGCCGTCCGTGATCACGGGCGACTTGCCCAGCGGGTGCACGGCCTTCAGCGAGGCGGGCGCCAGCATGGTTTTCGGGTCGCGCTGGTAGCGCTTGACCTCGTATTCCAGGCCCAGCTCCTCGAGCAGCCAGAGCACGCGCTGCGAGCGCGAATTGTTCAGATGGTGGACGACGATCATGGCGGTTCCCGTTTAGCAATGGTTGAGTTCCAGTATAGCCGGGGCGGCGCGATTGCGGCGACACACGCGGAATCGTGAAAAGATTGCGAAAAACAGTAGTTTCAATTGATAACTTTTCTGTAATCCCTTATCTTGTTTTGTTTCCAACAAGTAAGGAATTTCCCCCGTGGATGTCGATGTCAACAACAACAGCTCCCGGCGCGAAGCCATCACCTTCAGCGCCACCGGCAGCGAATACTTCCGTATCTGGATCGTCAACCTGCTGCTGAGCATCATCACCCTGGGCATTTACTCGGCCTGGGCCAAGGTGCGCCGCAATCGCTATTTCTATTCCAGCACCCACCTCGCTGGCAGCAGCTTCGAATACCATGGCAATGCCATCGCCATCCTGAAGGGCCGCATCGCGGCCGTGGTGCTGATCGGCGGCTACAACATCGCCTTCCAGGTCTCGCCCATCATCGGCCTGATCATGCTCGTGCTGATGATGGCCGTGCTGCCATGGCTGATCTGGAAAAGCCTGCAATTCAAGCTGTACAACACCAGCTACCGGGGCATCCGCTTCGGCTTTGACGGCAGCGCCAAGGAAGCCTACAAGTATTTCCTGTGGCTGCCCATCCTGAATACCTTCACGGGTGGCCTGATGACGCCGTTCCTGCACCAGCGCCTGAAGCGCTTCCAGCACACGCACAGCCGCTTCGGCAGCAGCAACTTCAGCTTCGACGCCAGCGTCGGCAGCTTCTACAAGACCTACCTGCTGTTCTTCGCCCTGCTGCTGGCCGGTTTCCTGGTATTGATCTTCGTCATCTTCGCCAGCGTCTTCGCCGCGTTTGCCACCCATGCCAACGACGTCACCAAGGCCGGCAGCATCGTCGGCGCCGTGGCCGCCCTGTATGCGTGGACCTTCATCGTCCTGCCGCTGTTCCTCACCATGATCCAGAACCTGATCTGGAACCATACGCGCCTGCAGCAGCACCAGTTCCAGTCGCAGCTGACGTGGGGCCGCACCACCTTCGTCATGCTGACCAACCTGGTCGGCGTGGTCATCACCCTGGGCCTGTTTACGCCGTTTGCCCACGTGCGCTGGCTGAAATACCGCCTGGAAGCGACGTCCATGCAGGTACACGGCAGCCTGGACGCCTTTGTGGCGGCCACCGGAGAGCAGGTATCGGCCACCGGCGAAGGCGTGGTCGACCTGCTGGACTTCGACCTGTCGCTGTAAGATGCCGAGCGACAACCCTGACGCCACGCCGGCACTGGCCGCCCGCTATTTCGACGGCCAGAGTTCGCGCCTGTACCACGTCACCCTGAGCGTGCGCGATGGCATGGCCGTGCTGGCGGGCGACATCGCGCGCAGCTGCCCCCTGGGCGAGCTGCACGTGTCCGAACGCAGCAGCCACGCCGCGCGCAAGGTCAGCTTTCCCGACGGCGCCTACCTGGAAATCGCCGACCAGGCCGCCTTCAATGCCCTGCTGCACGCCACGGGCCACCGCGACGGCTGGGTGGTGCGCCTGCAGCAAAGCTGGCGCGGCGCCCTGCTGGCGACAGTGGCCACCGTGCTGGCCCTGTGGCTCAGCTATCAATACCTGCTGCCCGTGGTGGCGAAGGGGGTCGCGTATGCGATTCCCCAGTCCGTCGAGCGCCAGCTGGGCCAGGGCGTGCTCGACTTCCTCGATGGCCACGTGTTTGCGCCAAGTCAACTCGATGCGGCCCGCCAGCAAGCCTTGCGCGCCCGTTTCGCGCGCCTGGCCACGCCCGGCGACAGCGCCCCGGCACACCGCATCGTTTTCCGCAAAAGCAAGATCGGCCCGAACGCGTTTGCCTTGCCGTCCGGCGACATCGTGCTGACCGATGAAATGGTGCAGCTGATGCCGGACGACGACGCCATCATGGGCGTGCTGGCGCATGAACTGGGCCACTTGCAGCAGCGCCACCTGACGCGGCGCCTGATCCAGACCTCGGCCGTGGGTGCCGGCGCGGCGCTGCTGTTCGGCGACGTGTCGACCGTGGTGGCCACCCTGCCGCCGCTGCTGCTGGACCTGAAGTACTCGCGCGACGTCGAGCGCGAGGCGGACGACTATGCCATCGCCATGCTGCGCCAGAACGGCATCGCGCTGGAACACCTGGCGCAGGTGTTTGTCGCCCTGGGCAAGCTGGGCGACGGCACGCCCTACCTGTCGAGCCATCCGGCCAGCGCCGAACGCATCGCACGCATCCGCGCCGCACAACGGTGAACACCTGACCAAACCTACTGCGCGTCGCGCTTTGCGGCCGGCGATGCTCACCGTACTAAAGTACGGTTGCGCTTCTCGGCCACAAATCACTGCCGCTCGCTACGGTTTTGTCAGGTGTCGCATGCGTGGATAGCGTCGCTCCAACCGCACACTTTCCCATTCAGCAAGATCCACAAATCACCGGTACACTCAGCAGTATCAGTCTGACTTCCCCGGAGTGCCCATGCACCTAGTACCATTTCGCTACCTGACCTTCATTGCGACGGCCGCCATCTTTGTCCTGTCCCTGTTTTACTACGACCACTACTGGTTGCCCCTGCTGGCCGGCGCGCTGACCCTGCTGGGCATCAGCGACATGCTGCAGACGAAGCGCGCCCTGCGCCGCAACTATCCCATCCTCGCCCACTTCCGCTTCTTTTTTGAGAGCATCCGCCCCGAGATCCGCCAGTATTTCCTGGAAAGCGACACGGAGGCGACGCCGTTCTCGCGCAGCCAGCGCAGCATCGTCTACCAGCGCGCCAAGGAGCAGACGGACAAGCGCCCGTTCGGCACCCAGCTCGACATGTACCAGGCCGGCTACGAATGGATCAACCACTCCATCGCCCCCGCCAAGGTGACGGGCCACGACTTCCGCATCGAGATCGGCAACCATCCCGACTGCCCGCGCGCAAAACCGTATTCCGCCAGCGTCTTCAACATCTCGGCGATGAGCTTTGGCGCCCTGTCGGCCAACGCCATCCTGGCCCTGAACGGCGGCGCGCGCAGCGGCGGCTTCATGCACGACACGGGCGAAGGCAGCATCAGCCCCTACCACCGCGAAAACGGCGGCGACCTGGTATGGGAAATCGGTTCGGGCTATTTCGGCTGCCGCAACCAGGACGGCACGTTCTCCGAAGAGCGCTTCGTCGCCAACGCCAGCTCCGGGCAGGTCAAGATGATCGAGCTAAAGATGTCGCAGGGCGCCAAGCCGGGCCACGGCGGCGTGCTGCCCGGCCCGAAAGTGACCATCGAGATCGCCACCACGCGCGGCGTGATGGCGGGCGAGGATTGCGTCTCGCCGGCGGCGCACAGCGCCTTTTCCACGCCCCTGGAAATGCTGCATTTTATCGAGCGCCTGCGCAATCTCTCGGGCGGCAAGCCGACGGGCTTCAAGCTGGCCATCGGCCACCCCTGGGAGTTTTTCGCCATCGTCAAGGCCATGCTGGAAACGGGCATCACGCCCGACTTCATCGTCGTCGACGGCAGCGAAGGGGGCACGGGTGCCGCGCCCGTGGAATTCACGGACCACGTGGGCACGCCACTGCAGGAAGCGCTGGTGCTGGTGCATAACACCCTGGTGGGCGCCAACCTGCGCGACCGGATCAAGATCGGCTGCTCGGGCAAGATCATCACGGCCTTCGACATCGCCCGCCTGCTGGCGCTGGGCGCCGACTGGTGCAACTCGGCGCGCGGCTTCATGTTCGCCCTCGGCTGCATCCAGTCGCAAAGCTGCCACACGGACCGCTGCCCCACGGGCGTGGCCACGCAGGACCCGCAGCGCCAGCGTGCCCTGGTGGTGGACGACAAGATCGCCCGCGTGGCGCACTTCCACCAGAACACCATGAAGGCGCTGGCCGAACTGATCGCCGCCGCCGGCCTGGAACACCCGCAGGAGCTGCGTCCGCACCACCTGGTGCGGCGCATTTCGCCGAACCAGGTGAAACTGGCTTCCGCCCTGCTGCCCTTCCTGGAAGCGGGCCAGCTGCTCGACCCGAGCCAGCTGACGCAGCTGCCGCCCGTGTTCGGCCTGTACTGGCCGAAGGCGCAATCGGCATCGTTCAAGCGCCTGGATTAGCGGGCATTGCGCCAGCGGAGCAATACCACTTAATAACCACTTGCGCAATTATCCAAATCCAATACAATACCAAAATAAGCACAAAATATGGCAGCGTTTCCGGTGTTCGCCCAGATGCGTCACCCGGGGCCAGAATACGGACTTGTCGTCATCAGAATGAATACCGGAGGAGTTGCAGCATGGAGCAGGGTTTGCGCGAGAAAGTAGGACAGTTGTTCATGGTGGGCTTCGACGCCCTGCAGGCGGACGAGCATATCAAGACCTTGATACGCGACAAGAAAGTGGGCGGCGTGATCCTGTTCCGCCGCAATGTGCACACGCCGGCGCAAGTGTCGGCCCTGTGCCGCGAACTGCAGGAAATCAACGCGGAGGTGTCCGACACGCCGCTGCTCATCTCCATCGACCAGGAAGGCGGCATGGTGATGCGCATCGAGCAGGGCGTCACGCCGATTCCCGCCGCCATGGCCTTCCAGGCCGCCGGTTCGCCGGTCGACTGCGAACGCATGAACCAGATCAGCGGCGACGAGATGCGCCAGGTCGGCATCAACATGCTGCTCGCCCCCGTGCTGGACGTGAACAACAACCGCAACAATCCCGTCATCGGCGTGCGCGCCTATGGCGAGGATGCCGCCACCGTCATCGAATACGGCATGGCCGCCATGCGCGGCCAGCGCGCCAGCGGCCTGGCCGTCACGGCCAAGCACTTCCCCGGCCACGGTGACACGGCCATCGACACGCACTACGCCATGGCCCTCGTCCCGCACGACAAGGAACGCCTGCGCGCCGTGGAGCTGGCGCCGTTCCGCGCGGCGATTGCCGGCGGCGTCGACGCCATCATGACGGCGCACGTGGTCTTCCCCGCCTTCGAGGCCGACACCAGCGTGCCGGCCACGCTATCGAAGGGCGTGCTGACGGACCTGCTGCGCGGCGAGATGGGCTATCAGGGCGTCGTCATCACCGACTGCCTGGAAATGGCGGCCATCGCCGACGGCATCGGCATTCCCAAGGGCGCCATCGCCACCTTGCAGGCGGGCGCCGACATCGTCCTCATCTCGCACCGCCAAGCGCAGCAGACGGCCGCCATCGACGCCGTCCTCGCCGCCGTGGAAAGCGGCGAGATCGCCATGGAGCGCATCGACGCGGCCCTTGCCCGCGTGGCTGAACTCAAGCGCAACCGCGCCGTGCGCGACTGGCGCGAACGTCCCGTCGCCCCGCCGGCGCTGATGCAGCCGGCCGCCATGGCCCTGTCGCAGCTGCTGCAAAAGGCCGCCTTGCGCGTGCAGGGCGGCTACCGCCCCCTGGACGCGGGCCTGCCCGTGACCCTGCTGACGGTGGAAGTGCGTTCGCGCAGCGAAATCGACGAAGTGGCGCTGGGCCGCAACAAGGAGGCGCGCAGCTCCATGCTGCCGGCGCTGCTCGAAGCGGGCCTGGACGTGCGCGAATATGCCCTGTCGGCCGAAGCACTGGACGACGAAGTCAACGAAGCCATCGCCTTTGCGCAAGGCGCGCAGCAGATCGTGCTGCAAACGTATAACGCCATGTTCATCGACGGCCAGCGCCGCCTGGTCGAGGCCCTGCCGCAGGATAGACTGTGGCTGGTGGCGGGACGCCTGCCGTATGACCTGGACCTGGCGCCGCACGCGCAAGGCCGCCTGGCCGCCTTCGGCTGCCGCCCGGCCGCGCTGGCGCCGGTGGTGGAAAAACTGGCCGGCAAGGCCTAAGCGCAGTGCCGGCGTAAAAAAACCCGCAGCAGCGGGTTTTTTTTCGTTCAGGGCCGCGTAACGGGCGGCAGGGCCGCCACCACCAGCAAGGCAAAGGGCCCGAGGAGCAGGCCGATGCCGAACCAGAGTCCCCCGTGGCGGCCGCGCCGGCTGGCCAGCAGCCAGGTGGCGACGGCAAACAAGAACATGAAGATCAACAGTATCGCCATTGCCACTCCTTGCCATGCGGAAAGCCCAGTGTAGCCCACAGGCGCGCCCGTGGCCAGACGTACATCAGTCCTGGCGCTGCACCTGCATCAGGATCACGCGCTTGCTGCTGCCGTCGGCGGGCGGCGTGGCGGACGGCGGCGGCGGGCTGTCGCAGGAGCCGCAGGAGCCGCAGCCGCTGCCGCAGCCCGGCGCCACCTTGAAAAAGGCCGACAGCTTCGCCTCGTCGAGGCCGCAGCGCACGAGGCCCCGCACGATGGCGCGGCGCACGCCCGCCGGCAGGTACTTGGTCGAGAAATGCAGCAGCGCGGCTGCGACGATCAGGGCGACGATGATGGTTTGCCACATGGTGTGCTCCTAGGCGCCGAACAGCAGGGCGACGCGGTAAGTGATGAACGAGGCGGCGTACGCCAGCGCGAACATGTAGCCGGCCATCAGCAGCGGATAGCGCCAGCCGCCCGTCTCGCGCTTCACCACGGACAGGGTCGACAGGCACTGCGGCGCGAACACATACCAGGCCAGCAGGGACAGCGCCGTGGCCATCGACCACGAATGGGCGATCAGCGGTTCCAGCGTGGAGGCCAGCGCATCGCCCGTCTGCGACAGCGCATACACGGTGCCCAAGGCGCCGACGGCCACTTCGCGCGCCGCCATGCCAGGCACCAGCGCGATGCAGATCTGCCAGTTGAAGCCGATGGGCGCGAAGATCACTTCCAGGCCGCGGCCCAGGATGCCGGCCAGGCTGTAGTAGATCGGCGGGTGGATGGCGTTGTCCGGCGCGCCGGGGAAGGTGCTGAGGAACCACAGGATGATCATCAGGCTCAGGATGATGGTACCGACGCGCGTGAGGAAGATCTTCGCGCGCTCCCACAGGCTGACGGCCAGGTTGCGCAGGTGCGGCCAGTGGTAGGCGGGCAGCTCCAGCAGCAGCGGCTGGTTGCCGCGCACGCCCATGCTGCGCTTCATGACCCAGGCCACGGCCATGGCCGAGACGATGCCGGCAAAATACAGCACGAACAGCACCAGGCCCTGCAGGCTCAGGTAGCCCCACACCTGGCGCTCGGGAATGAAGGCGGCGATGATCAGCGCATACACGGGCAGGCGTGCCGAGCACGTCATCAGCGGCGCGATCATGATGGTGACCAGGCGGTCGCGCGGGTTCTGGATGGTGCGCGCCGCCATCACGCCGGGAATGGCGCAGGCAAAGCTCGACAGCAGCGGGATGAAGGCGCGGCCGGACAGGCCCACGCCGCCCATCAGGCGGTCCAGCAAAAAGGCCGCGCGCGGCAGGTAGCCGCAGTCTTCCAGGCTGAGGATGAAGAAGAACAGGATCAGGATCTGCGGCAGGAACACCAGCACGCTGCCGACGCCGCCGATGATGCCTTCCACCAGCAGGCTTTTCAGGTGGCCGTCGGGCATGTTCGCCGTCAGCACGGCGCCCAGGTGGCCCACGCCGTCCGTGATCATTTCCATCGGCGTGGCGGCCCAGGCAAACACGGCCTGGAAGATGAGGAACATCAGCACCGCCAGGATGAGGGGGCCGAAGACGGGGTGCAGCACCACGTCGTCGATCTTTTCCGTCAGGTTGCCGCGGTCGCCCGCGTCATTGCTGGCGGCGGCCAGGATACGGCGCACTTCGCGCTGGGTTTCTTCGACGCTGACGGCGTCGATGGCCGCCAGCGGCTTGGCGTCCACGACGGGCAGCGGCAGCATGGCGTCGATGGCGCGCAGCAGGGCTTTTTCGCCGTCGTGCTGCACCGCCACGGTTTCCACCACGGGCATGCCCAGTTCCTGCGACAGCCTGGCCGCGTCGATCAGCATGCCGCGCTTGCGCGCCACGTCCGTCATGTTCAGCGCCAGCAGCATCGGCAGCCCCAGGCGCTGCACTTCCAGTACCAGGCGCAGGTTCAGGCGCAGGTTGGTGGCGTCGACGACGCAGATGATGGCGTCCGGACGCGGGTCGCCCTTGCGCAATCCGCCCACCACGTCGCGCGTGATGGCTTCATCGGGCGTGGTGGCCGACAGGCTGTAGGCGCCCGGCAGGTCGAGCAGGCGCACGGGCGTGCCGCCCGGCGAGGTGAAATGGCCTTCCTTGCGCTCGATGGTCACGCCGGCGTAGTTCGCCACTTTCTGGCGCGCGCCCGTCAAGCGGTTGAACAGGGCCGTCTTGCCGCAGTTCGGATTGCCCAGCAAGGCGATTTGTGGCTGATGCGGCGGCTTGTGCACACCCGCATCGACGATAGTTTCGACAGCACCCATGGTTATTCCGGTTGAATCAGCGGTTGAATCGTGATCAGCGCCGCTTCGAAGCGGCGCAGTGCGAACGTGGCATTGCCGACCTTGATGGCGAGCGGATCGCCACCGGGCAGGCCGCGCTTGAGCATGCGGATGCGTTCGCCGGGAACGAATCCCAGCTCCATCAACCGGCGGGCCAGGTCGACCCCGTCCTCCGTCTGTCCTGCCGTGTGGGGCGTGATATGCAACACCGTGCCGCTCTGGCCGACTGCCAGCGCATCGAGCGTCATCAGGGGTGGAACTAGAGTCATGAGCAAATTCCGTTCAAATTAAGCACACGGGGGACAGCCTGCTGCGCGTGGCGCACGCCCCGGTGTTGTGAGGTAAAACGCAACTGTTGCGCATTACCGACAAGCGGCCTTTCAGTATGTCCAGACGGCGACCGTCCGAGACAATACCAGCATTATAAACATGAATGCGAATTGTTTTTATTTGGCCCGGAGAGCCGCCCCTGTCAAGGGCTGCGCCATGCGTTTACGCAACATCACGAGGCCCCCGCAGCCGCCCGCCTGCAGCCGCACGTTTCATCAAAATCGCTTGCATTGTCCTGCGCTTTGCGCGACAATGAAACGCAATGATAATGATTCTCATTAAAACACTAGCAACAATGCTTCGTAGCACTAGTGTCTTTTCATCATCCAGCCAGAAGGTGTATCAATGATTGTATGTGTCTGCAACAACATATCTGATCGTGAAATCCGTCAAGCCGTCGATCTTGGCCTGTCCAGCATGGCCGAACTGCGCCGCGACCTGGGCGTGGCCACGTGCTGCGGCAAATGCCATACCTGCGCACGGGAAGTGCTGAACGATCACCTGAGCGCCACCGTGGTGCTGCAAGAAACCGTATTGATGCGAGCTGTGCTGACAAACTAAGGAAAGTGATGAATGCCATGACGATGATGCCCCCGCCCGTAACGGTGCAGGCCGTGCAACCATTTGCCGATTTCGACAAGAAGCGCAGCAAATTCGCGCCGCTGATGGCCATCGTCGTCCTGCATATCGCCGGCTTTTACGCCATCCAGAGTGGCTTGCTAAGCCGTGTCGTCACGGCCGCCATGCCGACCATCACCACCATCAGCATCATCGCGCCGCCGGCGCCGCCAAAACCGCCGGCGCCGTCCATCCCGAAAACCGTGGAACTGAGCGCCCCCCTGCCGCGCGCCGTGATCCCGCCGCTGCCGCTGATCGCCGTGGCGCCGACCGAACCGACGATCACGCCGCCGCAGCCGACGCGCGCCGAAGCGGCGCCCGTGGCCACCGCCGCGCCGACGGCGCCCGCCACACCGGCACCATCGCCGCCGGCCCCGTCCACGCCGCGCACCGTCAGCAGCGTGGAATACATCAAGGCGCCGCAGCTGGTCTACCCGAACCTGTCGCGCCGCCTGGGCGAGAGCGGCACCGTGGTGCTGCGCATCCTGATCAATGAAAAAGGCTTGCCCGAGCAGATCCTCGTGCACAAATCGACGGGCTACAGCAACCTCGATGAAGCGGGCCGCCAGGCAGCGCAGCGCGCGCTGTTCAAGCCCATGATCGAAAACGGCAAGGCCGTGCCCGTCTACGTGCTGGTTCCCCTGACCTTCCAACTGAGCTAGCCTTCCTGCGGCCGCGCGCCGCTGCCAGCCCGCAAGCATCGCACCGCGTGCCCTGCTTGCTTTTTTGCGCCCTGTTTTTAGTCAAGCGATTTGCTTGTTTCAGTCTGCCAGCCTACATCCCCGGGCCAGGCAGACTTTTTTTTGGGCGGGCAGGTCCAGGGTTAGCTGCATGCAAAACAGCCGTACACTCTTTTTCACCCTGAAAAAACTGGGGGCGGACGGGGACGCCTGGTCCCGCAGGGTCCGCCCCCTTTCTACGCTACATCTCCGCCCACATCCGCAGCAGGTTGTGATAATGCCCCGTCAAGCCCACCGTGGCCGGCGAATCGCCGTGCTCGCCGCGCACGCTCTGGATGTTTTGATCCAGCTCAAACAGCATGCTGCGCTTCCAGTCTTCGCGCACCATGCTCTGCGTCCACAGGAAAGAGCAGATGCGCTCGCCGCTGGTGACGGGCAGCACCTGGTGCACGCTGCTCGACGGATACACGATCACGTCGCCGGCCGGCAGTTTCACTTCATGCGTGCCGTACGCATCGACCACCACCAACTCGCCGCCTTCGTACTCGTCCGGTTCGCTCAGGAAGACGGTTGACGAGACGTCGGCGCGCATCGACTGCATGCCGTTTTTCGGCGTGCGGATGGCGCCGTCGATATGCAGGCCATAGTGTTCGCCGCCCGCGTAGCTGTTGAAGAAGGGCGGCAGGATGCGCAGCGGCAGCACGGCCGAGAAAAACAGCGGATTGGCCATCAGGGCGCGGCTGACGATCTCGCCCAGTTCCAGCGCCAGCGGCGAGCCTTCGGCCAGCTGGCGGTTGCGCTTGACCTGCGCGCCCTGCGCGCCCACGCTGGCGCGCCCGTCGACCCAGTCCGTCTGCGCCAGGCGCTGGCGGAAGTGCGTGACCTGTTCCGGCGTCAGTACGCCGGGTATGTGCAGCATCATCTTGCTATCCTTTGTAATAAATTCCCCTTGGGATTATCGCATCGCCGCCAGCGGCCAAGTATGCATAAAGGCAAGAACGGTGCAAACATTTCCGCCTTTGCCGCATCGCCGCACCGGCCAGCCGGACATGCAAAAAAGATAGCATGAACGCGAATGAGAATGGCCTCCATTTGCCTTGACAAATAAAAAACGGAGAACGGTGGAAATTTACTTGAGAATGGGTTTTATTCGCACGATATTTACGTTAAAAAGACGGAAAAACGCCGTTTCGCAGCAAAAATCGCCCACATTCTGCGCTATCATGCGGGCATAGCGAGACCGGCAATATGCGCGCCACCAGGCAGCCCTTCGCCACCCGGCAGTGACCGCCAGCAGCCACCGGTTTCATCATCGAACGCAAGACAGAACAAAGGAAATCCCATGAAGGGCGATAAAGAAGTCATCCGCTTGCTCAACGCACAGCTCACCAACGAATTGTCCGCCATCAACCAGTACTTCCTGCATGCACGCATGTACAAGCACTGGGGCCTGGAAAAGCTGGGCAAGAAGGAATACGAAGAGTCGATCGGCGAAATGAAACACGCCGACAAGCTGATCGACCGCATCCTGATGCTCGACGGCCTGCCCAACCTGCAAGCGCTGCACAAGCTGCTGATCGGCGAGAACACGCCGGAAATGCTGGAATGCGATCTGAAACTGGAACGCGCCGCGCACGCCACCGTCAAGGAAGGCATCGCCACCTGCGAAAAAGCGGGCGACTACGTCTCGCGCGACCTGTTCCTGATGATCCTGGAAGACACGGAAGAGCATATCGACTGGCTGGAAACGCAGATCGACCTGATCGCCAAGGTCGGCATCCAGAACTACCTGCAAAGCCAGATGGCTGTTGAGGAGTGATGACACCGGATAAAACCTGCTGCGCGTCGGCATAAGCTTCCTGCGATGCTCACCGTACTCCAGTACGGTTGCGCTTCTCGACCACCTCTTCCTTCCGCTCGCGACGGTTTTATCAGGCGTCGTCACCTTGGTGGTGAAATAAAAAAACCGGCAGCTGCCGGTTTTTTTACGTCCGCGCCCTATTGCGGCACGGTATCCTTGAACGATTGCCGCTCGGACAGCTTGTCGAACAGGCGCGCCAGCGCGGGGTGATCGGCGCGCCAGTCGATTTCCGGGAAGCGGAAGCTGAGCCAGCCCAGGGCGCAGCCCACGGCCACGTCGGCCAGGGTGTAGTTCTTGCCGGCGCAATAGGCGCTCTCGCCCAGGCGCGCTTCCAGCGCCGCCAGGCCCAGGGTGATCTTGTCCAGCTGGCGCGCGATCCAGGCCGCGCTTTGCTGCTCGGGCGGACGCTGCGTGCGCTCCAGGCGCACCAGCACGCCCGCGTCGAGGATGCCGTCGGCCAGCGCTTCCCAGTTCTTGATATCGGCCCGCTCGCGGCCATTGCCGCCGGCCGGCAGCAGCTTGCACACGGGCGTGAGCGTATCGAGGTATTCGACGATGACGCGCGAGTCGATGAGCGCGCTGCCATCCTCCATCACCAGGCATGGCACTTTGCCCAGCGGATTGGCCTGGGCGATGCGGGTTTCCGGCACCCACACGTTTTCCAGCTCGAAGACATAGTCGAGCTTTTTTTCCGCCAGCACGATGCGGGCTTTGCGGACATACGGGCTGGCGAGGGAACCGATCAGTTTCATAGACACTTTAAGGTAAAGGAGCAGCGGCCAGTATAGCATCGGCGGCAGCCGCATTTGGCAGCGCGCGCCCGGTGCGCCCCGCAGTGTGGCAGGCACGCCGCATCGGCGCCCGATTCGGCCCGATTGCGGTGCGCCGGCGCCCGGCGCACGTCTGCCAGGGCGCCAGCGGTGGTAAAATCGCCCTTTACTGTGGCGCCGCCAGTGTTGCTTTATTGCAATAGCCCTGCCCTCCCCGCGCGCCACGCGCCAACCGTTTCTTTAACTTGCGTCCGCTCTCATGACTTCTACTACTCCGTATTCCACGCTGTCGGCCCTGTCTCCGCTCGATGGCCGCTACGCCAGCAAGACCGACCTGCTGCGCCCGATCCTGTCCGAAGCCGGTTTCATGCACCACCGCGTGAAAGTGGAAATTTCCTGGTTGCAAGCGCTGTCGCAAGCCGGTTTCGCGGAAATCAAGCCGTTCTCGGCAGAAGCGAACGCCCTGCTCGACAAGATGGCGGCCGATTTCTCGGAAGCCGACGCGGCCCGCATCAAGGCCATCGAAGCGGTCACCAACCATGACGTCAAGGCCGTCGAGTACTGGCTGAAGGAACAGGTCGCGGACGTGCCGGAACTGGTGGCGGCGTCGGAATTCATCCACTTCGCCTGCACCTCGGAAGACATCAACAACACCTCGCACGGCATGATGCTCAAGGCCGCCCGCGACGGCGTGATGCTACCTGCCTTGACCGGCCTGGTGGCCAAGCTGACGCAGATCGCGCACGACAATGCCGACGTGCCGATGCTGTCGCGCACGCACGGCCAGACGGCCAGCCCGACCACCCTGGGCAAGGAGTTCGCCAACGTCGTGGCCCGCCTGCAGCGCGCCGTGAAACGCATCGCGCAAGTGGAAATCCTCGGCAAGATGAATGGCGCCGTCGGCAATTACAACGCCCACCTGTCCGCCTACCCGGGCTTCGACTGGCCGGCGTTCTCTCAGGCCGTCATCGAACAGCGCCTGGGCCTGGTCTTCAATCCGTACACCATCCAGATCGAGCCGCACGACTACATGGCCGAGCTGTTCGACGCCTTCGCGCGCGCCAACACCATCCTGCTGGACCTGAACCGCGACATCTGGACGTATGTCTCGCTGGGCTACTTCAAGCAGAAACTGAAAGCGGGCGAAATCGGCTCGTCGACCATGCCGCACAAGGTCAACCCGATCGACTTCGAAAACTCGGAAGGCAACCTGGGCCTGGCCAACGCCGTGCTGAAACACCTGTCGGAAAAACTGCCCGTCTCGCGCATGCAGCGCGACTTGACCGACTCGACCGTGCTGCGCAACATCGGCGTGGGCCTGGGCTACACCCTGCTGGCGTATGACAGCTGCCTGCGCGGCCTGAACAAGCTGGAAGTGAACCACGCGCGCCTGGCGCAAGACCTGGACGCCACCTGGGAAGTCCTGGCCGAGCCCGTACAAACCGTGATGCGCCGCTATGGCATCGAAAATCCGTACGAGCAGCTGAAAGAGCTGACGCGCGGCAAGGGCATCTCGAAGGAAGCGCTGCAGGAATTCGTCAACGGCCTGGCCATTCCGCAGGACGCCAAGGATGTCTTGCTGACCATGACGCCGGCGAACTACATCGGTATCGCGGCGCAGCTGGCCAAAGCCATCTAAGCAGTTTCCACATCGGGATCCCGCAGATCCCCTCCCGCGGGGCGGCCAGCACACAAATGCTGCCCGCCCCGCGGTTTTTCCGTCCGTCTTTCTTGTAGAATCTCCAGCACGCAGCGCAATTTGCTTTTCTTTGGTATATTAGGCCGAATTAGTCCTAATACGTACTACTTTCAAGAAAGCCCCGCCGATGCAACGCTACACCACCACCGCCATCATCCTGCACTGGCTGACGGCCCTGCTGATCATCAGCGCCTTCATCATGGGCCTGGTCATGACGGATATTCCCGGCCTGACGCCCACCAAGCTCAAATATTTCTCGTGGCATAAATGGCTGGGCGTGACCGTGCTGGCCATTGCCGCCATCCGCTTGCTGTGGCGCAAGGCCAACGTGCCGCCGCCGCATCCGGCCAGCATGGTCGCGTGGCAAAAGAAGGCGGCCGACGCCATGCACGTGCTGCTGTATATCCTGATCTTTGCCGTGCCCGTCTCCGGCTACCTGTACACCCTGGCCGCCGGCGTGCCAGTGGTCTACCTGGGCCTGTTCCAGCTGCCCGTCTTCATGGCGCCGAATCCGGAACTTAAGCCACTTTTAAAAGAAATTCATTATGTTCTGAACATGACGATGGCTGCCGCCGTGGCCGCCCACGTACTGGCGGCGCTGAAGCACCAGTTCATCGACCGCGACGGCGTGCTGAAACGCATGCTGCCCTGAGAACATCGAACCAGACCTGCTGCACGTCGCCATCTGCATGCGCTCGCTGCGGTTTTGTCCGGCGTTCCAAGTCCGTCTTAATCTGCTTTGCTCACTGAAACACAGGAAAAAACAAGATGAAAACCACCCAACGCATCGTCCTCGCTTCCCTGCTGGGCCTGTCCGTGGCCGCCACCGCCGCCACCCTGCTGAAAGTCGATTCCGCCAAGACCAGCGTGTCGGCCGTCTTCAAGCAAATGAACGTGCCCGTGGAAGCGAAATTCAAGAAATTCAATATCGCCATCGATTACAACCCGGCCACGCCGGACGCCTCGAAAGCGTCGGTGGAGATCGAGACGGCCAGCATCGATATCGGCGACCCGGAATACAACAAGGAAGTGGCGAAGAAAGAATGGTTCAATTCCGCCCAGTTCCCGAAAGCCACCTTTGTCTCGAGCAGCATCAAGGCTGCCGGCGCAGGCAAGCTGACGGTGACGGGCAAGCTGAGCATCAAGGGCAAGACCAGCGACGTGACCTTCCCCCTGACGGTGAAAGCCGACGGCGGCAAATATGCGTTTGACGGCGCCCTGCCGATCAAGCGCCTGACCTACAACATCGGCGAAGGCGAGTGGAAGGATACGAGCATGGTTGCCGATGAGGTCACGATCAAGTTCCATGTTTCGGCTCAGTAACGCCTGAGAAAACGTCCATGACTGCGTTGCTCTTGCCTGGTTTTCCACCTTGTGCTTTTCGGACCGCACCAGGCAAGGCGCCTGCCCTGAACGTTTTTCAGGCGTTAGCAAAAACAACCCCACAACCCTTTAGGATCTGCATGAAATTTTCGCACTTGATGATCGCCGTGCTGGCAGTTGCCGGCGCCGGTTCGGCCATGGCCGCTACCGAAACCTACAACCTCGACCCGACGCATACCTTCCCCAGCTTTGAGGCCGATCACATGGGCATGTCCGTGTGGCGCGGCAAGTTCAACAAGACCAAGGGCACCGTCACCCTGGACCGCGCCGCCAAGTCGGGCAGCCTGGACCTGGTCATCGATGCCGATTCCATCGATTTCGGCCTGGACGCGATGAACACGCACGCGAAAAAAGCGGACATGTTCAACGTGGAAAAATTCCCGGAAATCAGCTACAAAAGTAAATCGTTCAAGTTCAACGGCGACCAGCTGGTGGAAGTCGATGGCGAGCTGACCCTGCTGGGCGTGACCAAGCCCGTCAAGCTGAACGTGAGCAAGTTCAAGTGCATCATGCACCCGCGTTACAAGCGCGAAGTGTGCGGCGCCGATGCCAGCGCGGAATTCAAGCGCAGCGACTTTGGCCTGAGCTACGGCCTGCCGGCGTTCTCGCCGGAAGTCAAGCTGGCCATCCAGGTGGAAGCCATCAAGGCCGACTAAGCACGACCTTGCCACATGACAAGCCCGCCTCGCTGTCCGCAGCCAGGCGGGCTTTTGCGTGCAGGCGTAAATGCGCTGGACTTTTCTATCGTGCGGCATCAGTATCGATTTGCCATGATGTTTTTCTAACACGGCACAACCACTTATCCATCGCGCGGAGGATTACATGAATTTCATTATATGGATCGTTATTGGCGGCGTCATCGGCTGGCTGGCCAGCATGGTCATGAAAACCGATGCGCAACAGGGCATCTTCCTCAACATCGTCGTCGGCATTGTCGGCGCCTTCCTCGGCGGCTGGCTGCTGGCGCCCCTGTTTGGCACGGGCACCATCAATAGCGACAACTTCAGCCTGTCCTCGCTGCTGGTCTCCTTCCTCGGTGCCGTGATACTGCTGGGTATCGTGAATCTCTTGCGCCGCGGCAAAATACGCTGAGGCTGGCGCGGCAACACATCACACACGGGCCGGACCGCGCAAGCGCCCGGCCATTTTTATTGCCTGTAAAACAATTGTCTGGACAATACCACGGTCGCCGGCACGGGAAAATGCGCCCTGCCAGCCTGATTTGCCCCCTGCCAGGACATGAAATATTTCCTTAAATAAAACACCCTCCGACATACCCTGAGGAAAATGTCATTGACTAGTCACAGTTCGATACGGATACTCTAGGTCGCCCGCTGAGAAAACCACTGGGTACGTACGCTGATTCCGACTTCCCACCATGTAAAAAGACAAGAAATCGAATGAAAAAATCTTTAATCGCGCTCGCCATCCTGAGCAACTTCGCACACGCCGACGAAGGCATGTGGATGCCCCAACAGCTGCCACAAGTAGCCAAGGAACTGAAAGCGGCCGGACTGAAACTGGACCCGACCACCCTGACCAAGCTGACCGAGTTCCCGATGGGCGCCATCGTCAGCCTGGGCGGCTGCTCGGCGTCGTTCGTCTCGCCGCAAGGCCTGGTCGCCACCAACCACCACTGCGTCTACAACAGCGTGGCGGTGAACTCGACCAAAGAGCGCGATTTGCTGGCCAACGGCTTCCTGGCCAAGACCTACGCTGAAGAACTGCCGGCCGCCCCGGGCAGCCGCATCTTCGTCACCTCGGCCGTGACGAATGTCAGCGACAAGATCATCACCGCCGACGTGGCCAAGCTGCAAGGCAAGGCACGCATCGACGCGATCGAGAAAAACCAGAAGAAACTGGTCGCCGAATGCGAAAAAGAAGCGGGCTTCCGCTGCACCGTGTCGAGCTACTACGGCGGCCTGGAGTTCTACCTGATCAAGCAACTGGAAATCCGCGACGTGCGCCTGGTGCATGCACCGCCGGCCGGCGTGGGCAAATTCGGCGGCGACACCGACAACTGGATGTGGCCACGCCACACGGGCGACTACGGTTTCTACCGCGCCTATGTCAGCAAGGACGGCAAGGCTGCCGACTTCAGCAAGGACAACGTGCCGTACCAGCCGAAACACGTGCTGAAACTGGCCAAGGATGGCTTGAAGGAAGGCGATTTCGTCATGGCGCTGGGCTACCCTGGCCGCACCAACCGTCACCGCCTGCCATCGGAAGTGGCATTCACGTTCGACTGGAACTATCCGGCCTTCGTGAAGGCATCGGGTGAAACCCTGGCCATCATCGCGCGCGAAACCAAGGACAACAAGGATGTTGCCCTGAAATACGCGGGCCAGGTGGCTGGCGTGAACAATTACTACAAGAACCGCCAAGGCATGCTGGACTCGTACGCGGGCAGCGACTTCCTGGCACGCAAGACGGCCGAACACGACGCCCTGAAAACCTGGGTCAACGCCAATCCTGCCCGCAAGGCGGAATTTGCCGGCGACATCGAGCAGGTGGAAAAGCTGATCGCCGAGCGCGATGCCGACATCAAGCGCGACTTCTTCCTGGGCTACGCACAGCCACGCCTGCTGAACACGGCACGCAGCCTGTACCGCCTGGCCAATGAAAGCACCAAGGCCGACACGGAACGCAAGTCCGGCTACCAGACGCGCGACTTGCCACGCCTGGAAGCGGGCATCACCTCGGTCGAGCGCACCTACGATGAAAAAGTCGACAAGGCGCTGGTACTGAACAGCCTGGCCAAGTACGCCGCGCAGCCGGCAGCACAGCGCCGCGCCAGCTTCGACGCCGCCATCGCCATCAAGGATGGCATGTCGCAAGCGGACCTGGTTGCCGCCCTGGACAAACTGTATGCCGGCAGCAAGCTGGGCGACAAGGCCGAGCGCGCAGCCTGGCTGAAACGCACGCCAGCCGAATTCCAGGCCAGCAAGGACAGCTTCATCCAGGCCGCCGTCGCCATGTACCCGGATTCGCTGAAAAACGAAGCGGAAGACGAAGAACTGGCCGGCAAGATCCAGCAAAGCTATGCCAACTACATGAAAGCCAAGATCGCCTTCATGAAGAGCAAGGGCCAAGCCGTCTATCCTGACGCCAACAGCACCCTGCGCGTGACCTTCGGCCGCGTTGCCGGCCGTGACCATGGCGCCGACGGCACCACCTGGACCGCGTTCACCACCGTCAATGGCGTGGTGGCCAAGGCCACGGGCGAAGGCGAGTTCAATGCACCAGCGAAACAACTGGCCGCGATCAAAGCCAAGGACTTCGGCAAATTTGTCGATCCGAAGCTGAAAACCGTGCCGGTCGACTACCTGGCCACCTTGGACATCACCGGCGGCAACTCCGGTTCGGCTGCCCTGAACTCGAAAGGCGAATTCATCGGCCTGGCGTTCGACGGCACCCTGGACTCGATCATTTCCGACTGGGACTACAACAAGGCCAATACGCGTTCGATCCAGGTCGACCTGCGCTACATGCTGTGGAACATGAAACACATCGACCACGCAGACAACCTGCTGAAGGAAATGGGCGCCGAGTAATTTTCGGATAACAACAACGAATAAGCCCGGCAACGGGCGGTTGTCGCCTGAGCCACTCCTGCGGGAGTGGCTTTTTTTCGCCTAGCGTTTTACCTTGGCAAAGCGGTAAGGAACGGCTTGCTCCGCGCCAAACACCTGCGCCTGGCGATTGCCCAGCGGTAGCATCACGCGCCGCCCCCCTTCCAGCAGCAGGGCCAGGTCGGCGCCGGGAAAACGCTGCGCCAGCGCGGCATGGTCTTGCCGGGCAATGGGGGCGGCGGGAATCACGATGCGGTAATCGCCGTCGCCAAAGTCCAGCAGCAGTGCGGGAACCTCATCCGGCCCCGGCAGCGCCGTGATGCGCAGGCGCACGCTCCCCTTGACGAGCTCGCAGGCCGCCCACAGGGGCACCTCGCGCGCCAGCTTGCCTGCCTGCAAGCGCGGGGCTTGGCCCTCTTTCGCCGAGCTCAGCAGGACATCGGGCGGCGCTGCCGACGCCGCCCCATCGACGGCCAGCAGCCAGCCCCGGTAGCGTATCAGCGCGCCCTGCGCGGTGGCCGTGACGGAGCCGCCCTGCGCCACGGGTTCCTTGCCGGTAGGCAAGCGCAACGGCGCCGCCTGTGCCGCCAGGCAAATCCACCACACCAGCACCGCCATCGCCGTCCTGCCCATGCCGCCTCCTTGCCCGTGAAACGTATTCATACCACAAGTGAGGCGCCCCCCTCCTGCCGCACATCAAGGCAGCGGCGCCGGTGCTACAATTGGCGCCTCATGGGCGTACTTACCCAGCGCGCCTTCCCCCTCCCAGACTCAGACCGCTATGCCATCAGACTTGCGCACGACCTACGAACTCGGTAACCACAACCAGACCACAACCTGGCTGGAATGCATCACCTTCTACAAAGATCTCGCCGCACGCTATCCGCAAGTGCTGCATTTCGAACAGATCGGCCTGTCCGACTCGGGCGTACCGATCCACGCTGGCGTCGTCAGCGCCGATGGCGTGTTTGACCGCGAACAAATCAAGCGCGCAGGGCGCACCGTGTTCTTCAACAATAACGGCATCCACCCGGGCGAGCCGGAAGGCATCGACGCCTGCATGGCCATCGTGCGCGACCTGTGCACGGATTCTGCACGCCTGGCGGCGCTGGGCAGCACCGTGCTGCTGTTCATTCCGGTCTACAACGTCGATGGCAGCCTGAACCGCGCCAACACGTCGCGCGTGAACCAGGATGGCCCGGAGCAATTCGGTTTCCGCGGCAACAGCCGCCACCTGGACCTGAACCGCGATTTCATCAAGTGCGACAGCCTGAACGCGCAAGTGTTCAACCGCCTGCTGGCCAGCTGGGACCCGGACGTGATGGTCGACACGCACACGTCGAACGGCGCCGACTACCCGTACACGATGACCCTGATCCACACGCAGACGGATAAGCTGGGCAATGGCCTGGGACCCTTCCTGCAAGACACCATGCTGCCGCACATCTTTGCGGCAATGGAAAGCGCCGGCTGGCCCACCTGCCCGTATGTGAATCCCGTCAAGGACAGCCCCGACCACGGCATCGCCGAATTCCTCGAAGTACCCCGTTTCTCGACGGGCTTTGCGGCCCTGCATCACGTCATCGGTTTCATGCCAGAAACGCACATGTTGAAACCATTTGCCGACCGCTACGCTTCCATGCGCGCCCTGCTCGACATCACCATGGCCTTCACGGTCAAACACGGCGAACAGATCAAGCAGTTGCGCGCGCAAGCGAAGGCGGCGGGCCGCACGCAAGCCCAATGGCCCATCCACTGGACCATGAACGAAGCACAACCGTCGACCTTCCCCTTCAAGGGCTATGCGGCGCAATACACGGCTAGCGTGCTGGGCGACTACCAGCGCCTGTCCTACGACCGTTCGCAGCCGTGGGAGCGCGATATCGCCTATTACAACCGCTTCGATGCGGACGTCACCGTGGCCGCCCCCAAAGCCTACGTCGTGCCGCAGGCGTGGCGCGAAGTCATCGAGCGCCTGCGCTGGAATGGCGTCGACATGTCGCGCATCACCGCCGAACAGACGGTAACGGCACGCTACTACCACGTAAAAAACGTCGGTACGCGCGCCACGGCCTACGAGGGCCACATGTTCCACGACACGGTGGAGTTGGAAGCGCGCACGGGCGAATTCACCCTGCAGGCGGGCGACTATGTGGTCAGCCTGGACCAGGACAATGCGCGCTACGCCGTGGAAACCCTGGAACCCGAGGCGCACGACAGCTTCTTCCGCTGGGGCTTCTTCAACAGCGTGCTGGAGAAGAAAGAAGCGTTTTCCGATTATGTGTTCGAGGACATGGCATCCGAATTGCTGCGCGACGAACCGGCGCTGGCGGCAAAGTTTGCCGACTGGAAAGCGGCGAATCCCGCCTTGCTGAGCAATCAGGAAGCCGTGCTGGATTTCATTTTTGAACATTGCCAGCGCTTTGCCGAGCCGGAATGGCGGCGCTATCCCGTCATCGCCCTCATGTAACTCGGGACTGTAGCGAATGCAACATCCTGGCGCCGCATCGGAGACCCCGCTGCGGCGCCTCTTTCTGTGCTCTACCCACAAGGTACACCCATGCACTACGCACTGAACCTGCGCACCTTTATTTACAGCCATTATTTTTACCTGGGCTTGCGCGTGGCGATCGGCCTCGTCGGCCTGACCTTGCTGACCCTGGAAATCAGCGACAGCGCCACCGCCATGACGGTGTGCATCGGCGCCCTGTGCACGACCCTGATGGACATGCCCAGCCCCCTGCGCCACAAGTTCAATGAAATGCTGGCCTCGGTGCTGCTGTGCAGCGCCGTGACGCTCCTGATCAGCCTGTGCGGCCCCGTGCACTGGCTGCTGCTGACCGTGCTCGTGCTCGTCAGTTTTCTCGCCAGCATGATGGTGGTGTACGGCAAGAAATCCATGCCCTTGCAACTGGCCGCCCTGTTCATCATGACCATGTCGATGGAACACCAGATGACATGGCAGCAATCGTTTCACCATGCGGGCCTGTTCATGCTGGGGGGATTGATCTATCTCGCCTACGCCATGGCCATCGCCTGGGTCTTGCGCCACCGCATCAAGCAGCAAGTGCTGGCCGAAGCCCTGTTCGAACTGGCCGCCTACATCGACATCAAGGCCGATTTCTACGACACGCGTTTTAACCTGACGGAGCAGTTCAACAAGCTGGTGCGCCATCAAAGCATCCTGGCCGACCGCCAGCAGGCGTCGCGCGACTTGATCTTGCGCAGCCACAAGAACAGCAAGGATGCCATCGTCGTGCAGGTGCACGTCTGCATGCTGGATCTGTATGAACTGATCCTCTCCACGCACACGGATTACGCCCTGCTGCGCCAGCACCTGGCCGACTCCGACGTCTTGACCTCCCTGCACGACCTGGCCTACAAGGCGGCGCGCGACATCGAATCCGTGGCCTACGCCGTCACGCGCAAGCGCGCCTCGTATGCGCAGATCAGCTACGACAAGGAATGGGGCGATATCGAGGCGGAAATTGCCCGCCTGCAAGCGAAAGGCGACGGCGCGCAGGAAGCGCTGGCCACCCTGCGCGCGCAGCGCAACAAGATCCGCGCCATCCTGAAGATGATCGGCGAATTGCACCTTGCAACGCAGAAAGTCTACGCCGACGTGCCATTCTGGAGCGGCGCGGACATGGCGCCGTTCCTGTCGCAGCAGAAATACGAACTGAAAACCCTGCTGTCGAATCTGCGCCTGGATTCGCCCGTGTTCCGCTTCGCCCTGCGCGTGTCGATGGCCATTTCGGTGGGATTGCTGATCGGCCACTGGCTGCCGTACGCGGCGCACAGCTACTGGATCGTCTTGACCATCGTCATCATCCTGCGCCCCACCTTCAGCATGACGCGCCAGCGCCGCGCCGACCGCATCATCGGCACCATCATCGGCTGCGTCATCACGGCCATCGTGATCCGCTTCGTGCACAGCAATATCGCCCTGATGGCCATCCTCTTCCTCTCCATCGTGGCCACGCCCACCTTCATCTATTTGCGCTACCGCTACACGGCCATCGCCGTCAGCCTGATGATCTTGCTGCAAATGCACCTGGTGGCGCCCAGCAACCCCAATCTCGTCAGCGAGCGCCTGATCGATACCCTCATCGGTGCGGCGGTCGCCACCGTGTTCAGCTTCGTGCTGGCCAACTGGGAATACCAGAGCCTGCCACGCCTCGTGCGCCAGGTACTGAACGTGAACCTGAGCTATATGCAAGCCAGCTTCGAGCTGCTGCAGGGCAAATGTTTTGATGATTTCGCCTACCGCATCGAACGCAAGCGCCTGATGGACAGCCTGGCCGCGCTCAGCTCGGCGCTGGTGCGCATGCTCGACGAACCGGCCAGCAAGCAGCGGGCCGTGGAAGACATCAACCTGTTCATCGTGCAAAATTACCTGCTGGTGGCCCACGTGGCGGCGCTGCGCTCCATCCTGGGGCGCCATGCCAGCCAGCTGCCCGTCGCACCCGTCAACGCCTTGCTCAGCCACAGCCATACGCAAGTGTGTTTGACCCTGTCGCGCGCGCTGGACCAGCTCGACAACAAGGCCACGATCAGCGCACCGTTGGCGGCCCCCGCAGCACCGCCCGTCAGCGAAGTGGACTGGTCGGGCTGGCCGCTGGTCAAAAGACGCATCCGATTGTTGCAGGCAGATGCCGACAAGATCGTGGTGCATAGCGCGGCGATCGTGCACATCGTGTCACCACGCTAAGCCGGCACATCTTACTTCAGGTAACGCTCGAACCAGCCGATGGTGCGCTGCTGCAAGTCGCGCTGGTGCTCGGGCTTGCGGAAAGAGTGCCCCTCGCCATCGTAGATGAACAGGCTCGATGGCACGCCCATGGCGCGCAAGCCGTGCCAGAATTCCAGCGACTGGGCGGCAGGCGTTTCCACGTCGCGCTCACCCACGTAGATCAGGGTGGGCGTCTTCGCTGCCTTGATCGATTCAATGGGCGAAGCACGGCGGTAGACCTCGGGCTTGTCGTACGCGGAGGCGCCGAAGAAGGGGATCATCCACTGGTTGATGCCGTTCTGGCCGTAATAGCTGATCCAGTTCGCCACACCCGCGCCCGCCACTGCCGCTTTGAAGCGGTCGCTGTGCGTGACGCCCCACATGGTCATGAAGCCGCCGTACGAGTGGCCGATCAGGCCCAGGCGCTGGCCGTCGACGGGCGCCACTTTTTGCACGGCATCGATGCCGGCCAGGATGTCGCGCCAGTCACCGCCGCCAAAATCCGCCATGTTCGCGCGCGTAAAGGCCTGGCCCTGGCCAAAGCTGCCGCGCGGATTAGGCAGGAAGACAAAATAGCCTTTCTGCGTCAATTCCTCGATCACGGTGGCCGCTTCCACGTAGCGGGGCGCAGCGGCAGCGCCCGGTCCGCCGTGCACGTTGACGATCATCGGATACTGCTTGCCCGCGTCCGTCTGCAACGGCCCCAGCAGCCAACCTTGCACCCGGTATTGCTCATTGCTCCAGCCCACGTTTTGCACGCTCACCCGTGGCGCAAACTGGTCATTGTCATGCGTAATCTTTTTCAGCTGGCCGAGCTGCCCCGCCACCAGGTGGCTGGCGTGCGTAAAATCTTCCTGCACGGCCGCAGCCTGCCGGCCATCGGCACTGAACGACAGGCGGCCATCGCTGCCGCTGCTGCTCAATTCACCGAGCAACACGGGCTGGGCTGGGCCGGCCTGCGCGTCGACGGGCACCAGCGCCAGCTGCGAATCGATCAGGGCCGTCGCCAGCAGGCCGGCGCCGCGCCAGACGACGCTATTGAAGGTACCGCGGTAGTCGGGAGTCAGGTTGCGCGGCGTGCCGCCGGCCAGCGGCACCGTATAAATGTCGCCGCCGATGGAGCCGAAGTCGCTCATCAGGCCGCCGATGAAGGCCACCGTCTGGCCATCCGGCGACACCGAGGGCAGGTTCAGCTGCATGGCCGGCGAGGCGATCACGCGCAGGACGCCCGAGGCCGCATCAATATGGCTGAGCTTGGCGACCCACCAGTTGCTGTCGCCATTGCCCTGCGCGCTGGTGGCCACGAAGCCGCGGCCATCGGGGGTCCAGTTGTATTCATACACATAGGTGTCGGCGGGCGACAGCAAGCGCAGCTCGCCGCCGCCGGCCGGCACCACGGCGATGCGCTGGGCGTCATCCTCGCTGCCCACTTCGCCCACCTGGCGCGCGCCCGCTTCCACGGCGCCGGCCAGCTTGCGCGCCCCCACGGTGGCCAGCAGGGCCAGCTGCTGGCCATCGGGCGACCAGCGCGCCGTACTGGCCACGCCTTTGATACTGATCAACATCCTGGCCTGCGCCTGTGTCATCGTGGCCAGATACAGATGCGCCTTGCCCGCCTTGGCATCGTAAGCGATGAAGGCCAGTTGGCGGCCGTCCGGCGACCAGCTGGGCTTGTCGTAGGAACACGCGGCGCAAGGATCGAACTGTTGCACGATGGCGCCGTTGGCGGCGTCGCGCACGATAATGGCCGCATGCGGGCGTTGCGGCTGCTCGCCCGCCTTGACGGACTCAATGGCGGCGATGCGCTGGCCATTGGCGGACAGGGCCACGGCGCGGTAATCGCGCAAGGCCGGCGCCGCGCCGTTCGCTGCAGGGGCTGCTTGTACCGCCACGCCCAGGAAGAGGCTTGCGAACAAGCCACAGATGACCACATCAGTTATTTTCATCATGTAAATTCCGGTTAGAAATAAAAAAACCGCCGGCAAGCGCGGCGGTTTCTGAGTGAACAACACAACATCACTTGGCTTGCTTGCCCAGGTGCGAGTGCCGCACGCTGTACAGGAAGTAAATGGCCACCGTCACCGCCATCCAGATGCTGAAGACGACAAACGTCGTGTGCGGCAAGTCGCGCATGATGTACAGGCAAGCGAGCACGCTCAGGCCGGGAATCACGTAAGGGCCAAAGGGCACGCTGAAGCCTTCGATGCGGTTGGCGCCCTGCTTGCGGCGCAGCACGGGCACGGCGATCGACACCACCATGAAAGCCGTCAGGGTGCCGATGCTGACCATGTCCCACAAATATGTCGCGTCCACCGTGCCCGCCACCACGGCCACCACCAGGCAGACCATGATGGTATTGCTGACTGGCACCAGGGTGCGCGGGTGGATTTTCTGGAACGATTTCGGGATCAGGCCATCGCGGCTGACGGCAAACAGGATGCGCGTCTGGCCGTAGATCGTCACCAGGGTGACGCTGAAGACAGAAATGACGGCGCCGGCCGACAGCACCAGCGCGGGCCAGGTCTTGCCCGTGACGTTTTGCAGGATCACCGCCAGGCCCGCTTCCTGGCCTTCGAACAGCTTGGCCTGTTGTGCGCCCAGGGCAGCCACGGCCACCAGCAGGTAAAACACGGTGACGATCAGCAAAGCGCCGAGGATGCCGCGCGGCACATTGCGCGTGGGATTTTTCACTTCGTCGCCGGCCGTGGCCACCGTATCGAGGCCGATGAAGGAGAAGAACACGGTGCCGGCCGCCGCCGTCACGCCCGTCATGCCGGCAAAGCCCTTGCTGTTGTCGGCATTGAAGAAGGGGAAGAAATTGTCGGCATTGAAACCGGAAAACGCGATGACGATGAAAAACACGAGGATCGCCAGCTTGATGATGACCATGATGGCATTCATCAGGGCGGACTCCTTGGCGCCGCGCAGCAGCAGGAAGCCGCACATGCAGATCAGGAAGATGGGCGGCAGGTTGATGTGGCCGGCCCGAAATTCCATGCCGTGGGGGCCGGACACGATCATCGGCGTGCGCAGCATCTCGGGGATATGCCAGCCAAACGCATTTTCCAGGAAGTTGTTCAGGTACGATGACCAGCCGATGGCCACGGCACTGCCGGCCAGCCCGTATTCGAGCAGCAGGCAGGCAGCCATGATGAAGGCCAGGAACTCACCCACGGTAGCGTAGGCAAACGAATACGAGGACCCGGAGGCGGGAATGCGGAACGATAGTTCCGCATAGCACAAGGCCGTCAAACCGGCCGTGATGGCGGCGATCAGGAAGGACAGGACGACCGACGGGCCTGCCTTGGGCACGGCTTCGACCATGGTAAAGAAAATGCCCGTGCCGATGGTGGCACCGACGCCGATCATGGTGAGGGAAAACAGGCCGATGGAACGGCTCAAGCCACTACTGCTGAGGCCTTCACCATATTCGACCGTGGTATCGATCGGCTTGGTGCGGCAAATTTTCTGGACCAGGGTTTGGCTCACTAGACTTCCTTTATGAGGCATGCATTCGTATACATGACGGGTAAAAACACTTAAAAACGGCGCTCCGGCCCTACCTGGCAAAAAACCGGAAAGATGGCGTCCATTTTCAAAACTAAGCGATTATAGGGCTTTCATCGGCTCAGCTAACCAGAACTTTGATGTAAGGAAACAACGTCAGGCAGGCGCCATCAAACGCGCACTGGCGCTAGCGCTGCATGGAATTGCCAATATTAAAGAAAAAGCGCGCCGCTGCAAGAGTAGGGGCGCGCTTTTGATTCAGCTCAACTACGCTGGATTACTTTTTACCGTGCGGCACGTCGGCCGGTGGCCAGCCTGCTTCGTAGCCTTGCGGCACTTCATCGCGGCGCTCTTTCGGCGCCAGGCCCAGCACGTAGTACAGCACCGTCAGCAGGATCAGCCAGGCTGGTCCGATCATCAGGGCGATGCGCGTATCGGGGAAATACGCCATCAGGCCGATCACCAGCGCCAGGAAGGCCAGCGAAATCCAGGAACCGTACGGCGCGAACGGCATGCGGAAGGCCAGGTTCTTGATTTCCAGCGGGCTCAAGGTCTTGCGGAACTGGATCTGCGTCACCAGGATCACGCCCCAGGTCCAGACGGCGCCGAAGGTGGAAATCGAGGTGACCCAGATAAACACTTTCTCCGGCACCATGTAGTTCAGCAGCACGCCGATCAGCAGCGCCACGACGGATACGAGGATGGCGCGGCGCGGCACGCCGCTGGCCGTCGTTTCCGCAAACGCTTTCGGCGCCTGGCCTTGCAGCGCCAGGTTGTACAGCATGCGGCCCGTGCTGAAGATGCCGCCGTTGCACGAGGACAAGGCCGCCGTCAGCACGACGAAGTTGATGATGCCGGCCGCCGTCTTGATGCCCAGGCGCTCGAAGGTCATGACGAACGGGCTGCCCGAGGTGCCGATTTCATTCCATGGGTAAATCGACAGGATGACGAACAAGGCGCCGACATAGAAGATCAGGATGCGCCAGAACACGGAATTGATGGCGTCCGGGATCGATTTCTTCGGATTGGCCGCCTCACCGGCCGTCAGGCCGATCATTTCCACGCCCAGGTAGGCAAACATCACCATCTGCAAGGACATCAGCACGCCCTGCGCGCCGTTCGGGAAGAAACCGCCATGCGTCCACAGGTTGGAAATGCCGACGGCCACGCCGCCATTGCCGAGACCGAAGATGATCATGCCCGTGCCGCCGACGATCATCAGGATGATGGTGACGACCTTGATCAGGGCAAACCAGAATTCGAACTCGCCGTAGGCTTTCACGGCCAGCAGGTTGATGGCGCCCATGGAACCCAGGGCGGCTAGGGCCCAGATCCAGCGCGGCACGTCCGGGAACCAGATGCCCATGTAGATGGCGACGGCGGTAATTTCCGCCACGCAAGTAACCAGCCACAGGAACCAGTAATTCCAGCCCGTCAGGTAGCCTTGCAGGGGGCCCAAGTAATCCTGGGCATAGCGGCTGAACGAGCCGGCCACCGGGTTGTGCACGGCCATTTCGCCCAGGGCGCGCATGATCATGAAAATGACCGCGCCACCGATAATATACGACAGCATGATGCCGGGACCGGCCATCTTGATTGCATTGCCGGAACCCAGAAACAGGCCCACGCCAATCGCGGCACCCAGCGCCATCAGGCGGATCTGCCGCTCACCCAGGCCGCGGTGCAAGCCCTCTTCACTCGTTTTCATTACGTGTCTCCGTTTTTTCTTGAATACAGCTCTCCCTCCACCCCGATGGCGGTTCCGCTCTTGCTGGAATGGAGGAAAGGGCTGGCCGGCGGCTGAGCGCCGGCATGCTCATGTGGTCAGGCTACTGCCTCAGGCCAGTTCGGCGATCAGTTCGATCTCGACGCAAGCGCCCAGCGGGATTTGCGCCACGCCGAAGGCGGAGCGGGCGTGCTTGCCGCTGTCGCCGAAGACGTCGACGAACAGCTCCGACGCGCCGTTGGTGACCAGGTGCTGTTCCGTGAACTCGGAGGTGGAATTGACCAGGCTCATGACTTTGACGATGCGCTTGACCTTGTTCAAGTCTCCGCCGCAGGCGTCTTGCAGGGTCGCGATCAGTTCGATGGCGATGCCGCGTGCGGCCACTTTGCCTTCTTCCGTGGTGACATCCTTGCCCAGCTGGCCAACCCAGACCTTGCCATCCTTCTTGGCCAGGTGGCCGGACAGGAAGACGGTATTGCCCGTGCGGGCATGCATCACGTAGGCTGCGGCGGGCGCGGCAACGACGGGCAATTCGATGTTGAGGGCCTTGAGTTTTTCGTAAAACGACATGCTATTTCTCCAAGAAAACAATATAAACGAAACCGACATTCATCAACAGCGGGGCACGGATGAAGACGTCCCGGCAGCGCGGTGATGCAGCGCCAACAGTGCCAGATTAAACGTCATCATATTGGTGAACCGGCAGTTTTAGTTCACAAATAGGCCCGGTTATTCAGTGGATTATACCGACAATCAAACAAAATTCAGCATCGTTTCATGAAGCATGCTCTACAGGCATGAAGCGTGACTTTTTTCATTCAATTGCCATTTATGCAATGTCAAGCCCTGCGGATCAAGGTTTATCGCCGCCAGAAATGCCTGGTCATGCGATACCACAAGTAACGCGCCCTGATATTGTCCCAGCATCAGCTCCAGCGCCTGCAGGCTGGCCAGGTCCAGGTGATTGTCCGGTTCGTCCAGCAGCAGCAGTTGCGGCGGCGCCTGCGCATACAGTTCGGCGGCCAGCGCCACCTTCATGCGCTCGCCCCCGCTGAGCAAGCGGCTGGGCAAGGTGGCGCGCGCGCCGGCAATGCCCAGCAGCGCCAGCCGCGTGCGCAGCTCGCCTTCCGCCACGCGCGTATTGCGCGCTTGCAAACGCTGCACGGCACTCAGCTCGCCGTCGCGCGCGCCCGCATGCTGGTCCAGCCAGGCGACCCGGGCATGGCTGCGCAGCGCGCCACCGGCAGGCGCCAATTGGCCCGCAATCACGCGCAGCAAGGTCGACTTGCCGCTGCCATTGTCTCCCGTCACGGCCAGGCGGCACGGGCCGCTCATGACCAGGTTCAGCGGCCGGGCCTGGCCATACGGCAAGACCAGTTCCCGCAGCTCCAGGATTAATTTCCCGTGCGGCACGGCGCTGTCGGGTGCCAGCAGCAGGCGTTCGGCCTCGGGCGCGCAGCGGGCGCCGGCGTCCATCACCCTTTGCCGGCGCGCCTGCTGCGCTTCCTGCGCGCGCAGGCGCAGCTTGCCCTGGCTATCCTGGCTGCGCTCCTTGCGGGCATCGAGCAGCAGCTTGCTTTGATTGCCTTCGCGGCCATCCCGCTCGCCGCGCGTCACCCGCTTCTGCTGGCGCTCGGCCTGTTGCTGCGCTTCGCGCTGTTCGCGTCGGGCAACGGCCTTTTCCGCCTGCAAGGCGGCGGCAAGGCCGGCCTGCTCCAGCGCGCGCTGCTGCGCATACAGGGCGTAGTTGCCGCCATAGCTGCGCAAGCCCTGCGGCGACAGTTCGACGATCGCATCGACGTGCGCCAGCAAGCCGCGGTCGTGGCTGACCAGCAGCAAGCCGCGCGGCCAGCGCGCCATCTGCGCCACCAGCCGCGCGCGTTGATGGGCGTCAAGGTGGTTGCTCGGCTCATCGAGCACCAGCCAGTCCGCCTGCGATAGCCAGGCGCCCTGCAGGGCGATGCGCTGGCGTTCGCCGCCGCTCAGGCTGGCCGTGGGCGTGCCGGCATCGACGTGGAGCAGATCAAGCTCGTCGAGCGCCTGGCGCAGACGGACGGGGGCATCCCAGCGCTCGCCCACCACGGCGTAATCGGCCTCGTCGACCGAGCCGGCGGCGATGCGCTCCAGCGCGGCCAGCACGGCGTCCATGCCGGCCAGCGCCGCGACCGTGGGGTAGCAGTGCGGGTCCAGCTCCTGCGGCACGTAGTGCACGCTGCCGTCGCAGCGCACGGCGCCGGCAGATGGCTGCGCCAGGCCCGCCAGCAGGCGCGCCAGCACGCTCTTGCCGACGCCGTTATCGCCGACGAGGCCGATACGCTGCGGGGCAAAAGATAATTGCAAATCGGAAAACAGGGCGCGGCCATCGGGCAGCACGCAGGAAAGGCGGTCGAGTTGTAGTAATGCAGGCATGGATACTCCTTGTATGTGCAGACAGGGCTGGCGAACCCGCGGGCGCAATGGGGCGCTGGCGGGAAGGGCGAGGCCGTGCACAGCACGGCAGTATCAATGGCGCATGTCGAAGTGTCCTGGAGGAATGAGGTAGGGAAACGCGAGTGTAGCAGAACGGGCAATGATCCGCTCAGCGCTGGCCCAGGGTCGTGTCGCCGAACAGCTGCTTGTATTCGCGCGGCTGCGAACGCCAGTACTGGGGCGGCGCCTGCACCTGCGCGCCCAGCTGGGCCGCCGCATGCCAGGGCCAGCGCGGGTCGAACAGGATGGCGCGCGCCAGCGCCACCATGTCGGATTGACCTTGCGCAATGATGTCTTCCGCCTGCAGCGCTTCCGTGATCAAGCCGACGCTGATGGTGGGCAAGCCGCTGTCGCGCTTGATGCGCTCGGCAAACGCCACCTGGTAGCCTGGCCCCACGGGAATCTGCTGCTGCGGAGAAATCCCGCCGCTGGAGACGTGGATGAAATCGGCGCCCAGCTGCTTGAGTTCCTGCGCGAAGCGCACGCTTTGCTCGATTTCCCAGCCGCCATCGACCCAGTCGGTGGCGGAAATGCGCACGCCCACGGCCACGCTGGCGGGCACGGCGGCGCGCACGGCTTCATAGACTTCCAGCGGAAAACGCATGCGGTTGTCCAGGCTGCCGCCATACGCATCCGTGCGGTGATTCGACAGGGGCGACAGGAACTGGTGCAGCAGATAGCCATGCGCCGCGTGCAGTTCGATACCCTCGATACCGAGCGCATGCACGCGCTGGGCGGCGGCGACAAAGGCGCCCTTGATCTGCAACAAGCCCATCTCGTCGAGGGCGATCGGCACCGTCTCGCCCGGGGCATGGGCGATGGCGGACGGCGCCACCGTTTGCCAGCCCCCGTCGGCCAGGTGCACGCAGGCGCCGCCCTGCCACGGCGCGCGGCTCGACGCCTTGCGTCCCGCATGGCCCAGCTGCACCACCAGGGGCATCGGAGAGTGGCGGCGGATGGCCTGCACCACATTGGCCAGCGCAGTCTGATTCGCGTCCGACCACAGGCCCAGGTCCTCGGCCGAGATGCGCCCCTCGGGCGAGACGGCCGTCGCTTCCGTCATCAGCAGGCCCGCGCCGGACAGGGCCAGGTGGCCCAGGTGGATCATGTGCCAGTCGGTGGCGTTGCCATTGTCGGCCGAGTACTGGCACATGGGGGCGATGGCGATGCGGTTGGCCACTTGCAAGGGCCCCAGCGCATACGGCGTGAATAACTGGCTCATGGCGGACTCCGGAAAGGGTGAAGCACCGATTCTACTGTGCTTTACCAATCCGGGCTTACACCTGCTTACGTTTGATACAGCGCCATGTCTAGCCTTGGGACAAGGAGGCCGTTAATCTGGACACATCAACAACACCCGCAGTGCCACCCCAGGAGAACCCATGAACACGACGACTACCGCCAACCGCATCCACCCCTTGATGGCCGGCGCCGCCATTTCCGTCACGGTCCTGTGCCTGGTGGGTGCGGCGTCCATCGCCGGCATCCTGCCCAATTCGCGGGCGAATGTGCCGGCCACGCCTGCCGTACCGGCCGATGTGGCGGCCATGACGCCAGCCAACGCTGCTGCCCTGGCAGCGCCCGTGGCAGCCCCGCTGGCCGCTCCCGTCGTCGCGCAGGCGGCGCCGGCACCGGCACCCGTCGTGCACAAGCGTGTCGTGCACCAGACGCAAGTGGCGCAAGCACGCCCTGCCTACAATGACGATGGCTACCGCGACACGGCCTACCGCGAACCCGTGCGCCAGCCGCAGCCGGTGCCTGCGCCGGCTCCCGCCCAGCCCAACTACGTGGGCATCGGCACGGGCGCCGTCATCGGCGGCTTGATCGGCAACCAGGTCGGTGGCGGCCGCGGCAAGGCGCTGGCGACGGTGGCCGGCGTGATCGGCGGCGGCATGCTGGGCAATGCGGTGCAGAACCAGGTGCAGCAGCCGCAACGTTAAATTAAAAACCTGCTGCGCGGCGCGCTTTGCGGCCTGCGATGTTCACTGTGCTTCAGCACAGTTGCGCTTCTCGGCCACAAATTATCGCCGCCCGCGACGGTTTTTCAGGCCTGTCAATCGTAAGGACCAAGATAGTCGAGCTTGCCCACGGCCACGCCATTGTTTCGCAAAATGGCGTGGACCATGGAGACGTGAAAATAGAAGTTGGGCAAGGCAAAGCTGAGCAGGTAATCGTCGCCCGAGAATTTCTTGCCTTCGTCGGTCCAGTTCAGTACCACTTCCTTCTGCGCGCTGCCCGCCATCTGGCCTGCGTTGACGCTGTCGATGTAGGCGATGGTATTGGCGATGCGCTCCTGCAACTGTTCGAACGACGCCTCGTTATCCTCGAACTTCGGCGCCGGCACGCCGCTCAGGCGCTCGACGGACATCTTCGACGTGTCGCTGACGCGCTGCACTTGCGCCGTCAGGTCCAGCATGTCGGGCGCCAGCTGCGCACCCAGCAAGATCTCGGGCACGATGCCGCCTTCCTCCGCATGCGCCTGGCCCTTTTCCAGCAAGGCCGAGACGACGCGCAAGCCGCGGATGAAGACGGGGATGGTTGCCTGATACATGGACACGGACATGGCGAACTCCTGATAGTGAACGATGAGCCAGTGTACCCGAGGCGCCGCCCGCGGGTGCGCACCGAACGCCAGGCAAAAAAATGGCGCCAAACGGGTTTCCCCGGCTGGCGCCAAATGCTGTGTGAGGGCTGGACGATCAGGCCACGCGCACCACCATCAAACCGGCACGCAAGCCCACCCGCACGTCCGGGTTGGGAAACACCACCAGCTCTTCCGCATGCTGCACCGTATAGACATGGTCGCCATCGCTGGCGATCACGGCGTGCTGCGGCAGGGACGTGAAGTTCTGCGTGCTGCGATCAAAAGCCATGCGGAATTCATCGCTGTGCTTGATGATTTCCTGCGCCACCTTGAACACGTGCGGTTGCGCCTTGAGCGCTTGCGCCGGCAGCCCGCGCAGCAAGCCGTCCAGCGCCCGCGACACGTCGTCGAACAGGGACAGATCGTTCTGCCCCAGTGTACCCACCCGGCCCAGTTCCACCGTGCTGGCAGCCGCGCCGAAATGCTCGGCCGAATAATAGCTGTAGGTGCCGGCCGATTGCGGGTTCATGATGATGGCGCCGATGGCCGCCTGGCCCAGCCAGGCTATCAGCTGCGCCTTGGCCGCGTCGGCCACCAGGTCCGGCACGATGGCAAACGTGGGATACACGGAAGGCCGGATGGCCGTGTGCAGGTCCAGGTGCCAGCGTTCCGGCCCCGCCGCGTCGAAGAACGCCTTGGTCGCGGCGATCATTTCATCGGCGCGCGCGCTTTCCGCCGCCTGCGCCAGACTGCCCCGCGCGGGGCGGAACATGCGATTGAGGTCGGCGTCGATGAAACGCTTGCCGGCCCGGATCGCATCGACATTGCCCACGCAGACGAGCAAATCGACGGCCAGGGCCGGCGCATCGCGCGACAGGGCGTCGAGCAGGTGCGCCAGCACTTCGATCGGCCCCGTCTCGTCGCCATGCACGCCCACCGAGACGGCCACGCTGGCGCGGCCCTCTCCCGGCTTACGCACTTGCAGCATGCCGGGCGCCGGCAAGGCCACCGTGAAACCGGCGTCCGAGAACAGCTGCGCCACGGCGCTGAAATCGGCCTGCGCCAGCGCCTGGACGGCCGGCGGCAAGCCGCCGGCGCCCTGCACTACCTGTGTTACTGCTGGTGTTGCTGCTTGCGTCATTACACGGCCGCTTCCGCTGTCACTTTGTTCACCGCTTCGGAAAGCGTCCACACATCCAGCATGGCCTGCTCCAGTTCCGTTGCCGCCACATAGGCCGACAGGCCCAGTGCGCCCGTCACCGCATCGACGGCCTGGCCGGCGTTACCTTGCTCGGCGCGCGCCAGCACCTGCGTCAGCAGACGCTGTTGCGTGCGGCGCAGGGCTTGCTGCGCGTAGTTGCGCAGCTGTTCCTGCGACTTGCCTTGCGCGGCCAGCTTCAGGCCACGCTCCAGGGTATCGATGCCGGCCTGGCTGCGCAGGGCCAGGCCCACTTGCAGGAAGGCCGCTAGGTCCATCGAGGCCGGACGCGGCACGGACAGGGCCGGGAACAGGAAGCCGGCGACGACTTCCAGCGCATCGACCGCATCCCACGCTTGCACGAAGGCCGGCGTCAAGCCCGGCACCAGCGCCGCTTCCGACTTGATGCCGACCGCTTTGAGCAGCTCGCGCTTCGATTCCGCGCCAAACAAACGCGTCAGTTCAGCCAGGCCTGCACCGCGCAACTGCTCGGCCGGCACGGACAGCACGCCGGCAATCATCGTTTGCTGCAGCACGCGCGTTTGCGCATCGACCTTGATCGACACTTCGCGCGGCACCGTCAGGGCATCCGCGTCGAGTGCGTCGAACACGGGCGCCAGGTTCAGCGCCACCCATGCCTGGCCCCAGGCCAGGATCACGGTCGACTCGTCAACGCCGTGTTCCGCCGCCAGGTCGCGGATCATCAGCGGGCCGCAGCGGTTGATCACTTCATTGGCCAGCACGGTCGCCAGGATGGCGTTGGCCAGCGGATGGTCCAGCGCCGAACGGGTTGCCACCAGCAGGGATGGGAAGTAGGGCTTCAGCACCGGCTCGGCCCACGTTTCGTCCGTCAGCGGCAGCGCGGAGAGGATGCGCTTGAAGCGGTTCTTCACGTTGGCGATCACCACCGCCAGTTCCGGCGTCGTCAGGCCACGACCGTCGGCCTTGCGGCGCGCCAGTTCGGCCACCGACGGCAGCTGCTCCAGTTCGCGCGACAGGGCGCCTTCTTCTTCCAGGCTGGCGATCAGGGCGGCGTAGCCATCCTGCACGGCGCTCTCGCCTTGCGCCTGCAACTCGCGCACCAGCAAGTGCGTCTGCTGCGTGTTGTCGCGCAAGACCAGGCGCTCCACGTCATCCGTCATCGCATACAGCTCGCGATTGCGGTCGGCTTCCGTCAGCTTGCCTGCGTTGACTTCCACGTCCAGCCAGATTTTCACGTTGACTTCATGGTCCGAGCAATCCACGCCGGCCGAGTTGTCGATCGCATCGGTGAAGATGCGCCCGCCCGCCAGCGCGAACTCGATGCGGCCGGCCTGCGTCGCACCCAGATTGCCGCCCTCGGCGACGACCTTTACGCGCAGCTCGTTGCCGTTGACGCGGATATGGTCATTCGCGCGGTCCTTCACCTGTGCATGGCTTTCCGTCGAGGCCTTGATGTAGGTACCGATACCGCCGTTGTAGAACAGGTCCACCGGGGATTTCAGGATGCGGTGCATCAGTTCTTCCGGCGCCAGCGACGTTTCCGCGATATCGAGTGCGGCGCGGATTTGCGGCGACAGCTCGATCGTGCGGGCGGAGCGTGGATACACGCCGCCGCCTGCCGAGATCAGCTCCTTGTTGTAGTCATCCCACGAGGAGCGCGGCAAGGCGAACAGGCGCGCGCGCTCGTCGAACGAGACGGCGACGTCCGGTGTCGGGTCGAGGAAGATGTGGCGGTGGTCGAACGCGGCCACCAGTTTCAGCTGGCGCGACAGCAGCACGCCATTGCCGAACACGTCGCCCGACATGTCGCCCACGCCGACCATGGTGATCGGGGTGGTGTTCAGGTCGTGGTCCATTTCATAGAAATGGCGCTTTACGGCTTCGAAGGCGCCCTTGGCGGTGATGCCCAGCTTCTTGTGGTCGTAGCCGTTCGAGCCGCCCGAGGCGAAAGCGTCACCGAGCCAGAAACCGCGCTGCACGGCGATGCCGTTGGCGATGTCGGAGAACGTGGCCGTGCCCTTGTCGGCAGCCACCACCAGGTAGGGGTCGGCGTCGTCGAAGCAGACGGTATCGACTGGCGGCACGATGTTGCCCAGCGAGCGGTTGTCCGTCACTTCCAGCAGGCTGGAAATGAACAGGCGATAGACGGCTTCGCCTTCGGCCGCGATGGTTTCGCGCACGGCGTCCTGCGGCATCATCTTGCAGACAAAGCCGCCCTTCGCGCCGGCCGGCACGATGACGGCATTCTTCACCATCTGCGCCTTGACCAGGCCCAGCACTTCGGTGCGGTAGTCTTCCATGCGGTCGGACCAGCGCAGGCCGCCGCGGGCGACCGGGCCGCCGCGCAGGTGCACGCCTTCGAAGCGGCGCGAAAAGACGAAAATCTCGCGGTACGGGCGCGGTTCCGGCACCAGCGCCAGGCTGCTGGTGTCAAACTTGAAGATGATCTTGTCGCCTTGCTGATTGTTCTGGAAGTAGCTCGTGCGCAGGGTGGCGGCCATCAGGTCGGCCAGCGCGCCGAGGATTTCCTCGGTGTCCGCATGGTTCACGGACGGCAAGCCGGCCTTGATGGTGGCGATGGCCTCCAGGGCAGCCGCGTGCTGCGCGTCCGACAGAGACGGGTCGAAGCGCTGCAGGAAGGCGTCGACCAGGGCTTTCACGTGGGCCGGCTGCTTGCGCAGGCTTTCGGCGATATAGCGCACCGAGAAGCGGCTGCCCGTCTGGCGCCAGTAGCTGGTATAGGCGCGCACCAGTTGCACTTCGCGCGTCGACAAGCCGCCTTCGATGACCAGGCCATTCAGGCGGCCATCTTCGGCCGTATCGTTGAACAGGGCGGCGAACAATTCCTGCGCCACGGCGACGACGGATGGCTGCGCCAGTTTCGCCGCGCTGGCGGCATCGACCGTCAGGCTGGTGACGAAATAGCGCGTGCCGTCGGACAGCGACACCGAATATGCCTGTTCACGGTCGATGGCCACGCCCGCGTTGTGCAGGGCCGGCAGGATGGTCGACAGGGACGGCACCTTGTTGGCCGAGTACAGGCGGATGGTGGTGACAACACCCGTCTCGATGCGCACGGCCACGTGCGATGGATCGGTGTTGCGCAGGATGGTATCGAGGTCGCGGAAGGCGACGGCCGGCGCGGTGGCGGCCACGTAATCGAGCGGCAAGGTGGCGCAGAGCTTGCGCAGGCTGGTGCGCAGGGCCACGTCGGGCACGGCGTCGGCCACGGCCGCAAAGCCGTTATGCCAGCCATCGAGCACGCCCAGGAGCGGCTGCTCGATATCCGTTTCCAGGTCCAGCGGGTAGCGCGCGGCGTGGGCGATCAGGTAGACGCGCGCCAGGGGGCCGTCGGCCACCAGGGTTTGCGTGCTCACGTGCGTGGCGCCGGAACTGGCTTGCAGCGCCTTCGCCAAGCTCGATGCCACGCTGGCGCTGTAGCGCTCGCGCGGCAGGTAGACCAGCACGTTCAGGTGGCGCGCGTACACGTCGCGGCGCGCGAAGACCTTGGTGCGCGGCTGCTTGTACAGCGAGACGACGGCGCCGCACACTTGCGCCAGCCAGTCGAGGTCCGCTTCCAGCGCTTCGGTGCGCGGCAGCGATTCGAGGATTTCGCGGAATTTCTCGGCACGGAAGCCTTGCTGGCGCACGCCGGCCAGGCTCAATACCTTGGCCACGCGGCCGCGCGCAAAGGGCAGCGCCGCCAGCGGGGTGGAATTGCCGGCGCGGGTAAACAGGCCGACGAAGCAGTGTTCGCCCAGGATGGCGCCTTGCGCATCCGTATCGCGCACGCCGATGAAGTCGAGCTGCTGGTCGCGGTGCAAAGTGCCCGCCACGTCGGCCTTGACGATGGACAGCGCCGATTCGCGCTTGGCCAGGGTGTCGAAGTCGCCCGGGATATTCGCTAGGCAGGTGCCGTACACGGGGTGCGCCGTGTCCTGCAGCACGCCGACGCGGCTCGGGATGTCGCGTTCCAGTTCGCGCACGCCCGGCTTGACGCGGTAATACGCATAGCCAAACACTTCAAAGCCGCCGCTGCGGGCCCATTCCAGGAAGGCAGCCACTTCCGCGCCTTCTTCGCCATGCTGCGATGCAGCCGTGGCGACGGCGGCCAGGCGCTCGCTCATGGCGGCGCTGTCACGGCGCACGACGGCAGCGTCGCGCGCCACCATGTCGATGGCGGCGACCAGGGCGGCCAGCGCATCGGGCTCCAGCTCTTCGTCGAGCAGCACCAGCACATACGATTCGAGCGGGTCGCCAGGCTGACGTACCGCTTCCACGCTGCCATCAAGAGCGCGGCGCACCGGCAGCACGGTATTCATCACGCCGCGCACGGCCAGGTGCTGGCGGCGCATGGCCATGACGATGGAGTCGACCAGGTAAGGCATGTCTTCGTTCAGGATCAGCAAGGCGCTCGCCATGCCGCCACGGCCATCCGCATAACGCAGGGTGGCGATCTGGCAGCCGCTGCCCGTACGCTTGGCTGCCTGGGTAAAACCGTCGACCAGCACGGGCGCCAGGCTGCCGGGCGCGATATCGGCCAGGTCTTCGGCATCGAGCGAATCGAGCCATGCCTGCACCAGCTGCACGACAGGCGCTGCCGCCTTGCCCGCACTGCCAGCCGCGTTAACCAGCTCCAGCGTTTGTGTACGCAAATCTTGTGGCGTGTGATTCATCTTGCATCTCCATTACGGTCATGTGAATGTCCAACGCTGTCGTTCGGGCTTGTGGCTGGGCGGCAGCGGTGTCAAGAGACGGGGGTCGCCCGTCCAATTCTGTCTGTGCTACGGATAGTCTGTCTCGGATTTTTTTCTGTGTGTTTTTCTATCGCCTACAAGTCGTACAATCCCGGTAAGTTGAGGATGATCGTCAATTCTTCAAGCGCCGCGTGCACTTCCAGTGCCAGCTGCGGGTCGGCCAGGTCGCTCGGCTCCAGATGATCACGGTAGTGCTTCTCCACCCAGGTCACCAGCCGATGGTACAGCGCTTCCGTCATGATCACGCCCTGGTGCATGGCGCGCGCTTCATTTTCCGTCAGGGCCACGCGCAAGCGCAGGCAGGCGGGCCCACCGCCGTTGCGCATGCTCTGGCGCAGGTCGAAATGAATCAGTTCATCGATCGGGCCGCCGCTGGCCACCAGGCCTTCCAGGTAGCGCGACACGGCGCGGTTTTCCTGGCATTCCTGCGGTATCACCAGCCCCATCTTGCCGCCCTCTTTCGTCAACAGCTGGCTGTTGAACAGATAGCTGCTGACGGCATCCGCGATCGGCACCTGGCCCGTGTCCACGCGCAAGGCCTGCAGTTCCGCCCCGGTGGCAGCGACGGCGCGGCGCAGCTGCGACAGGCTGGCTTCTTCGTCGGCAAACGCCTGCTCGTGATAGAACAGCACATTGCCGTTGCCGACGGCGATGACGTCGTTATGGAACACGCCCTGGTCGATCACGTCCGGATTCTGCTGCACGTACACGGTGCGTTTCGCATCCAGGCCATGCAGGCGCGCCACGGCCTGTGACGCTTCCAGGGTCTGGCGCGCAGGGTAGCGCTTCGGCGATGGCGCCGATGGGTCGAACTCCACGCGACCATACACGAACATTTCAACGGATGGCGCGCCGTGGCCGGCGCCCAGGCGCGTATGGTTGGCCGCGCCCTCGTCGCCAAAGGCGGGCGTCGACGGCAGCGCCTCGTGCACGGCAAAGTGCCTGTCGTCGCTGAAGATGGCGCGCAGGCTGCGCGCCGACTGCGCGTGCTCGAAGGCGCGGTGCAGCTTGTTATTCAGGTTGGCGGCCGTGAAGTGCACGCGGCCATCCTGCGTGTCGGCCGACGGGCTGACGGTGGCCGCATTCGCCGTCCACATGGGCGAGGCGGAATACGCGCAAGCCAGGATGACGGGCGACTCCTGGTAGGCGCGCGCCAGCACCTCGGCGTCCGTGCCCGTGAAACCAATGGAGCGCAGCAGGCGGAAGTTCGGCCGGTCCTGCGGCGGCAGCAAGGCTTGCGCAAAGCCGCGCGCGGCCAGGGCGCGCATCTTGGCCAGGCCCTGCAAGGCGGCCTGCTTCGGATTCGAAGCGCTTTTCACATTGCTGAACGAGGCTACGTTGCCGAACGAGAGTCCCGCATAGTTATGCGATGGGCCGACCAGGCCGTCAAAGTTGTATTCGCGCGTGCTGTGCATGGAGATTCCTTGATAAATCTAAAACTTAAAAATTCAGACCGGGCGACAGCTTGGCCGGCATTTCCAATGCGCTGTTCTCGATCGAGGCGACCGGATAGGCGCAGTAGTCGGCCGCGTAATAGGCGCTCGGACGGTGGTTGCCCGACTTGCCGATGCCGCCGAACGGCGCCGTGCTGGCCGCGCCCGTGGTCGGACGGTTCCAGTTGATGATGCCGGCGCGCGCGCGCACCTGGAAGGTCTGCCACAGGGCAGGGTCGTCCGACAGCAGTGCCGCGGCCAGGCCGAATTCGGTGGCGTTGGCAACCTTCAGGGCCGCATCGAAATCGGCCACGCGGATCACTTGCAGCAGGGGGCCGAACCATTCTTCGTCGGGGATGCCCACGGCATCGGTGACGTCGACGATGCCGGCCGTCACAAAGCCCGCCTCGGGATTCAACTGGCGCATCTGCAGTAAGGTGGTGCCGCCCTTGGCCACCATGTCGGCCTGCGCCTGCACCAGGCGCGCGGCCACGGCACTCGATACCACTGGGCCCATGAAGGGCTGCGGCTGGGCATCGGACGCGCCGATGCCCAGTTTCGCCGCCACGTCCACCAGGCGCGCAACAAACGCGGCACCGGCTGCGTTGTCCTGCACCACCAGGCGGCGCGCGCAGGTGCAGCGCTGGCCGGCGGAGACAAAGGCGGAGAAGATCGCGTGATGCACGGCCGCATCCACGTCCTTGACATCCCACACGACGAGTGCATTGTTGCCACCCATTTCCAGCGCCAGCATCTTGCCCGGCTGGCCGCCGAACTGGCGGTGCAGGCTGATGCCCGTCTGGCAGGAACCCGTAAACAGCACGCCGTCGAGCAGGGCATTGGCGCCCAGGGCCACGCCCGTGTCGCGCCCGCCGTTGACGAGGTTGACGACGCCTTCCGGCAAACCGGCCTGCTGCCACAGCTGCACGGTCTTCACGGCCGTGCGCGGCGCATATTCGCTGGGTTTGAAGACGATGGTGTTACCGGCGATCAAGGCCGGCACGATGTGGCCGTTCGGCAGGTGGCCAGGGAAGTTATACGGGCCGAAGACGCCGAACACGCCATGCGGGCGGTGGCGCAGCACGGCGTCGCCATCGGCGATCTTGCTTTGCGTAATGCCCGTGCGCGCGTGGTACGACTGCACCGAGATATCGATCTTGTTGGCCATGGTGGCCACTTCCGTGCGCGATTCCCACAAGGGTTTACCCACTTCCTCCGAGATCAGCAGCGCCAGCGCTTCGGCGTGTTCCTTCAGCAGCTCGCGAAAGCGCACGCAGATGGCGATGCGCTCTTCGACGGGCGTGTCGGCCCACGCTTCAAAGGCGGCGCGCGCGGCCTGGCAAGCCTCTTCGACCAGTGTTGGCGTCGCTTCCAGGCTGGCCCAGGTCTGCTTGCCGTTCGACGGATCGATGGTAACGAGTTCGCGGCCCGTGCCTGGCAGCCAGGCGCCGTTGATGAAGTTCGATGCTGCGGTAGACGAATTAAACAGATTAGACATGGGGATGCTTCCTCGGGTTGAGTGACAGCGTGCGCACGGTGTCGCCATTGTGGCTACGCAGCAGATGCAGTTCAGCGTCATCGAGCGCGATCTTGCCGCTGTGCGGATTGGCGCTGGTGACGATCATGCGGAAATCTTTCAAGTCGGTGTTCGACACCAGGTAAGGCTCGGCCTGGGCGGCATCGCTGCAAGCGTCAGGGGCCGCCTCGGCATCGAGCACGGCGGGCATGCTGTCGCGCATGGCGCGCAGCTCGGAGACGCGCGCCTGCAGCACGGGACCGGCGTCGAAAATGTCAACATAGCCTTCGAAGTGCAAGCCTTCCTGTTCCAACAGGCGGCGCGCGGGCGCCGTGCTCAGATGCACCTTGCCGATGACTTCCTGCGCCTCGTCGGGCAAGTAGGCCACGTACATGGGCTGGCGCGGCATCAGTTCGGCGATGAAGGATTTTTTTCCCAGGCTCGTCAAGTCGTCGACGTGGTGGAAATCCATCTTGAAGAAGTGGCGGCCCAGGCCCTCGTAGAACGGCGAGCTGCCATCCGGCGCCTGGTAGCCGCGCATTTCCGCGATCAGTTTTTCCGTGAACAGGTGCGGGAACTGGGCGATGAAGAGAAAACGGCTTTTCGACAGCAGCTTGCCGTTGTTGCCGCTGCGGTAGTCGGGGTGCAAAAACAGCGAGCACAGTTCCGTGCTGCCCGTCAGGTCGTTCGACAGGTACAGCGTCTCCATGCGCGTAAACACATCGAGCTCGCGGCTCGAGTGCACCAGCGTGCCGATACGGTAGTTATAGAACGGCTCGTCCAGGCCCACGGCACCCTTGATGGCGCACACGCCGGCCAGGCGGCCCGTGTCGGTATCCTCCATGACGAACATGTAGTCGCGCTTTTCGGGCGGGATGGTTTCGGCGAACGAGGCGCAGGCGATGGCCAGGCGGTCGCCCAGCATTTTCATGTCCGGCTTGAGGGTGGTCATGCCCGTGCCGACCTGGCTGGCCAGGCCGTACAGGGCATCGAGGTCATTGGCGTTGATGGCGCGTACTACTAGCATAAAATGGACTCCCTTAGATACGCACGCAAATGACGCTGTCGCCTTCGGCCACGGCCAGCGCGTCGAGCAGCTCGGCCGGCAAGCCGACGCTGTCCTGCGCTTCGAGCGCATCGCAGGTGAAGGTCACGGCGCGGAAATTGCGCTCGGCGCCGGAAGCGATCGCGTAATTGACTTTCAAGCCAGTGCGGCTGGGCGTGACGCCGGCCACCACGCGGCGCGTGAGCGAGCCCGTAAACGAGCGCAGCGAATTCTTGTGCGCCTGCAGGATCGGGCCGCCATCGAAGATATCGATGTAATCGTCGGCTTCAAAGCCTTCTTCCGTCAGCAGGTTGAAGGCCAGTTCACCGCTCGGGTGGATCTGGCCCATGGCCGCCTGCGCGTCGCCGGGCAAGAGCGGCACATACACGGGGTAATGCGGCATCAGTTCGACGATCAGGGTGCGGTTGCGCGCACCGCCGATGACTTTCTCGGCGTCGAGGAAATCCATCTGGAAGAACTTGCGGCCCAGCGCATCCCAGAACGGCGACTGGCCGTTGGCGTCCGTGATGCCGGCCAGCGGCACGAAGAAACGGTCGCCGAAGCGGTGCGGCGCCAGCACGGCGAACAGCAGCCGCGCGCGCGACAGCAAAGCCGCTTCCAGGCCCGCCTGCTCCATGTTGCGCACATAGAAACCGGACAGCTGCGAGTACGCCGTCAGCTCGGAACACAGGGTCAGCGCATGCACGCTGTGGCTGATGTTCAGGTCGCGCGAAACTTGCTGGATGACGTCGTTGCGAAAGGAAAAATAGGTGCCGTTCGAGCCGGCCGAGGCGAAGATGGCGGCCGTGCCAAAGATGCTCTTCTCGGGCAGGGATTCCAGCACGAACAGATACGACTCTTCGCTGGGGATGTCGACATGGGCGGCAAACGAGGCGATGGAGCGCTCGACGGAGGCGGCGATTTTCTCGCGCGTCTTCGGCAGGGTATGGACACCCGGCATGGTTACCGCGGCCAGCGCTTCGAGGGCTGCAATATCCGCAATTTCTACCGGACGGACAACATACATGGGTACTCCTTCAATGCTGACAATGCTGGGGTAGAACCAAGCCGGCCCGCAGCAAAGCGGCGGGCCGGTGATCAAACAGGGAGCGGGGCTAGCTTCAGGCTTTCAGCAAGCCGTCGATGGCCACGCGGAGTAAACGGCCCGCTTCGGCGATCTGCTCGTCCGAAACGATCAGGGCCGGCGCCAGACGCACCACGTCCATGCCGGCGATCAGCACCATCAATCCTTGCGCTTCGGCGGCCTTCTGGATGTCTTTCGCGCGGCCTTTGTAGGCATCGCTGACCACCAAGCCCAGCAGCAAACCGCTGCCGCGCACGGCGGAGAACACTTGCGGGTAATCCGTGATCAGGCCTTGCAGCATGGCGATGGTGTTGACGCTGGCTTCCTTCACGCGCGCCAGGAAGGCTGGCGTGTTGATCGTTTCCAGCACGGTCAGCGCCACGGTGGCGGCCAGCGGATTGCCGCCGTAGGTGGTGCCGTGGGTGCCGACGGCCAGGGTCTGCGCCAGCGCGTCGGTGGTCAGCATGGCGCCGATCGGGTAGCCATTGCCCAGGGCCTTGGCGGCCGTCAGGATGTCCGGCGTGACGCCGTAGCCCATGTACGCGAACAACGCGCCAGTGCGGCCCATGCCGCACTGGACTTCGTCGAAAATCAACAGGGCACCGGTCTTGTCGCACAGGGCGCGCAGCTCCTTGAGGAATTCCGGATTACCCGGCACGACGCCGCCTTCGCCTTGCACCGGCTCGACGATCACGGCGCACACGTCATCGCCGATGGCGGCGCGCGCCGCTTCGATGTCGTTGTAGGCGATGTGGTCAATCGATGGCGGCAGCGGCTCGAAGCCTTCCGTGTACTTGGCCTGGCCGCCGACGGAGACCGTAAACAGGGTGCGGCCGTGGAAGGAGCTGAAGCAGGAAATGATGCGCGACTTGTGCGCGCCAAACTTGGTGTGGGCGTACTTGCGCGCCAGTTTCAGGGCCGCTTCATTGGCTTCCGCTCCCGAGTTGCAGAAAAAGGCGCGGTCGGCAAAGGTCGCTTCCGTCAGGGCCAGCGCCAGGCGCAGCACGGGTTCGTTGGTGTAGCCGTTGCCCAAATGCCACAAGCTGTTGATTTGCTTGGTCAGCACGTCGACCAGGGCCGGATGGCAGTGACCCAGGCTGTTGACGGCGATGCCGGAGGTGAAATCGAGGTAATGCTTGCCGGACTGGTCCCACAGATCCAGGCCGGCACCGCGCACGGGTACCATGGCAGCGGGAGCGTAGGTAGGAACCAGGACCTGGTCAAAGGTTTCCCGGCTGACTGGGCGAACGGTTACGGTCGAATCAAGCTTGGCATTCATAGCATTTCCCCATCAATATGTTAGGTACTCCGCAGCTACGACAGCTACGTGTGTACAGCATTATAAAAAGCGGGATGCTAAAACTCTTTTGAATCTGCGACAAGGATTTTCACAATTCATCACAGCCGGGCTTGCCTGAATCAAACAGGTGGCATGAGCTTTCTTTGCCGCTCTTCGCGCGGCGTATTGCCAAACAGGGTGCCAAACGCCGTGGAAAAATGCGAGCCGGAGGAAAAACCGCACATCAGGCCCACTTGTACGATGGAATAATGTGTATCAAGCAATAGTTGCCGGGAGCGTTGCAAGCGCAGCTCCAGGTAATAGCGCGACGGCAGGCTGCCCAGATATTGCTTGAACAGCCGCTCCAGCTGGCGCCGCGACAGGCCCACCAGGCTGGCGATATCGTCGGTCGACAGGGGTTCCTCGATATTGGCTTCCATCAAGGTCACCGCTTCGGACAGTTTCGGCTGCAGCACGCCGAAGCGCGCCTGCAGGGCCACGCGCTGGCGCTCTTCCTTGCCACGCACCTTGTCCACGCACAGCGCTTCCTTGACGAGCGCCTGCACGTCGGCGCCGAACACGGTCTCGATCAGGGTCAATGAAAAATCGATGCTGGCCGCGCCGCCGCAGCAAGTGATGTGGGGGCCGTCGATATCGAACAGGTGCGGCGTCAGGATGGCCCGTTCGGCCTTCGCTTCCGCGTCCGCATACAGGGCCCAGGGCAAGGCGATGCGCACGCCGTCCATGACGCCCGCGCCGGCCAGCCACAGCACGGCCGCGCCCACGCCGCCCCAGAACGGCGCCGAACGGCAGCGCTCGATCACCGCGCGGCACAGCTCGGCACGCAGCGGCGCTTCCGTCTCATCGGCCACCAGCAGCGCGATATGCCAGTTGCCGCCCTGCGCGGCCACTTGCTCGGGCGTACGCACGTCCAGCTGGAATGCTTCCGGCCCCAGCGCGCGGGCGCACAGCCGCAAGGGCTGCACCAGGCCGGCCCAGGTGATCGACTCGGCATCGCCGGCGTGCACCAGCAGCAGGCGCAAGGGTTTGTCGAGGCCGATACGGGAAAGATTAGCGAAAGACATCGGCGGGGCAGGATGGGAGCAAGGGCTGAGTTGCCCACATGATACCGGAGTTCCGCGCCATCGCAGCCCTCATGCAATAACGCGGCTGCGGTGGCGGAAAAAAGCGGGGCAGAAGGATATAATCACACCCCATGGGTGAACGATATTTAAAAAGTATCCGGCTGCTGGCCGAATGCATGCAGGGCTTCGAGCGGTTTTCTAGCGACTTCGTGCGCCAGTACGGCTTGACGCATGCGCAATTCGACATCATTGCCACACTCGGCAATACCTGCGGCATGTCCTACAAGGAGCTGGGCCAGAAAACCCTGATCACCAAGGGCACGTTGACGGGCGTGGTGGACCGCCTGGAACAAAAGGGGCTGGTGATACGGGAACGTTGTCCACGCGATAAGCGCTCCTACTACGTGCGCCTGAGCGACGCGGGTGAACAACTGTTCCAGGACGTGTTCCCCAAACTGAGCAGGCAAGGCCAGCACCTGTTTGCCACATATACGGACGACGACTTCAGTCGCCTGGAAACGACCCTGACGGGCCTGAAACAGGCTATTGCTAACGGTCACAGCTGACATTTCATCAAGCACAGACTCAGATTCAAACAAGACAAAGGAAACAAGTTGAAAACCTCATTGCTCGAAGGCAAAAAGCCCGCTCATTTCGATAAACACATCATCGGCAACCTGTTGCTCAACGCCAGCACGCCGGAACTGGTGCGCCAGGAAAAGCTGATCATCGGCGTGCGCAATGAAGACGGTGAAATCTACCGCCTGATCGGCGCTACCAAGCACAACAGCTTCATGAATGCCGTCGAGGAACTCTTCGACCTGGGCCTGACGGATGAACTGGAAGACAGCGACGAACTGGTCGAAGGCTGCGACGCGATCTTCAGCGAAGCTCTGTAGTAACGCTGAACAGGACCTGCTGCGCGGTGCGCGGTGCGCGCCTGCGATGCTCACCGTACTTGAGTACGGTTGCGCTTCTCGGCCACAAATCCCATCCGCTCGCGATGGTCCTGTCCAGCGCTGTGACGACCGTTGTCGTTAAAGAAAGGCACGCCACCGATATAGGGGCGTGCCTTTTTCCGTTTACGGGGTAGTTGCTTGCCTTTTGCTCGGCTGTTTGCGAAAAGATCACGGTTAAAAAGTTCCGTACGGAAATATTGCGAGTATAATTTTTTCAATGAACAGACTCGACGCCTTTAAAAGTATCGCTGCACTTGCCGGTCGCGGCGAGCTGACTTTCCCTGCCAATGTGGACGCTTCGCTCAAGCTGCAGCAGGCGCTGACCGATCCCGACTGCCATATCGAGGCGGCCGCCAAGCTGGTGCAGGCCGACCCGCTGCTGGCGGCGCGCACGGTGGCCATCGCCAATTCGGTGGCCTTCAACCGTTCCGGCAACGAAATCACCAGCGTGCGCAATGCCGTGCAGCGCCTCGGCGTGCGCACCCTGCAGTCCGTGGTGGCGTCGCTGATCGTGCGCCAGCTGGGCAGCACCATCACCGATCCCTTGCTGCAAGCCAAGGCCAACCAGCTGTGGGAACATACGGCCCATGTGGCGGCGCTGGCGCAGGTCATTGCGCGCCGCGTGACGAAGGTCGACCCCGATACGGCCCTGTTCGCGGGCATCATGCATGAGGTAGGCGGCTTTTACATGCTGTCGCGCGCAGCCGAGTTTCCCGGCATCCTGGACGGCGAACCGCAGGACTGGGTCGAACATGGCGAACAGGCCATCGGCCATGGCGTATTGACCAAGCTCAAGGTTCCGGAAGCCGTGATGCACGCCATCGCATCCCTGTGGGAAGGCTTGCGCGCCATCCCGCCCGAATCGCTGGGCGACACCCTGCTGCTGGCGAACGACCTGGCGCCCGTGGCCTCCCCCCTGAATGAAAGCCCGGCTGCCATCGCCGTACGCGCCGCCCGCGCCGCGCGCAGCATCGATTGCGTCATCGGCGAGAGCGCTACCCTGTCGAGCATCCTGGAAGAATCAGACGATGAAGTGCAGTCACTGCTGAAGGTGCTGGTGCACTAAGGAAGTATCTTCTTAGCAACCTCTGGCGGCGGCGCCGGTTTGACCGTCTCGACGATCAGCACGTGCTTGTCCACGGCCTTGCTCGACTGCTCCTGCCTGACGACTTGCATGGCAACGGCACGGGTACTCAACAGCGGTTTCGGATGGCGTGGCGTGAACATGGCATACCTGCTTGAGAATGGTGTGCGCCCCACTTGCATGGCACTTGCCAAATTTTCAAGTGCCTTGCCAACCGCCAGGCAAAAAAAACCCGCTCGAAAGCGGGTAAAGTCCAAAGCTAGGGATGTCCTGAAAGAGACAGCCCTATCTTATGCGTACCGCGGCGCCAGCTCCGTGCGTTGACACACTTAGCAGCCATATTTATCCGACTGCCAGTTCCACTTCCGTTTCCTGCCACGCACGCAACTGCCGCACGCGGGCAAACCAGACCTGGATATGGGCATACTGCGCCAGCGGCAGCCGCACCGCCTCGCTGTACATCAGCGGCGCGGCCACGGCGAAATCGGCCAGGCTCAGGGTATCGCCACAGAGCCAGTCGCACTGCGCCAGATGCGCATCGAGCACCACGGCGCATGCATGCAGCTCGTGCTCGCCGCGCGCCTCTTCCAGCGGGTCCGCCGGACCGCCACCCGTCATGCCCTTCCACGCCCGTTCCCAGGCCAGCACGGCAACGGCAGGAGAGAAATGCTGCGCCGCCCAGAACAGCCAGCGGTTGACGTCGGCGCGGGCCTGCGGCGCCGACGGGTACAGCGTCTGGCCCGGCACCTGTTCGGCCAGGTATTGCATGATGGCGCACGATTCCCACAGCAGAAAACCGCCATCGGCCAGCACGGGCAACTTGCCATTCGGATTCAGTTCGCCCAGGCGGCGGCGGTCATCCGCATTCATCAGGTCGACTTCTGCCAGCTCCAAAGGCAGGCCGAGGTGGATCGCCGTCATCAGGGCGCGGCGGGCATTCGAAGACATGGGGTGGTGGTACAGGCGCATGGTGGAAAACTCCGGTGAGTGAAGAAGCCACCATCGTAGTCGCCGTCACTGACAGTTTTTGTCAGGAGAAAAACTAGGATTCCGGGTCGATATCGTACATGTTGCGCCAGGTGGCGAGCAGGGCATGGCGGCGCGTGGCATAGCGCTCCGCATGCTGCTGCACGCTGGCGATGCGGTCGATGCGGAAATGGCGGTAGTCGCCGCGCAGTTCGCACCAGGCGGCCAGCAGGCGCTTGCCCTCGAAAAAGGCCAGGGCGAAGGGCCATACCGTGCGCAAGGTGGCGCTGCCGTGTTCGTCCTGGTAACCCAGCGTCAGTTTCTGTTCGTAGCGGATCGCCTCGCGCACCGGCTGCACGTAACGGTCGGCCGGCTGCGTGCCATCGGCGGGACGGCCCAGCGGCACCCACAGGCTGGTCTCAGCCATGCTGTCGCGCAGGTCGCGCGGCGAAGCGGCGGCGATCTTTGCCAGCGCCGCTTCGGCCGCCTGCGCCAGGCCCGCATCGCCCTGGCGGCGCACCCAGCGCGCCCCCAGCACCAGCGCCTCCAGTTCATCGGGTCCGAACATCAGCGGTGGTAAAAAGCTGCCACGGCGCAACACGTAGCCGACGCCAGCCTCGCCCTGCAACGGTGCGCCCAGCTCGGCCAGGGTCTGGATATCGCGGTAGATCGTGCGCTCGGATACGCCCAGCTGCTGCGCCAGCTGGGCGGCCGTGACGGGCACCCTCTTCGCGCGCATCGCGTCCATCAGCAGGAACAGGCGGCCGCTGCGGCTCATGGGCAGCCCGGCAAGGCCTGGTCGCCCATGACGAGCGCCGACAGGGCGGGCACGTACAGGTAGCCGGCGGGCTGCAGGCGCGCCGCGCGCGTGCCCTCGTCCACGCCGGCGATGCCGTAGCAGCGCTGCAGGCGTGCCGCGGCCGGCCACCAGAAGACGGCCGCCTCCTGGTCCGGGAAGCGCCGGCGCACCGTGTCCGCCTGCGCCGCCACCTGGCGGAAGTCGCGGTAGAAGGCGGGGGCGATGCCCATGTCGGCAGCAAACGCCGCTTCCAGCGCCGCCACGCTTGCCAGCTGTTGCGCCAGCGCCGCCGTTTCAACATCGAGGTCTTCGGCCGCCACGCCCGCCTCGACCAGGGTGCGGCGCATCTGTCCCTGGTCCGCCTGCGCACGCAGGAAGGCCGAGGCTTGCAAGGCCAGCACGGCATCGGCGGGGATGTCTTTGCGGCGCGCGGCGGGGAAGACGTACAGGGCGCAGCTGCCCGCGCATACGGTGTCGATGGCCATATCCCACTGCTGCTGGCGCAGGTAGCGCCCCAGCAGCATCGCCGCCTGCGGATCGCCGCCTTCGCTATTTACGCGCAGCATGGTGGTCGCCGGCGTGGCCAGCTGGCGCAGCTTGTCCACGTCGCCCTTCGCGATCGCGCCGCGCAGGGCGAGGCTGCCGGCGTCCACGCGGCTGACATCGGCCGCGGCCGCCAGCGTGCCGATGCCCGCCATGATGCCCATCAAGATAAAACGCTTCATCTTCATCCGTTACAAAAAAAAACGACCACCGCTAGGGTGATCGTTCTTCCATTCGTCATGCAACAGGCGGCGCTTACACCACGGCGCCGTCGGTTTCGTCTTTTTCCTTGACCGGCTTGATCAAGTCTTCGCGCTTGACGCCCAGCCACATGGCGATCGATGCCGCCACGAACACGGACGAGTAAATGCCGAAGCAGATACCGATGGTCAGCGCCAGGGCAAAGTGATGCAGGGTCTGGCCCCCGAAGACCAGCATCGACAGCACCATCATCTGGGTCGAGCCGTGGGTGATGATGGTACGCGAAATGGTGCTGGTGATCGCGCTGTCGATCACTTCATGCACGCTCGCCTTGCGCTGCTTGCGGAAGTTTTCGCGGATACGGTCAAAGATCACCACCGATTCGTTGACTGAGTAGCCCAGCACCGCCAGGATAGCCGCCAGCACCGTCAGCGAGAATTCCCACTGGAAGAAGGCGAAGAAGCCCAGGATGATCACCACGTCATGCAAGTTGGCGATAATCGCCGAGACGGCGTATTTCCACTCGAAGCGGATGGCCAGGTAAGCCATCACGCCCAGGATCACCATCACCAGCGCGTTCAAGCCGTTCTGCGCCAGTTCCTCGCCCACTTGCGGGCCGACGAATTCGACTTTTTGCAGCACCAGCGCTTCATTGCCGGCAGCGTCCATGCAGGCGCTCTTGATGACGTGCTCGCCCTTGTCGGTAACGGTATCGATGCCCTTGGTCGTGCCCTGCTCTACCTTGCACAGCGTTTCAAACACGCGTTGCGAAGTGTTCGCGGCAGTCACGCCCTTTTCCACCGGCAGGCGGATCATCACGTCGCGCGCCGTGTCGAAGCTGGTCACGCCCGGCTCTTCATAGCCCATCTTGATCAGGGTGCCGCGTATGCCTTCAAGGTTGGCCGCTTTCGGGTACTTCACCTCCATCACGGTGCCGCCCTTGAATTCCACGGACAGGTGCAAGCCCTTGTGGAACAGGAAGAAGACGGCGGCAAGGAAGGTCACGGCCGAAATCACGTTGAAAATCAACGCATGGCGCATGAAGGGAATATCTTTTTTGATCCGGAAAAATTCCATGAAATCCTCTGAGTTCTATTCTGTGCGTCCGGCGGCTGTGCCACCGGACGCTATCGCTGTTGACGCTATTGGCTAAGGCTGGACCGTCGCTTATTTGCTGGTGCCCGGCACCCACACCGTGCCGATCGACAAGGTCGTCAGCTTTTTCTTGCGGCCATACCAGAGGTTGACCACGCCGCGCGACACAAAGACGGAGGAGAACATCGAGGTCAGGATGCCCAGGCAATGCACGACGGCAAAGCCGCGCACCGGGCCGCTGCCGAAGGCCAGCAGCGCCAGGCCGACGATCAGGGTGGTCACGTTCGAGTCGAGAATCGTGGCCCAGGCGCGGTCGAAGCCGGCGGCGATCGCCGCTTGCGGCGTATTGCCGGCGCGCAGCTCTTCGCGGATACGTTCGTTGATCAAGACGTTGGCGTCGATCGCCATGCCCAGCGCCAGCGCGATAGCGGCGATACCTGGCAAGGTCAGGGTCACCTGGATCATCGACAGCAAGCCGATCAGCAACAACAGGTTAGATGCCAGGGCCAGCACGCTGAAAGCGCCGAACAGCATGTAGTAGGCGATCATGAAGATGGCGATGGCGATGAAGCCATACAAGGTCGAATGGAAGCCCTTGGCGATGTTTTCCGCGCCCAGTTGCGGTCCGATCGTGCGTTCCTCGATGACGGTCATCGGTGCCGACAGGGCGCCCGAGCGCAGCAGCAGCGCCAGTTCATTGGCGTTTTCCGCGCCGCCCATGCCGGTGATCTGGAAGCGCGAACCGAGTTCCTGCTGGATGGTCGCCACCGACAGCACTTCAGGCTTGCCCTTTTCAAACAGCACGATGGCCATGCGCTTGCCCACGCGTTCGCGCGTCGCTTCGCGCATCTTGCGTCCGCCGTCGCCGTTCAGGTCGATCGACACGGCCGCTTGCTGGTTCTGGTCGAAGCTGGCCGTGGCGCTGGAGATATAGTCGCCCGTCAGGATCACGTCTTTCGACAGCACGACAGGCACGCCTTTGCCAACGGTGAACAGTTCCGAATTGAACGGAATGGCGCTGGACAGTTCCGTGCCAGGCACGATGGTTTCATCGACCAGGCGCACTTCCAGGGTCGCCGTGCGGCCAATGATGGCTTTCGCGCGGGCCACGTCCTGCACGCCAGGCAATTGCACCACAATGCGGTCAGGACCTTGCTGCTGGATCAGCGGCTCGGTCAAGCCCAACTCGTTGACGCGCTTCGACAGGGTGGAAATATTTTGTTTCACGCCTTCATCGATGGTGGCTTTCAGGGCCGCCGGCTTCAGGGTGATGTTGAGTTTCAAATCGCTGCCTTCGCCCGCATCGGCGAACGCCAGCTCCGACATCTGGTCGGACAGTACCGTCCTGGCCTTCAGGCGCGTTTCCGCGTCGCGGAAGTTGATCTGCACGCTGTCGCCCACGCGGTCGATGCCGGCGTGGCGGATGTTCTTGTCGCGCAACACGCTGCGCGCGGCGGACTGGACGCCCTGGATTTTCTTGTTCAGTACGGCCTTGGCATCGACCTGCAGCAGGAAGTGCACGCCACCGCGCAAGTCCAGGCCCAGGAACATGGGCAAGGCATGCATTTTCTGCATCCACATCGGCGTATTCGCCTGCAGGTTGACCGTCACGATATACGCAGGGTCGCTGGCATCCGGGTTCAGGTCCTTTTCCAGCACCAGTTTCGCCTTGAACTGGGTATCGGGATCGGCGAAACGCACGCGCACGGAGGCGAGATTGCCGGCGCCATCCATGGTGACACCTTCCGACTTGACGTTCTCTTTCGTCAATATTTGATCGACTTGCGTCATCAGCTCGCTCGTCACTTTGACGGTCGACTTGCCGCTGGTTACTTGCAGCGCCGGTGATTCACCGAAATAGTTGGGCGCCGTATAGAGTGCGCCCAGCAATAAGGCGACGACGATGATGATGTATTTCCAGGCAGGATAGCGATTCATATTGATTCAGCGTTCAGTGTTGAGCGTCGGAGGCGTCGCGAGGGGCGGCGGATCACCGCCCCGGTCAGTCGCCACATGCGTGGCGACGGCGAGGAATTACAGCGCCTTCAGGGTGCCTTTAGGCAGCAGGGTGGTGATGGAGCTCTTTTGCACCGTGATTTCGGTGCCGCTGGCCACTTCGATGGTGACGTAAGCGTCCACTACCTTGACAACACGGCCCAGCATGCCGCCAGCGGTCACGACTTCGTCACCCTTGGTCAGCGCATCCATCATCGCCCGTTGTTCTTTGGCGCGTTTTTGCTGTGGGCGGATCATCAGGAAATACATGACCACAAACATCAATACCAGCGGCAGGAAGCTGGTCAGGTTGCCGCCGAGGCCGAGGGCATCGGTCGATTGCGCGTAAGCGTTGGAAATGAAAAACACGGTGACTCCAGTTCTAATCAGTTTGAAAAAACAGCGCTGTATTCTAGCATTGGCAAAAGGCCATCCCGGCAATTGCGGGCATGGCAGCTCCAAATGGGGCTAAAAAAGCATTATGCAATGCTTTATCGCCCCGTCCAAGCACCAATCTCGAAAACATCGGTTCACGGCTTCGCGGCCCGTAAACCTAAGCATTTCTTAAGTTCCCCGTGCGCGTTCCGCGTGGAATTGCAGGGTAAACGCGTGGAAACGGTCTTCATCGAGCGCTACACGCATCTGACGCATCAGGTCCAGGTAGTAATGCAGGTTGTGGATGGTGTTCAGGCGCGCGCCGAGGATTTCCTTGGAACGGTGCAGATGGTGCAGGTAAGCACGCGAGAAGTTGCGGCAGGCGTAGCAGCTGCACGTCTCGTCCAGCGGCGCCTGGTCTTCCTTGTACTTGGCGTTCTTGATCTTGATGTCGCCAAAACGGGTAAACAGCCAGCCATTGCGGGCATTGCGCGTCGGCATGACGCAGTCAAACATGTCGATGCCGTTCGATACGCCCGCCACCAGGTCTTCCGGCGTGCCCACGCCCATCAGGTAATGCGGCTTGTTGGCCGGCAGGCGCGGACCCACGTGGGCCAGCATGCGCATCATGTCTTCCTTCGGCTCGCCGACGGACAGGCCGCCGATGGCGATGCCGGGGAAGTCGATCTCTTCCAGCTTGGCCAGCGACTCGTCGCGCAGCATTTCGAACATGCCGCCCTGCACGATGCCGAACAGCGCGTTCGGGTTTTCGCCGCGGTGGAACTCGTCCTTCGAGCGCTGCGCCCAGCGCAAGGACATGCGCATGGACTTCGCCGCTTCCTCAATGGTGGCCGGGCGGCCGGCGATCTCGTACGGCGTGCATTCGTCGAACTGCATGACGATATCGGAATTCAAGACGCGCTGCACCTGCATCGACACTTCCGGCGAGAGGAACAATTTATCGCCGTTGATGGGCGAATTGAAATGCACGCCCTCTTCCGTGATCTTGCGCATGGCGCCCAGCGAAAACACCTGGAAACCGCCCGAATCCGTCAGGATCGGCTTGTTCCAGCCCATGAAACCATGCAAACCGCCGAATTTTTCCATGACGGTGTTGCCTGGACGCAACCACAAATGAAATGTGTTGCCCAGGATGATCTGCGCGTCGATCTCGTTCAGTTCCAGCGGCGACATGGCTTTCACGGAGCCGTAAGTGCCCACTGGCATGAAGATCGGCGTCTGCACGACACCATGGTTGAGTTTCAAGGTGCCGCGGCGTGCCTTGGTCAGGCCGCTCGTGTCGGTCTTGAGGAGAGTAAATTCCAGCATTCTTATTCTTTCACGGGAGTATTGAGGCTCAGCGGAGCGCGCGACTGCGTGGTGAGCAGCATCGCATCGCCATAGCTGAAGAAACGGTAGTTCTGCGCGATCGCATGCGCGTAGGCGCTGCGGATCGGTTCATAGCCGGCAAAGGCCGACACCAGCATCAGCAGGGTCGATTTCGGCAAATGGAAGTTGGTGATCAGGCGCGTCACCGTCTTGAAGGCATAGCCGGGCGTGATGAATAGGGCCGTATCGGCGCTGCCCGCCACCAGCCGGCCGCTTTGCGAGGCCGATTCCAGCGCGCGCAGGCTGGTCGTGCCGACAGCCACCACGTCGCGCCCGGCCAGCTGCGCGGCGCGCACGGCGTCGACGGTTTCCTGCGGCATGGTGTACCACTCGGTATGCATCTTGTGCTCGGACAGCACTTCCGTGCGCACGGGCTGGAAGGTGCCGGCGCCCACGTGCAGGGTCACATAGGCAAAGTTGACGCCCTTGGCCTTCAGCTGGTCGAGCAGGGCCTGGTCGAAATGCAGGCCCGCCGTCGGTGCGGCCACGGCGCCCGGCACCTTGTTGAACACGGTCTGGTAGCGCGTTTCGTCGAACTCGTCCGCATCGTGCTCGATGTAGGGCGGCAGCGGCAGGCGGCCATGCGCCTCGATCAGCTCGAACACATCGGCGTCGAAGTGCAGGGTAAAAAATTCGCCGGCGCGCTGGCCGACCGTGACGTCAAAGGCATCGGCCAGGCGGATGCGGCAACCTGGCGGCGGCGACTTCGAGGCGCGCACCTGGGCCAGCACGGTACGGTCGTCCAGGACACGCTCGACGAGCGCCTCGATCTTGCCGCCGCTTTCCTTGACGCCGAAGAAGCGCGCTTTCAGCACGCGCGTATCGTTCATCACCAGCAGGTCGCCCGCCTGCAACAGCCCGACGATGTCGGCGAACTGGCGGTCTACCAGGGCGTCGCGGTCCAGATGCAACAGGCGCGAGGCGCTGCGCTCGGCCAACGGAGTTTGCGCAATGTTTTCTTGCGGCAAATTAAAATCGAAATCGGAAAGCGAATACATGCGTTTTGCTTCAAAAGTACGTCAAAAATGATTAGGAGTGCGCAATGGAACATCTGGCACTATACTGTGCGCCTATACAGGCATTACAATAATCCGCCGCAACAACTATGACTGCGGTACGCACGGGGCGTGCCGGACAACCCTCTATTTTACGCTAGCGGCATAAAAACCTGCGCTATTGGCACCAAAACCTTGCATATGCCCGATCCAACACCCGATCTTCCTCCCGCAGCCAGGCCAGCCGCGAAGCCGAAAGCCGCCAAAAAAGTGGTCAGCACGGAAAGCCGGCTGGCCAAGCTGGGCTTGCGCACGGATATGGACCTGGTGCTGCACCTGCCGATGCGCTACGAGGACGAGACGAAGGTCTACACCATCCGCGACGCCTGCCTGCGCGGCGGCGAGTCGTGGCAGGTCGAGGGCATCGTCACCAAGTGCGAAGTCAATTTCAAGCCGCGCAAGCAGCTGCTGGTGACGATTGCCGACGAAACGGGCAATTTGCTGCTGCGTTTCATGAATTTCTACGGCAGCCAGGTCAAGCAGCTGGCCGAGGGCACGCGCGTGCGCGCGCGCGCCGAACTCAAACACGGCTTTTTCGGCGCCGAGATGGTGCACCCGACGTACAAGGTCGTCAACGAGGGCGCGCCGCTGCCCACGGCGCTGACGCCCGTGTACCCGTCCGGCGAAGGCCTGTCGCAGCACGTGCTGCGGCGCGAGATCGCCGACGCCATGCGCCGCATCGACTGGCAGGATACCTTGCCCGATGATCTGCTGCGAGAGATGCGGCTGTCGCCGTTCCGCGCCGCGGTGCACCTGCTGCACTATCCGCCGCAGGACATCGACGAAAGCGCGCTGACGGACCGCTCGCACCCGGCCTGGGTGCGCATGAAGTTCGATGAGCTGCTGGCGCAGCAGCTGTCGCTGAAACGCGCCCAGCGCGCGCGCCGCTCGAAAGGCGCGGCCTCCCTGCCCGTCGTCGGCAAACTCTCCGAATCCTTCGGCGCCGCCCTGCCCTTCAAGCTGACGGGCGCGCAGGCGCGCGTGCTCGAGGAAATCCGCGCCGACCTGCGCCAGCCGTATCCGATGCAGCGCCTGCTGCAGGGCGACGTCGGCAGCGGCAAGACGGTAGTGGCGGCGTTATCCGCCACGCAGGCCATCGACAGCGGCTACCAGGCCGCGCTGATGGCGCCCACGGAAATCCTGGCCGAGCAGCACTTCCGCAAGATCGCCGCCTGGATGGAGCCGCTGGGCGTGAAGGTGGCGTGGCTGACGGGCAGCCTTAAGAAAAGGGAAAAGACGGCGGCGCTGGCCCTGATCGAATCGGGCGAGGCGCAGCTGGTGATCGGCACGCATGCGCTGATCCAGGACAACGTGCTGTTTGCCAAACTGGGCCTGGTGATCGTCGACGAGCAGCACCGCTTCGGCGTGGGCCAGCGCCTGACCCTGCGCAACAAGGGCGACAGCGCGGCCGTGCCGCACCAGCTGATGATGTCGGCCACGCCGATCCCGCGCACCCTGGCCATGACCTATTACGCAGACCTGGAAGTGTCGGTGATCGACGAACTGCCGCCTGGGCGCAGTCCCATCGTCACGCGCGCCATCGACCAGAACCGGCGCGACGAAGTCATCGCCCGCGTGTACGCGGCCGCGCTGGAAGGCCGGCAAGTGTACTGGGTCTGTCCGCTGATCGAGGAATCGGAAGCGCTGCAGCTGCAGACGGCCACCGACACCTACATGATGCTGGCCGAAGCCCTGCCCGCGCTGCAGGTGGGCCTCGTGCACGGCCGCCTGAAGCCGGCGGAAAAGCAGGAAGTGATGGACGCTTTCATCGCCGGCCATATCCACGTGCTGGTGGCCACCACCGTCATCGAGGTGGGCGTGGACGTGCCGAATGCCTCGCTGATGGTGATCGAACATGCCGAGCGTTTCGGCCTGTCGCAGCTGCACCAGCTGCGCGGGCGCGTGGGGCGCGGCTCGGCGGCCAGCGTCTGCCTGCTGTTGTACCAGGGCCCGCTGGGGGGCGTGGCGCGCCAGCGCCTGATGACCATGCGCGAGACGACGGACGGTTTTGAAATCGCCCGTCGCGACCTGGAAATCCGCGGCCCCGGCGAATTCCTCGGCGCGCGCCAGTCCGGCCAGGCCATGCTGCGCTTCGCCGACCTGGAAACGGATCAATGGTTGGTCGATCAGGCCCGCGACGTGGCGCACGACCTGCTGCACGCCACCACGGCGGCTGCCGCAGCCACCGTGGAAGCGCATCTGGCGCGCTGGCTCGGTGGCAAAGAGGAATTCCTGAAGGTGTAAAGCCCGGCACCCTACATGCACATCCAGAAGCGGTTCGCCAGGTCCAGCATGAAGTCGGGCCGCAGATAGGCCAGGAAGACGAGGCCCAACAGCGCGGCGCCGGCCAGGCGCCACAGCCACGTGCGCCAGCTGCCCATTACGCGGCCACCGCCGTGCGCTTGACGGCGCGCTCGTCGATGGGCAGGTTGATCAGCGCGGCCAGCAGGCCCAGGCCGATGGTGATCAACCACACGACGTGATACGTGCCCTGGTACTCGTACAGGTAGCCGCCCAGCCACGCGCCCAGAAAACTGCCGACCTGATGCGAGAAGAACACCATCCCGGCCAGCATCGACAGGTGCTTCACGCCGAAGATGCCGGCGATGATGCCGTTCGTCAGCGGCACCGTCGACAGCCACAGCACGCCCATGCCGGCGGCGAACAGGTACACCGACCATGCCGACAAGGGCGCCAGCAGGAACAGCGTGATGACTACCGCGCGCGCCACGTAGATGGCAGACAGCAGGTGGCGCTTGGCGATCTTGCCACCGAGCTTGCCCGCGTAGTAGGAGCCGACGATGTTGAACAGGCCGATCAGGGCCAACGCCGTGACGGCGATGTTCGGATTCATCAGGCCCTGGTCCTTCAGGTAGGCCGGCAAATGCACGCCGATGAAGACCAGCTGGAAGCCGCAGACGAAATACCCTGCCAGCAGCAGCCAGAACGACCGGTTGCCGACGGCTTCGCTGAAGGCGGCGCCCACGCTTTGCTGCGGGCCGCCGGCATGCGAGACAGGCGGCTCGCGCAGGTAAAACGCCATCGGGATCATGGCCAGCAGCACCAGCGCGGCCAACACATAGAAGGCGTTTTGCCAGCCTACGGCGGAAATCAGTTGCTGCTCCACCGGCATCATCAGGAACTGGCCGAAGGAGCCGGCGGCCGAGGAAATGCCGAAGGCCCACGAGCGCTGCTCGGGCGGCGCGCTGCGGCCGATGATGCCGCTGATGGCGCCAAAGGCCGTGCAGGCCAGCGCCAGGCCGATGAAGATGCCGGAACCGGCGATGAACAGGGCCGGCTGCGTCACCAGCGCCATCCACACGAGGCCCGCCATGTAGCTGATGGCGCCGACGATGACGACGCGCATGGTGCCGAAGCGGTCGGCCGCCATGCCGGCAAACGGTCCGAAAACGCCCCACATCAGGTTTTGCATGGCCAGCGCCAGCGAATAGGTTTCGCGCGTCCAGCCATTGGCTTGTGAAATAGGCTGCATCCAGAAGCCCAGGCCGTGACGCACGCCCATCGCCAGGGTCAGCACGACGCCGCTGGCGATGAGGACGGTTTTCAGGCTGGGACGCGATGAGTGCAATGTCATGGGAGTTCTCATGCCTTGTCGGCGCTGTACACCAGGCCTATCTGGCCGCGCATGGTGTCGAGATTCGTCATCAGCGCCACGCTGTCCGCGTGCGGCATGAGGGGGCTTTCCAACAGGCCGGCGCGGATGCAGCGCATCGCTTCGATCGCCTCGTGCGCGTAGCCATTGCCCAGGTAAGGCGCGAGCACGACGCGGCGCTCGCCATCCATGAACTCGACGACCAGGTGATCGGGCCTGTAAAACCGGTTGGGCAGGCGAATGCGGCCCAGGCTGCCGGAAATGGTCATTTCCGTGGGCGTCAGTGCGCGCAGGCTGCAGGCGCAGGACGAGGTACCGCCGCCCGCATGGCGCAGCGAGAACACCACCTGCTCATCGACGCCGGTGGCGCCCATCTCGGCCAGCGCCTGCACCTGCGCTACGGGGCCGAGGAAGAAGGCGGCCATCGACAGCGGATAGATGCCCACGTCGAGCAGCGCGCCGCCGCCGAGTTCCGCATTGAACATGCGGTGCTCGGGCGGGAAACTGGCGACGAAGCCGATATCGGCCTGCACCTGCTGCAGCACGCCGATTTCGCCGCTGGCGATGATGCGCCGGGCTTCCAGCACGGCGGGCAGGAAACGGCTCCACATGGCTTCCATCAAAAACAGCTTTTTCTCGCGCGCCAGGTCGACCACGGCCTGCGCCTGGCGCGCGTTCATGGTGAACGGCTTTTCGCAGACGACGTGCTTGCCGGCGGCCAAACACATCAAGGCATTTTCCGCATGCAGGGTATGCGGCGTGGCGATGTAGATGACGTCCACGCCAGCATCATCGGCCAGCGCCTGGTAGGAGCCATGACAACGTGCGATGCCGAATTCGGCGCCGAATGCCTGCGCGCCGGTGGCGCTGCGCGAAGCGACCGCGACCAGTTGCGCACCTGGCGCGTCGCGCAGGCCTTCGGCCATCGCGCGGGCGATCTTGCCAGTGCCGAGGATACCCCAGCGAGTTACCTTATCCATGCCTGTCTCTCTCATTCTCTCAGGCCGCTGTGCGGCATTGTTTAATTTGAGGGCTTGCGTTTCGGCCGGAACACCGCCGCATCATCATAAAAATCGTCGTCCTGGCCCTCGCACCAGCCGGGCAAGCCGAGTACCGGCAATGGCGTGAAGTCCGCCGTGGTAAGCCCTTGCTGCGCCAGGTCCTGCGCCACGCGCGCGTCAAGCCAGGAGCGCCTGGCGACATCATCCAGGGTGAAATAGGCATCGCCGGCAAAGATCACGCGCGTGTGCGCCGTGATGGCCTTGCGCGGCGCCACCAGTTTTTCCATCAGCGCGTGGCCGAACAGCCAGACTTCGGCGTCGCCGCCCGCGCCAAATTTCTCGCGCTGCGCGATAAACACGCTGCGCCAGTCGTGCCCGCGCAAGGCCGCTTCCAGCGCCCGCCCCGCATCGCTGTCGCGCAGCACCAGCAGGGCGGAATTTTCGTCAAAGATCGTCGCGCCATCACGTGCCGGGCCGCGCGATTTGCCCACGCCGGACAGGGCGATCTGCGCCGCCTGCAGCGCATTCAGCTGCCGCTTGATAAGGGGAAAGGTCAGCCACACGAGCGCATTGAAAAAATCGTGCAGATTGTCGCGCGTGGGCACGCCGCCCGTGGCGCCGATGAACTCCTCGTAGGCCACGCCTTCGGGCAGGTCCGCTTGCGGCACGAAGCACAGCGGCAGGCCGGACGGGTTGCGCAAGTCCAGCGCCCGCGCCCGTCCGTTCAGGGCGGCAATCACCGTATCGCGCTGCAGATCCAGCTGCCGTCGCGCCGGCAGCACCGTGGCATACCAGGGGCGGCTCCAGTCTATCGATGGCAGCATGGAGCGCTTACACCATTTTCCAGTTGATCTGCTCGCCTGCATTGAGCGGAATTACATGGCTGTCGCCCAGCGGCAGCGAGGCCGGCAGGGTCCAGCTTTCGCGCTTCAGGGTAATCGTATCCGTATTGCGCGGCACGCCGTAGAAGGCCGGGCCGTGGAAGCTGGCAAACGCTTCCAGTTTATCCAGTGCGCCGGCGCGCTCGAACGCTTCGGCATACATTTCCATCGCGTGCAGGGCCGTGTAGCAGCCAGCGCAGCCGCAGGCCATTTCCTTGGCGCCTTGCGCGTGCGGCGCCGAGTCCGTGCCGAGGAAGAAGCGCTCGTCGCCGCTGGCGGCCGCCGTCATCAGCGCCAGGCGGTGTTCTTCGCGCTTGAGGATGGGCAGGCAGTAGTAATGCGGGCGGATGCCGCCCTTGAAGATCTCGTTGCGGTTGTACAGCAGGTGATGCGCCGTGATGGTGGCGGCGATCGGGCCTTCCGCTTCGGCCACGTACTGCGCCGCATCCTTGGTGGTGATGTGCTCGAACACGACGGACAGGGCCGGGAAGGCGCTGCGCAGGGGGCGCATCACGCGCTCGATGAAGACGGCTTCGCGGTCGAAAATATCGATTTCCGGGTCCGTCACTTCGCCGTGCACGAGGAAGGGCATGCCCACTTCCTGCATCACTTCGAGCACCTTGTAGCAGTTCTTCAGGTCCGTCACGCCCAGGTCGGAATTCGTCGTGGCGCCGGCCGGATACAGTTTGACGGCCTGCACGATCCCGCTGCCCTGCGCGCGGCGGATTTCGTCGGGCGAGGTGTTGTTCGTCAGGTACAGCACCATCAGCGGATCGAAGTTCACGCCTTCCGGCACGGCGGCCAGGATGCGCTCGCGGTAGGCGGCGGCATCGGCCGTGGTGGTGACGGGCGGTTTTAAATTCGGCATGACGATGGCGCGGCCGAACTGGCGCGCGCTGTGCGGCAGCACGTTGGCCATGACGGCGCCATCGCGCAGGTGCAAATGCCAGTCGTCTGGACGGGTGATGGTGATGGAGGATGGAACGGCGGTCTGGGTGTGATCGAGTGTGGACATGGCGGCTGCTCTCAGGCGGTCATTGCGAATAGCGCCATTTTACCAGCCGCGGGACTGCCCCGCCGGCTGCGGGAGCCCATGCACGCTCCCTGCCAGACGACAAAACGGCCAGCGTGCACTGGCCGTTTTCAATATCAGGAGCGCACGCGAATCAGGACTTGGCCTGAGGCGCCTCCTGCTTCGCCACCCAGGCGCGGATATCGGCCAGCATCCGGTCCAGCTCGGCGCGGTCGTACACGTGGCCGCGGCTGACCACCAGGCGGATCTGGCGCGTGGCGCCGATATCCTGCAGCGGGTTCGCGTCGAGCACCAGCAGGTCGGCGGCCTTGCCGGCCGCCACGCTGCCGTAGCGATCCAGCTTGCCCAGGAAGCGGGGACCGTTGATCACGGCCGACTGCAAGGCTTGCTGCGGCGTCAAGCCGTATTGCACGTACAGGCCGATTTCATCGTGCAAGGCCTGGCCAGGATAGTCGAAGGAGTTCAGGAAGCCCGCGTCCGTGCCGGCGATGATGCTCACGCCCTGCTGCTGCAGGATCGGCAGCAGCTTGGCCGACTGCTCGAACTGCGCGTGGCGCTGGGCGATCGCTTCGGGGCCATCCTTGGCGGCGCGCTGCACGCGCCAGTCGTAGGTGGCGCGCAAGCCCTTGCCGATGTATTGCAGGGCCGGGTCGTGGGTATGGTCTTCACGGTCCAGGTACGCCGTCACGCGCGAACCCCACAGGGTCGGCACGATGGCCGTGCCGCGCGCGGCCAGGTAGCTGAAAGCCTTGCGCGCCGTCGGTTCATCGTAGCTTTGCAAGCTCTCGCGCATGGCATCACGCCCGCTCAGGGTACCGGCGGCCACCTTGGCCGTCAGCTCCTGTTCGCGCGGCGTGCTGGCGCGCAGCAGGTAGGACTGGTGTTCGATCGTGCCCAGGCCCGCATCGGCCATCTGCTCCAAGGTCAGCTGCACGGGGATATGGCCCGAGGTGCGCATGCCCCGTTCGCGCGCCTGGCGCAAGGCTTCCAGGTACAGCTCCGGCTTCAGGGTGTTTTCCGTGATCTTCACGAAGTCCACTCGCTGCGCCTGCAGGCCGTCCAGCGCACGCGTGACTTCCTGCGGCGTGCCCACTTCGATGGTACCCTTCCACAGCGGCTTGATGCCTTCGAGCTTGGCGCCGGACGTGAAGATCGTCGGGCCTTCCAGCTGCCCCGCATTAATCTGCTGGCGCCATGCCAGCACCGTGTCGGGCAAGTCGCCCGAGCAGTCGCGCACCGTGGTGATGCCATGCGCCAGGTACAGCGGCAGCAGCTGTTTGTTCTCGTCGATCAGCTCAGGGCCGCCGCCAAAATGCACGTGCGTGTCCCACAGGCCCGGCATCAGGTATTTGCCGGGCAGGCGGATGGTTTGCTTGGGCGCGTAGTCGCGCAACTGCGCGTCATCGACGACGGCGACGATGCTGTCGCCCTTGAGCAGCACGGATTTCCCCATGAGCGACTTGCCGGCGGCAACATCAATCAGGGTGGCGTCGCGCAGGGCGATATCGACGGCGATCTTGTCGGCCGCGTGGGCCTGGGCCAGCAAGCCCAGCGCCAGCATCGCGCCGGCTATTTTTTTCATGACAGGCATTCGTACTCAGCTTCAAGGTGATGGAAATTAATGGATGATTTTGGCGAGGAAGTCGCGCGCGCGGTCCGAGCGCGTGGTGTTGAAGAAGTCATCCTTGCTGCAATCCTCGATGATCTTGCCCTGGTCCATGAAGACGATGCGGTTGGCGACTCTTTTTGCAAAGCCCATTTCGTGGGTGACGACCATCATCGTCATGCCTTCCTGCGCCAGGCCCACCATCACGTCGAGCACTTCGTTGATCATCTCCGGGTCGAGCGCCGACGTGGGTTCGTCGAACAGCATGGCGATCGGGTCCATCGACAGCGCGCGGGCGATCGCCACCCTCTGCTGCTGGCCGCCAGACAGCTGGCCGGGGAATTTATCCTGCTGCGACAGCAGGCCCACGCGGTCCAGATATTTCAAGCCCTTGGCATTGGCTTCGTCGGCGCTGCGTTTCAGCACCTTGATCTGGCCGATGGTGAGGTTTTCGCGGATCGACAGGTGCGGGAACAGCTCGAAATTCTGGAACACCATGCCGATGCGCGCGCGCAACTTCGACAGATTCGTCTTCGGGTCGTTGACGGTGATGCCATCGACGATGATCTGTCCCTGCTGGATAGGTTCGAGGCCGTTGACGGTCTTGATCAGGGTCGACTTGCCGGAACCGGACGGGCCGCAAATGACCATCACGTCCCCCTTGGCGACCTTGGTGGTGCAGTCGGTCAGGACCTGGAACTGGCCATACCATTTGCTGACGTTATTAAGTTCAATCATCTTGTTCTTTCTATTGCGGTTAGCGAATGATGGCGACGCGTTTCTGCAGGCGTTTGACGAGGAACGACAAGGCATAGCACAGCACGAAATACACGACGGCGACAAACACGTACATCTCCACCAGGCGGCCATCGCGCTGCGCGATTTTCGAGGCGGCGCCGACGAAATCGGGGATCGACAGCACGTACACGAGCGACACGTCCTGGAACAGCACGATAGTCTGCGTCAGCAGCACGGGGATCATGTTGCGGAACGCTTGCGGCAGGACGATGCTGGCCATGGTCTGCCGGTAGTTCATGCCCAGCGCCTGGCCCGCCCACACCTGGCCTCGGGGAATCGACTGTATGCCGCTGCGCATGATCTCGCAGTAATAGGCTGCCTCGAACATGATGAAAGTGATCAGCGCGGAGGAAAACGCCCCCACTTTCACGGGCTCGCTGGCGCCGATGATCCAGGCGGCGATGTACGGCACGAGGAAGTAGAACCAGAAGATCACCAACACCAGCGGGATCGAGCGTATCAGGTTGACGTAACCCGACGCCACGCCGGAGACGAGGCGATTGCCGGACAGGCGCATCAGCGCCAGCATGGTTCCCAGCACGATGCCGCCCACCATGGACAGCGCCGTCAGTTTCAGGGTAAACACCATGCCGGTCTGGAACAGGTAGACCCATGAGCGGGAGATGACATCGAAGTCGAAATTACCGAGCATGTCAGTGTCCTCCCGTCTTGGCGCCGGCGACGATGAAGCCGGGGATGGCGACCTTTTTTTCGATCAGGTGCATCAGCACCACGACGAGCAGGTTGACGACGACGTAGATGATGGTGGCGGCGGAAAACGCCTCGAATACCTGGAACGAGAATTCCTGGATGGCGCGCGCGCTGGCCGTCAGTTCGATCAGGCCAATCGTCAGGGCCACGGAACTGTTCTTGATGATGTTCAAAAACTCGCTGGTCAGCGGCGGCATGATGACGCGCGCGGCCATCGGCAGCAAAATGAAACGGTAGGTTTGCGGCAGGGTCAGGCCCAGCGCCGTGCCGGCCAGTTTCTGCCCGCGCGGCAGCGCCTCGATGCCTGTCGTTACCTGCACGGCCACGCGCGAGGACGTGAAAAATCCCAGGCACAGCACGGCCGTGACGAACGGCGCATTCGGCAGCGACTTGACCCAGGTGCCCAGGTCCGGCGGCAGCAGTTCCGGCATGACGAAATACCACAGGAACATCTGCACCAGCAGCGGCACGTTGCGGAACAGTTCGACGTACGCATTGGCCACGCCCACCACCCATTTATTCGGCAGGGTACGCACGGTGCCGATCACCAGGCCCAGTACCAGGGCCATGATCCACGCCGCGCCGGCCGTGGCCAGGGTCCAGGTCAGCCCGGACCACAGGGTGTCCATGTACGTGCCGACGCCATCGGGCGACATCTCCCAGAAAATGCGCCAATTCCAGTTGTAATTCATGATCATCCTTCCCATGCAGCCCAAGGGCAGCGGCCAATCGGCCGCCCGCCCCGCAAATGAAACGGGAGGCTTGCGCCCCCCGGTTTGTTACGCAGTCTTGATTACTTTTTCCGTTTGTCCGAGGTCTTCTGCGCTTCGGGCACGGCTGCATAGGCGGCAGGATCACCGGAGTCGGTCGGGTTCATGAACACGGCCTTCAATTGCGGCGGCATGGGGAATTTCAGGTTGATGTTTTTCGGCGGGATCGGCGAGGTAAACCATTTCGCGTAGATGCGGTTGATGTCTTCGCTCTTGTACAGGCGGATCAGGGCATCGTCGACGACTTTCTTGAAGGCGGGATCACCCTTGCGCAGCATGATGCCGTAGGGCTCCACGGACAGCGCTTCCTTGGTGATCTCATAATCGTTCGGGTTCTTCGAATTGGCCACCTGCGACGCCAGCAGGATATCGTCGTTGGCTTCGGCCACCGCGCGGCCCGTTTCCAGCATCAGGAACGATTCAGGATGGTCCTTGCCGACGGCGATATTCATGCCCAGGTTTTTTTCCTTGTTCAAAATCGTCATCTGCTTGATGGTGGAGGTGCCCGCCGTGGCGACGAGGGTCTTGCCGCGCAAGTCTTCCAGGGTCTTGATGTTCGACGATTTTTTGGACAGTACACGGTTGCCGATGACGAACATGGTGGGTGCAAACGCCACCTGCTGCTGGCGCTCCAGGTTGTTCGTCGTCGAGCCGCATTCGAGGTCGATGGTGCCGTTGGCCATCAGCGGAATGCGGTTGGCCGAGGTGACGGGGCTCATCACCACTTTCAGCTCACTCATGCCCAGGTGTTTTTGCAGGGCGGTGACGACTTTCATGCACAGGTCGATCGAATAGCCCTGATATTGCTGCTTGTCATCGAGATAGGAGAAGGGCACGGAGCCGTCGCGCACGCCGAGGGTGACGGAACCGGCTTTCTTGATCTTGGCCAAGGTGCCCGTCAATTCCTGGGCCTGGACAGGCGCCATGCTGCTGATGACGCCGACGCTGAGCAATGTGGCGATGATTTTGGTCAATTTCATAAATTCTCCTGGGCGGACAAACCGGATAGATTCCGAACGAAACAACTGTGGTGCAAACGCCACCAATGGAATTAATTTTATTTCATTTTCAGCGCCGGACCAGCCGTTTTCTGTGATTGCCCGCAAATAGGCGCTATACGTGCGCCTGAATGGGCACGCCTGTAGCATTTTTCCTACTGATTTCCCATTTCCGATTTATTTTGCCGGTGCCAGGCCCGCCAGCGCATCGTCCTCTTCCCCCTCATCGTCCATGTTCGCCTGCTGGCGTTGCCACATCTGCGCGTACAGGCCGTCAAGCACCAGCAATTGCGGATGCGTGCCCCGCTCGACGATGCGGCCATGGTCGAGCACCAGGATTTGCTGGGCGTCGGCCACCGTCGACAGCCGGTGCGCAATCACCAGGGTGGTTCGGTTTTTGGCGATTTCCTTCAGCTGCGACTGGATCGCCTGCTCGGCCTTCGAGTCGAGCGCCGACGTGGCCTCGTCGAAGATCAGGATGGCCGGGTCTTTCAGCAGGGTGCGGGCAATCGCCACGCGCTGCTTTTCGCCGCCCGACAGTTTCAAGCCCCGCTCGCCCACCATGGAGTTGTAACCATCCGGCAAGCTTTCAATAAAATCATGGATCGACGCGGCCTTGGCCGCCGCCACGATGGCGTCCTTGCTGGCGCCCGGCTTGCCATAGGCGATGTTGTATTCGATGGTGTCGTTGAACAGCACCGTATCCTGCGGCACGATGCCGATGGCCGCACGCAGGGAATCCTGCGTGACGGCGCGCAAGTCCTGGCCATCGATGGTAATGCTGCCGTCATCGACTTCGTAGAAGCGGAACAGCAATCGCGACAGGGTGGACTTGCCCGAACCGCTATGGCCCACCACGGCCGTGGTGGTGCCGGCGGGGATCTGGAAGTCCACGTCGAACAGGATTTGCCGCTTGGCTTCATAGCTGAAATCCACGTGCGCGAAACGCACGGCCGCGCCCCGCGTGACGAGCGGCTGGGCTTCCGGCGTATCGGCGATCTCGCGGTTCTCGTTCAGCAAGGAAAACAGGCGCTCCATGTCGGCCAGGCTTTGCTTGATCTCGCGGTAGATGACCCCTAAAAAATTGAGGGGAATGTACAGCTGGATCATGAAGGCGTTGACCAGCACCAGGTCGCCCAGGGTCATCGTGCCGGCGATCACGCCCACGGTGGCGCGCCAGAGTATCAATGTCACGGCCGTAGCGATGATCAGGGACTGGCCCGTATTGAGCAGGGACAAGGAAGTCTGCGATTTCACGGCCGCCGACTCGTAGCGCTGCAAGCCTTCGTCATAGCGCCGTGCCTCGTAATCCTCGTTGCCGAAATACTTCACGGTTTCATAGTTGATCAAGGAATCGATGGCCTTGGTATTCGCCTTCGAATCGAGGTCGTTCATGGTGCGGCGAAAATGCGTGCGCCAGTTCGTCACCAGCACGGTAAACGCGATGTAGGACACCAGCGCCACCGCCGTGATGACGGTGAACCAGATGTCGTAATGCAAGACCAGATAGCCCAGCACGAGGGTGATTTCCACCAGGGTCGGCAGGATGTTGAACAGGGTGTAGGAAATGAGCGAGCCGACGCTGCGCGTGCCCCGCTCGATGTCGCGCGTCATGCCGCCCGTCTGACGGTTCAGGTGAAAGCGCAGCGACAGCGCATGCAGGTGGCGGAATACTTGCAGCGCAATGGTGCGCACGGCCCGCTGCGTAACGCGGGCGAAGAGGAATTCGCGCAACTCCGTAAACAGGGTGGTCGACAGGCGCAGCAAGCCATACGCCACCAGCAAGCCCACGGGCAGCACCAGCAGCGCCTGCGGGTGCGCCGCCGTGATGGTCATGGCGTCGACAAGTTTTTTCAGGATCAGGGGAACGCCCACGTTGGCCAGCTTGGCGCCCACCAGGCATAGCAGCGCCAGCAGCACCCGCCATTTGTAGACCCACAGATACGGCAGCAAGGTCTTGATGGTGGCGAAGTCGCTGTGGCTGGCGGAAGCGGGCGAGCGGGGCGGAGGGGGAGTCTGGGAACGGCGCATGGCGAAGGTCGGCTTTTTATGGTTCAATCGGGGCAATTGTAGCCTTTCATGAGAATAAAAGATGAGCACCTCCCCCGACCGCCCCGACAACTGCCTCGCCTCCGGCCTGCCCGCCGGAAAAATGCCGGAATTGCGCATGATGCCCGCCCCGTCGGACGCCAATGTGTACGGCGACGTCTTCGGCGGCTGGATCATGGCGCAGGTCGACATCGCCGGCTCGCTGCCGGCCACGCGGCGCGCCAACGGCCGCGTCGCCACCATCGCCGTCAACTCCTTCGTCTTCAAAAATCCCGTCTTCGTCGGCGATCTGCTGTCGTTCTACGCCGATATCGTCAAGGTGGGCAATACCTCGATCACCGTCAACGTGGAGGTGTATGCCGAGCGCAACCGCCTGCAGGCGTGCATCGTGAAAGTCACGGAAGCGACGCTGATCTATGTCGCCACGGATTCCGACCGCAAGCCGCGCAAGGTGCCGCCCATCGAGACCTTATTGTCGCAATAATCTGACGTTTTATTTTCAGCCGGTATGGATAGCCAGCGCCGCATCTTCCTGCTCAGCGCTGCCCGCATGGCTTCCCTGGCCGCGGCCGGCAGCGTGCTGTCCGGCTCCGGCGCCGGTGCCGCCACGCGCCTGAACGGCAGCGGCTATCCCTTTGCGCTCGGCATCGCCTCCGGCTCGCCCCTGCCCGATGCCGTGGTGCTGTGGACGCGTATCTGCTACGACCCGCTGCACGCCGCCGCCACGCCCGCCATCGCCCTGAACGTGCGCTGGGAAGTGGCCGATGACGAAGGTTTCAGACGCGTCGTGGCCAAAGGGCACGCCACGGCAACGCCCGCCCTCGCCCACAGCGTGCACGTCGACGTGGGCGGCCTGGCGCCCGGGCGCTGGTACTGGTACCGTTTCCTGTTTGGCGACGCCGTCAGTCCCGTGGGCCGCACGCGCACGGCGCCGGCCGTCGACGCCCTGCCTGCCGCGCTGAAACTGGCTGTCGCCTCGTGCCAGCACTGGGAATTCGGCGCCTACGCGGCGCACCGGCATATCGCGGCGGCCGCCCCCGACCTGGTGGCCTTCCTCGGCGATTACATTTACGAGTGGGGTCCCTACCAGCTGCAGCATCCCGGCCGGGCGACGCGCACGCATGAAAGTTTTACCCTGGACGAATACCGCGCCCGCTACGCGCAATACAAGAGCGACCGGGACTTGCAGGGCGCCCATCTGGCCGCACCGTGGATCGTCACCTGGGACGACCATGAAGTGGCCAACGATTACGCCAACGACCGCGACGAACTGCTGACACCCACGTTTCTTGCGCGCCGCGCTGCCGCCTACCAGGCGTTCTATGAACACATGCCGCTGCGCCTGCTGCCGCTGGGACGACGGGGCTTTGTCGACATGCGCATCTACCAGCGCTATGACTGGGGCCGATTGGCGCGCTTCCACGTGCTGGATGACCGGCAATACCGCGCCTACCATGCCTGCGCCAAACCGGGCCGCGGCGGTTCGAATTCCGTCACCACGCGCCACTGCCCCGACCTGCTGAAACCCGAGCGCACGATGCTGGGCGAGGAACAGCAGCGCTGGCTGCAAGCCGGCCTCGACAATTCTCCCGCGCGCTGGAATATCCTGGCACAGCAAACCCTGATGGCGCAATCGAGCCAGGTACCCATCGTGCGCCCCGGCGATGAACGCATCTGGACCGATGGCTGGGATGGCTATCCACTGGCGCGCCAGCACCTGCTCGACGCCCTGCGCAGCAGCGGTGCGAGCAATCCGCTGGTACTGTCGGGCGACGTGCACACCTTTTATGCCACGGAACTGAGCCGCAACGCCATGCGCCCCGTCAGCAAGGATAATCCCGTGCTGGCCACCGAGTTTTGCGGTACCTCAATCACCTCGAGTTCACGCCCGCAGGCGCGCACGGAGCAATACGTGGCAATGAATCCGCATATCCGCTACGGACGCAGCGACAAGCGGGGCTACATGCTGCTGGACATCACGCCAGAAAAAACCACGACCCTGTTCCAGGGCCTGGAAAACGTGCGCGACAGCGCATCCCCCATCGCGACCCTGGCCAGCTTCACCGTGCAGGACGGCAAGGCGGGCCTGCGCCGCATCTAGCAGGCCCCCTTCAAGGCATCGCGATAGCGACGGCTGACGGGCACTTCGCCGCCCGTGCGCAGCACGGCGCGCGCGTCGCCCGATTCCAGCGGCACGATGCTCTGCACAAAATCGAGGTTGACGATGTAGCTGCGGTGCACGCGCATGAAGCGCTTGCCGTCGAGACGGCGTTCGATGGCGGCCATGGTCGAGCGCAGCGGGTAGTCGTGGCCGCGCACGTGCAGGTTCACATAGTTGCCCCATGCCTGTATCCATTCGATCTCGAAGGCGGGCAGCAAAAAATCCTTGCCCAGCTTGCGCACCAGGAAACGTTCCGGCTGCTGCACCGGCTCCACGGCCGGCCCTTCGTCCGGTTCCCCCAGCAATGTCGCCTCGCCTTGCCAGCGCATCAGCAGCAAACGATAAAAGCCCACCGTCAGCAAGACAAGGAAGTAAGCACGCACATCTTTCAGGTATTCATAGGGCAGCTCGCGCCACCAGGCGCCGAAATCGTAGTCTCTGCCCTGGCTCCAGTAGGCCAGCTTGCGCAGGGCCACCATGGCCGCCACATGCACGAGGCTGTACACGACCGATGCGGCCAGGTGCCAGCGCAGGTTCTGGCGCTGGAACACCAGGTGCAGCGGCCGGAACTGTTCCGCCAGGATGACCACGGGCACCAGCGCCAGCAGCACCAGGTTGCTGCTCCATTCCCACACAGCCACTTTCCAGAACGCCGTGCCGACGCCGCTGCGCTGCAGGTCGATCCACGCCAGCCAGCTGTTCACGCTGGCCTGCATCAGGGTCAGCAGGATCCAGAATCCCGGTTCGGCCACGCGGCGCCAGCGTTGATAACGTTGCAACAGGTCGGTGGAGGAAGCGGCCATGGTCTCAGCGGTCGAATTAGTTACACAATTGTAAGGTCCCACGCCCGTCCCAGGCTACCCATTCGTCCCAGCCAGCCGTCCGCTGGTCCCATTTCGCTGGCTGGCCGCCGCGCCCCTGCCTATGCTGGGACCTTCCTTCACCACTTCCCACCGATCATGACCATAGATTCCCGCCGTCACGACATCGACGCCCTGCGCTTTCTCGTTTTCAGCCTGCTGATCGTCTATCACACCGCCCTCTTGTACATGGATGGCTGGAACTTTCACATGCACAGCAGCTATGCCACCGATGCCCTGAACATGCCGCTGGTCTTTCTCAACCGCTGGCGCATGGAAATCGTCTTCCTCGTCTCCGGCGTGTCCTGCGCCATGATGACGCAGCGCACACGCGGCGCCTTCCTGTGGCGCCGCACCAAACGCCTGCTGCTGCCCTTGCTGTTCGGCATGGCCGTCATCATCCCCATCCAGCCGTATTGCGAAGGCGTCAGCAACGGCCTCGTGGAACCGGGCTTTGGCCGTTTCCTGCTGCACTACTTTGGCGGCCACGCCTGGCCGGCCGGGGCATTCGCCGGCTGGCAATATGGATTTACGTGGAATCATCTGTGGTACCTGGTGTACCTGCTGCTCTACACCGTGGTGCTGGCGGCGCTGCAGCCGCTGCTGGCGGTGCTGAAACCATGCTTCCAGCGCTTGCGCGGCTGGCGTTTGCTGGTGCTGCCTGCGCTGCCGGCACTGGCGGCCATGGTCTTCCTGAAAATGCGTTACCCGGAAACCCATGCGGTGGTACGCGACTGGTATGCGCACGCCATGTATTTCACGATGTTCGTGTATGGCTGGTGGCTGGGCAATGACAAGGGATTGTGGGCGGAACTGGCGCGCCTGCGCTGGCACACGCTGTGGCTGGGCCTGGGCGCGTTCGCCGGGTACATGGTTTTTGACCAGATTTACTCGGAAAACCTGCTGACCTGGGCCTCGGCCGGCTCCTGGCCCCTGCGCAACCTGTACATGTGGCTGGCCATCTGCACCATCCTGGGCTGGTCGCATACCCTCTTGAACCGCCCCTTTGCCTGGCTGCCATGGGCGCGGCAGGCCGTCTTTCCCTGGTATATCCTGCACCAGAGCGCGATCATCCTGCTGGCCTACTGGCTGGTGCCGCTGAAGCTGGGCCCGGTGGTCGAACCCCTGCTGGTCCTGGCCGGCACGGTGGCCATCTGCTGGCTGGGCACCTCGCTGGTGATCAGCAAGGTGAACTGGCTGCGCCCCTGCTTCGGCCTGTCCGCCCGGCCACGGCAAGCCGTAGCGGCGGACACGGCCGTGCCGGCGAATTAAGCGGCTTTCTTCTCGTCGCGCAATTGACGGCGCAAGATCTTGCCAACGTTGGTTTTCGGCAATTCATCGCGGAACTCGATGTATTTCGGCTTCTTGTACGCCGTCAATTCATGCTTGCAGTGCTCGCGGATCTGTTCCACCGTCAGGTTCGGGTCCTTGCGCACGACAAACACTTTCACGGCTTCGCCCGAGTTGGCATCCGGCACGCCGATGCAGGCGCATTCGAGCACGCCCGGGCACGAGGCGACCACGTCTTCCACCTCGTTCGGATACACATTGAAGCCGGAAACGATGATCATGTCTTTCTTGCGGTCGACGATCTTCACGTAGCCGCGCTCATCCATGACGCCCACGTCGCCCGTCTTGAAGTAGCCGTCCGCCGTCATCGACTTGGCCGTCTCGTCCGGACGCTGCCAGTAGCCGGCCATCACCTGCGGGCCGCGCACGGCGATCTCGCCCGGCTCGCCCAGCGGCACTTCCACGCCGTCATCGTTGAGGATGGCCACTTCCGTCGACGGGAAAGGCAGGCCGATGGTGCCCGTGAATTCCGTGATATCGACGCGGTTGCCCGTCACCACGGGCGACGTTTCCGACATGCCATAACCTTCGATCAACGGGCAGCCCGTCAGTTTCAGCCAGCGTTCGGCCACGTTGCGCTGCAGGGCCATGCCGCCGCCATTGCACACTTTGTAGCTGGAAAAATCGAGCTTGGCGAAATCCGCATTGTTCAGCAGCGCGTTGTACAGGGTATTGACGGCCGGGAAGACGACGATCTTATGCTTGCTCAATTCCTTGACGAAACCAGGGATGTCGCGCGGGTTGGGAATCAGCACGCACATGCCACCCAGGCGCATGCCCATCAGGGCGCTGACCGTCAGCGAATAGATGTGATACAGGGGCAAGGCGCACATGAATCCCATCGAGGTGGCGCGCATTTCCTTGGTCATCACGGGCGCCATCCACGCCTCGTTTTGCAGCACGTTGGCGATCACGTTACGGTGCAACAGCATCGCGCCTTTCGACACGCCCGTCGTGCCGCCCGTGTATTGCAGGAAGACGATATCGTCATGGCCCTGCTGCACGGGCGTGAGGGTCAGGCGCGCGCCTTCGGCCAGCATCTTGTTGAAACTGATGGCGCCCGGCAAGGAAAACGCGGGCACCATTTTCTTGATCTTGCGCACGACGAAGTTGACGATGGTGCCCTTCAAGCCGCCCAGCAAGTCGCCCATGGTGGCCACGATCACATGCTTGACCTGCGTGTGCGGCAACACCTGCTCGACCGTGGTGGCGAAGTTTTCCAGCACGATGATCGCTTCGCTGCCCGAATCGACCAGCTGGTGCTGCAATTCGCGCGGCGTGTACAGCGGGTTGACGTTGACCACGGTGTAGCCGGCGCGCAGGATCGCCGCCATCGCCACCGGATACTGCAGCACGTTGGGCAGCATGATCGCCACGCGCGCGCCCGTCTTGAGGCCCTTGCTTTGCAGCCAGGCCCCCATCTGCAGCGACAGCTTGTCGAGTTCGCGATACGTGAGGAACTTATCCATGCACACGAAAGCATTGCGGTCCGCGTATTTCTGGAACGATTCTTCCAGCAAATGCGTGACGGAACGGTATTGCGTGCAGTCAATCTCTGCGGGAACGCTGTCCGGGTACGACTTCAACCAAATCTTGTCCATCTATGCCTCATCTTTATCTGTATGAAAGGGTGCGCGCCCTGGACGCGCACCCTGCACTGTTTATGCTGCTTGCTTCGTTTCGTCGCGCAGGGCGCGACGCAAAATCTTGCCGACGTTGGTTTTCGGCAGTTCATCGCGGAACTCGATGTATTTCGGCCGCTTGTAGCCCGTGAATTGTTCCTTGCAATACGCCATCAGCGTCTCCGCCGTCAGGCCGGGGTCCTTGCGCACGACAAACACCTTCACGGCCTCGCCCGAATGCTCGTCCGGCACGCCCACGCAGGCGCACTCGAGCACGCCCGGATGGGCCGCGATGACGGCTTCGACTTCGTTCGGATACACATTGAAGCCGGAGACGAGAATCATGTCTTTCTTGCGGTCCACGATCTTCACGTAGCCGCGCTCGTCCATGATGCCCACGTCGCCCGATTTGAAATAGCCGTCCGGCGTCATGACCTTCGCCGTTTCATCGGGACGGTTCCAGTAACCGCTCATCACCTGCGGGCCGCGGATGGCGATCTCGCCCGTCTGGCCCAGTGGCACTTCCTTGCCGTCATCGTCGAGGATGGCAATCTCGGTCGACGGCACGGGCAAGCCGATGGTGCCGGAAAACGCCGTGCTGTCGGCGCGGTTGCAGGTGGCGACAGGCGACGTTTCCGACAAGCCATAGCCTTCGATGATGGACACGCCCGTCACTTGCAGCCACTTGTCGTTGACGGCTTGCTGCACCGCCATGCCGCCGCCGTTGGCGATCTTCAAGCCCGAGAAGTCGAGCTTGGCAAAATCGGGATGGTTGACCAGCGCGTTATACAGCGTATTGACGGCGGGCAACAGGTTGAATTTGTACTTGCCCAGTTCCTTGATCAGGCCGGGGATATCGCGCGGATTCGGGATCAGGATATTCAGCGCGCCCACGCGCGTGCCCCACATGGCGCACGCCGTCAGGGCAAAGATATGGTACAGCGGCAGGGCGCAGACGACGATCAGCTGCTCCTTGCTGTTCTGGTCGAGCGCCGCGCCCGACCACGCTTCGCTTTGCAGTACATTGGCGATCACATTGCGGTGGCTCAAGGTCGCGCCTTTCGACACGCCCGTGGTGCCGCCCGTGTATTGCAGGAAGGCAGCGTCGTTGATGCTCAGCTCGACGGGCGTGAGTTTCATGCGGCTGCCCAGCGCCAGCGCCTGCTTGAAGCGCATGGCGTTCGGCAGCGAATAGGCCGGCACCATCTTCTTGACGTTGCGCACGACAAAATTGACGATCATGCCCTTCAAGCCGCCCAGCATTTCGCCCATGCTGGCGACGATGATGTGCTTGACGGCAGTCTTGCTCAGCACCTGCTCGACCGTATGGGCAAAGTTTTCCAGCACGATGATCGCTTCGCTACCCGAATCGTTGAGCTGGTGCTCCAGTTCGCGCGGCGTGTAGAGCGGATTGACGTTGACCACCGTATAGCCGGCGCGCAGCACGGCAGCGATCGCCACGGGATACTGCAGCACGTTCGGCATCATCAGGGCGACTCTGGCCCCTTTTTTCAAGCCGCGGCTTTGCAGCCAGGCGCCCAGTTGGCGCGAATAGGTGTCGAGTTCGGCGTAGGTGAGAAATTTGTCCATGCAGACATAGGCATTGCGGTCTGCATATTTTTGAAACGCTTCTTCCAGCAGATGCACCAGCGAACGATATTGATCAGGATCGATGTCGGCGGGAACGCCGGGAGGATACGACTTCAGCCAAATTTTTTCCATCCTGTGCCTCTTGTCTCGAATAATCGTGGGGGAGCCGGCGCATCTTGCCGACGCGGATCATTGCTGCGGATTCTGTCGTCCGGCAGTCAGTTTGAGCATTCTGACGAGCAATTGCTCTATGCTACTAACGCGATGCTATCGGGCGCCGCGCTTCCATGCAAGCGCTTTCAACAGGATTCGAGCGGCAACTCTAGGGCTGTTTTGTGCTGCATTGCAGCATGATAAATACGCCGTTGCAGGATCGCCCGCCTCGGCGCATGGGACAATCTTTACGGGTCACGGGCTGGACAATTGTTCCAGCGCCTGCCTGCGCTCAGGCTTGCCGAGCTGGGACATTGTGTGCACTGCAGCATAAAAAGCACGAAAGTTCTTTTTTTCTTCCAGCAATTTTTTGAAGGCCGGCAAAAATTCATTGTAGGTGGACACGGAAGCCAGGTGCGCATTGCTCAATGGCTGCTCGAACCAGCGGTCGTAGCCGGCAAAACCACCCCAGTTTTTCTTCAGCACCTGATACGCGTCTTGCAATGCCGCAAACACCTGCGCCTTGCGCGCGCGCTTGTCCGCGTCGCTGGCGTCGCTGGCATACACGGCTTCCAGTTTCCCCCGGTATGTCAGCAGCAGGGCCAGAAAATCCTGGCGCCGCGCCGTGTACTGGACGTAGCCCGCGCGCATGGCGTCATTGCCCTCCTGCGCCAGCCAGCGCTGCACGCCCGCCTCTTCCACGGCGCTGGCGAACGATTCGTTGAAGGCCGAATCGCCGGGCACGTACACCACCTGGTGCGCCAGTTCGTGGAAAATCAGGCGCGCCAGTTCCGCATCGTTGTAGTTGATGAAGGTCGACAGCAGGGGGTCGTCGAACCAGCCCAGGGTGGAGTACGCCGGCACGCCGCCCACCTGCACGTCGTAATGCTGGGCGCGCAACTCGTCGGCATAGGCCAGCGCCTCGTCCTTGCTGTAATAGCCGCGGTAATTGACGCAGCCGGCGATGGGAAAACACCATTGCAGCGGCTGCAAGGACAGTTCCGGCGTGGCCACCACGTTCCACAACACGAAGGGACGCTGCAGGGCGGCATAATTCTTGTAGCTGCCATTGTCCGGTAAATCCAGCTCGCTGACGGCAAAGCGGCGAATCTGCTGCGCCTTGGCCAGGCGCACTTTCAGGCGCGGTTCGGTGGCCGGGTCATCGAGCCAGGCATCGACGGGGCGCGCGCCGGACCACAGCGCATATTGCCCCTGCGCCGCCTGGGCGTAATAGCGCAGCTGCGTACAGCCGCCCAGCGACAGGCACAGCATGCCGACAAGCAGCCGGGCCGGCCAGCGCGCCAAGGCCATGTTCAGGCAACCTTTTCCACTTCGACCAGCGTGTCGTAGAAGGTGGGCGCGCGGCCCATGTCCGTCAGGCGCTGGCTCGTCACTTCATTGGCATTCTTGCCATCGCTGGCAAGCTTTTTCCACCACACGGACAGGCCCACCACCAGGCCCCGTCGCGCCTTGTCCGTGACCCTGGCCTTGGCAACGAAGCTGCCCCGGTCATTGAAGATGCGCACCATGTCGCCGGCCGCGATGCCGCGCGCGGCGCAGTCGTCGGGATGGATGTCCAGGTGCGGCTCGCCCTCGGCCGCCCGCAGGCTTTTCACGTTCACAAAAGTGGAATTGAGGAAATTGCGCGCCGGCGGCGAAATCATCGCCAGCGGATAACGCGCCGCCAGCGCGGGATTGCTCGCTGGCGATTCGTGCGGTGCGATATACGTCGGCAAGGGATCGAGCCCCGCCTGCGCCATGGCGCTGGAATAAAACTCGCACTTGCCCGATGGCGTGGGGAAGCCGCCCGTGGCGAACGGCGCTTCCGGCATGGCCAGCTTTTGCCAGCCCGTGCGTTTCAGTGATTCCCAATCGAAATGCACGGCGCGCACATCCGTTGCATCGAAGGCCTTGGCGGCCAGCGCATCGTCGCTTTCCTGGAAGCACGGATCATCAAAGCCCATGTAGCGGGCCAGCAAGCGGAAGATTTCCGTATTCGCCTTCGCTTCACCCAGGGGCGCGACGGCCGCATTGTTCGCCATCATGTACAGGTGACCATAGGTGGCATGCGCATCGACATGCTCCAGCTGCGTGGTGGCGGGCAGCACGATGTCGGCGTAGTCGACGGTATCGGTCTGGAAGTGCTCGAGCACGACGGTAAACAAGTCTTCGCGGGCAAAGCCCTGCGCCACTTTCGAGGAATCGGGCGCCACGGCCAGGGGATTCGAGTTGTAGACGATCACGGCTTCCACCTGCGGGCCGAATTCGGGCGAGCTGGCTTTCAACAGGTCGTCGCCGATGGTGCTCATGTTGATGGTGCGCGGCGTGCCTTTCAATAAATCAGGGCGCTGCAGGGCCTTGCGGTTGACGGGGAAGGAACCCGAGCTCGACAGTTGCATGCCGCCGGCCGCATGGCGCCAGGCGCCCGTCAGGGCCGGCAGGCAGGCGATATTGCGCACGGCCATGCCGCCGCCATGCACGCGCTGCACGCCATAATTGGTGCGGATGGCCGCGCCCTCGCCCGCGCGGCACGTCTGGCCGTACAGGCGCGCCAAGTCCACCACTTCCGCGGTCGTGATGCCGCATACCTCGGCTACCCGTTCGGGCGGCCACTCCAGGGCGCGCTGTTTCAAGGCGTCATAACCCTCAGTGTAGCGTTCGATATAGTCATGATCGAGCCAATCTTCCACAATCAGGACATGCATCAAGCCCAGGGCCAGGGCCGCATCCGTACCCGGCAGCAAGGCGATATGCTGGTGGCATTTTTCGGCCGTCAGCGAACGGTAGGGGTCGATGGCGATCAGGGTGGCGCCCTGGCGCTTGGCTTCTTGCGCTCGCATCCAGAAGTGCAGGTTCGAGGCGATCGGGTTGCCGCCCCAGATGATGATCAACTTGGCGTTCTGGAACTGTTCCAGGTCCGTGCCGATGCTGGCGCCCACCGTGTAGCGGTAGCCCGTGGCGCCGGCCGAGGCGCAGATGGTGCGGTCCAGCAAGGAAGCGCCCAGCTGGTTGAAGAAGCGCGACGACATCGATTCACCCTGCACCAGGCCCATGGTGCCGCAGTAGCTATACGGCAAGATTGCCTGCGGATCGCGCGCGGCGATCGGTTTCAAGCGGGCCGCGATGGTCGTCAGTGCTTCGTCCCAGCTGATGGGCTCGAACTTGCCTTCCCCCTTCCTGCCCACGCGGCGCAGCGGCGTCAGCAAGCGGTCCGCATGGTAGGTGCGCTCCGTGAAGCGCGACACCTTGGTGCACAGCACGCCGGCCGTGGTCGGGTGGTCGGGATCGCCCTTGACAGCGGTGGCCACGCCATCGGTCACCGTGACCAGGAGGGCGCAGGTATCGGGGCAATCGAGCGGGCAGGCGGCGCGCACTTGGGTGGTGGTCATGGTGCAATCCAAAAACGTTGGCGGAAGGCGATACTGTAAACCATTCCGCGCGCTTGCTGTTGGCGTCAGGGCAAGCTGGTCCGTGCGCTGGATTTACCCTGCAAACAAGGGCTACAATGCATTATTAGCCGCGCATGTTTTTGATCAAACAGACGCGGTCCGGCGCGCCCTACATGGCTGCGCGCCAGCATCCACAGGAGAGTTCCATGAAACTAGTTGATCCGATCTTGGCGTTTCAATCCGAGCTGCAAGGCATCCGCCGCGACCTGCATGCGCACCCCGAACTGTGCTACGAAGAACAGCGCACCTCGGACGTGGTCGCCGCCAAACTGACGGAATGGGGCATTCCCGTGGTACGCGGCCTGGGCCGCACCGGCGTGGTCGGCATCATCCAGAATGGCACTTCGAAACGCGCCATTGGCCTGCGCGCCGACATGGATGCCCTGCCCATGCAGGAAATGAATACCTTCGAGCATGCGTCGCGCCACCCGGGCAAGATGCACGCCTGCGGCCACGACGGCCACACGGCCATGCTGCTCGGTGCGGCCCATTACCTGGCGCAGCACCGCCATTTTGATGGCACGGTCTACCTGGTCTTCCAGCCGGCGGAAGAAGGCGGCGCGGGCGCGCGCGAAATGATCGCTGACGGCTTGTTTACCCGCTTTCCCATGGATGCCATCTACGGCATGCACAACTGGCCAGGCGCCGAAACGGGCACCCTGAGCGTGGTGGAAGGCCCCATGATGGCCTCCAGCAATGAATTCCACGTCACCGTGAAAGGCAAGGGTGCCCACGCGGCCCAGCCCCACAAGGGCATCGATCCCGTGATGGTGGCCGTGCAGATCGCGCAAAGCTGGCAAACCATCATCACCCGCAACAAGAGTCCGCTGGACACGGCCGTGTTGTCGATCACGCAAATCCATGCGGGCAGCGCCACCAACGTCATCCCCGACGATGCCAGCCTGGTCGGTACCGTGCGCACCTTCACCACGCCCGTGCTGGACCTCATCGAAGAGCGCATGCGCGACATCGCCGTGCACACGGCCGCCGCCTTTGGCGCAGAAGTCGAGTTCCACTTCAAGCGCAACTATCCGCCGCTGGTCAACCATGCCAAGGAAACGGCGTTCGCCGTCGAGGTCATGAAAAGCGTGGTGGGGGCCGACAAGGTCAACGCGAATGTCGAACCGACCATGGGCGCGGAAGATTTCGCCTTCTTCCTGCAAGAAAAAGCCGGCTGCTACATCTTCATCGGCAACGGTGACGGCGATCACCGCGATGGTGGCCACGGCCTGGGGCCGTGCGTGCTGCACAACGGCAGCTACGACTTCAACGACCATCTGCTGCCCATCGGCGCCAGTTTCTGGGTCAAGCTGGCCGAAGCGAGCCTGCCCGTCAATTAAGCAAGCTTGTCCGGGCCATCACCGAGGCGCTGGCCCGGATTCAATGCTTCCAGGGCCAGCAAGGCTGCCGCATGGTCCGCCGTCGGATAGGTAGCGGCGATGCTTTCATAGCGCTGCGTCACCAGCTGCGTCACCGGCAAGGTGACGTGGGCCGCCGCAGCTGCCGCGAGGATGTTGTGCATATCCTTGACCTGGCTTTTCACCTGGCCGCCAGCGACAAAGTTCCGTTCCAGCATGCGCTGGCCATGCACCTCCAGTATCCTGCTTTCGGCAAAGCCACCACGGATGGCCGTGCGCACGGCAGCCGCATCGGCGCCTGCCGCCTGGGCCAGCAACAAGGCTTCGGCCACGATGTTCAGGGTGGCGCCCACGATCAGCTGGTTGCACAGCTTGGCCACCTGGCCGCTGCCCGCCGGCCCCACCAGAGTAGGCCGGCCCATGGCTGCCAGCAGCGTTTCCACGCGGGCGTAATCGCTACCGCTGCCGCCGGCCATGATGGCCAGGCTGCCGGCCTGCGCGCCGCCGACACCGCCTGAGACGGGCGCGTCGATGAAACCGTGGCCGGCACCTGCCAGCCGGGCGTGGAATTGCTGCGCTTCAACTTGCTGGGTCGAACTCATGTCGATCCATAAGGTACCCGGTCTCAAGGCTGGCAAGGCATCCCCGATGAGGCCGGCGACAGCTGGCCCAGCTTCCAGCATCGATATCACGACCTCGGCATCGGACACGGCATCGGCCAACGATGCCGCCACCTGCGCACCGGCCGTTTTCAGCACTTGGGCCTTGCTTAGCGTGCGATTCCAAACTGTGACAAAATACCCAGCTTGCAGCAAACGGCGCGCCATCGGCTCGCCCATCAGGCCTATACCAAGGAAGGCAATCTTTGTAGGGAATGTCACTGCGGCTCCTATGGCCAAATATTAAGTAATGGTAAGAATTGGTTTGATGTTCAGCAGTTACACTACACTCTGCCGCGCGCTACCGATGGCTAGTGCGCATCCCGTTGGCTAATTTTACGATGAAAGAAGATATGTCCTATCAGAATCAAGTATGCAAATTCCTGGCGCTTGCCGCCGCCCTGCTGGCCAGCCACACGGCCTTCGCAGCGGACGACAAACTGATCGACTCGGTCTACGGCGAGTACGCCAAGGGCGTGAAGGTACAAATGCTGCGCGCTGGCGTGACCTCGAACTGGGATAAAGCCTGGTTTGTCTCGAATGGCACGCAACTGAGCGGTTACTGGGATGCAAGCATTGGCGGCTGGGATGGCAAGAGCTATCGCAATGTTCCTGGCCAGCATCAAAAGCTGTGGGATCTGGGCTTGACCCCTGTATTCCGCTTTGAGAACACGAATAAGCTGGGCTTGTATGCGGAAGCCGGTATCGGCGTACACATGCTGTCAAAGCTGTACGATAACGACGATAACCGCCTGTCGACCCACTTCCAGTTCGGCGACCACATCGGCGTCGGCTACGTCTTCAACAACAAATGGGAAGTCGCTGCGAAAATCCAGCATTTCTCGAACGGCGGCTACAAGAAACCGAATAGCGGCGTCAATTACATGAACGTCAAAGTCGCTTATCATTTCTAATGGGTTTGATAAATGACAAAGGCAGCGCATAGCGCTGTCTTTTTTTTCGCCTGTCGCATTCACTGCTGCATACACCTGCGTATATTGAGCCGTCGGGGGTCGATTCCCTGTGGAACTCGCCACAACAAAGCGCCAGACGAAAAAAAACCCGCTCATTGCTGAGCGGGTTTTTCTCTTACTGCGAATAACAAGCCTGACGATAACCTACTTTCACACTGGTTGCAGCACTATCATCGGCGCAAAGTTGTTTCACGGTCCTGTTCGGGATGGGAAGGGGTGGGACCAACTTGCTATGGTCATCAGGCATAACTTGTACTGGCGCTTGTCCTCAGTGGAGCGACAAGGCCTGAATCTGGAAGAAGCGGATTATTTAGCATTTTGGGTAATGACTGCGATCAACAACACGCAACATGTACTTTCTCATCCTCTGTACCTGCTAAGGTTATAGGGACAAGCCGTACGGGCAATTAGTACTGGTTAGCTTAATGCATTACTGCACTTCCACACCCAGCCTATCAACGTCCTGGTCTCGAACGACCCTTCAAAGAGCTCAAGGCTCTGGGAAATCTCATCTCAAGGCAAGTTTCCCGCTTAGATGCTTTCAGCGGTTATCTCTTCCGAACTTAGCTACCCGGCAATGCCACTGGCGTGACAACCGGTACACCAGAGGTTCGTCCACTCCGGTCCTCTCGTACTAGGAGCAGCCCCCTTCAAATTTCCAACGCCCACGGCAGATAGGGACCAAACTGTCTCACGACGTTTTAAACCCAGCTCACGTACCACTTTAAATGGCGAACAGCCATACCCTTGGGACCGGCTACAGCCCCAGGATGTGATGAGCCGACATCGAGGTGCCAAACTCCCCCGTCGATATGAACTCTTGGGAGGAATCAGCCTGTTATCCCCAGAGTACCTTTTATCCGTTGAGCGATGGCCCTTCCATACAGAACCACCGGATCACTATGTCCTACTTTCGTACCTGCTCGACTTGTCAGTCTCGCAGTTAAGCACGCTTATGCCATTGCACTATCAACACGATGTCCGACCGTATCTAGCGTACCTTCGAACTCCTCCGTTACACTTTAGGAGGAGACCGCCCCAGTCAAACTGCCTACCATGCACTGTCCCCGATCCGGATAACGGACCAAGGTTAGAACCTCAAACAAACCAGGGTGGTATTTCAAGGTTGGCTCCACGAGAACTAGCGTCCCCGCTTCAAAGCCTCCCACCTATCCTACACAGATTGGTTCAAAGTCCAATGCAAAGCTACAGTAAAGGTTCATGGGGTCTTTCCGTCTAGCCGCGGGTAGATTGCATCATCACAAACATTTCAACTTCGCTGAGTCTCGGGAGGAGACAGTGTGGCCATCGTTACGCCATTCGTGCAGGTCGGAACTTACCCGACAAGGAATTTCGCTACCTTAGGACCGTTATAGTTACGGCCGCCGTTTACTGGGACTTCAATCAAGAGCTTGCACCCCATCATTTAATCTTCCAGCACCGGGCAGGCGTCACACCCTATACGTCCACTTTCGTGTTTGCAGAGTGCTGTGTTTTTATTAAACAGTCGCAGCCACCAGTTTATTGCAACCCTTTCACCCTCATGGAGTAAACCAATCAAGCTACCGGGGCGTACCTTTTCCCGAAGTTACGGTACCAATTTGCCGAGTTCCTTCTCCCGAGTTCTCTCAAGCGCCTTAGAATACTCATCTCGCCCACCTGTGTCGGTTTGCGGTACGGTCTCGTATGACTGAAGCTTAGAGGCTTTTCTTGGAACCACTTCCGATTGCTTCGTG